>NZ_VJVX01000102.1:0-10348 GCF_008033685.1 Microbispora sp. CSR-4
TGCGAATCGAAGGATTACGAAGTGGCCGTCTCTTGTCACATGGATCTCTCCCGTCGCACCAAGGGAAAGATCACCCGTACACCACTCCCATGGACGCTAACTGCGGCGCTGGTGAGCCGCGTTAATGGCCCAGCGTGGTCCGGGCGCCCCAATGACGCCGGGTAGCGTGGGCGGTTGCTGATGTGACGACCTGATTACCGGTGCGCGCGAACGCCGGGGATGCAGCGCGCGAGTTTGTCTTCTTCTCGTCTCATGAGCGCGCCGGGTGCCGCTGCGGGGGTGCGCACTGCTGTTCAACACACCTGTCTTGGCGGATGCCCGCGAGCAATGATCGGAATCTGTGGATCACTGGGAAGGGGCGTACCTTCCCAGATAACCGGATGATGGTTTCGGGAGAAGCCGACGTTGCCGCGTCGGCCGAGCAGGGTGTGTGACCGATACCGCGACCGGGACGAGTGAGATCGTGAGGATCCCGTGTGGGTCGCGGTTGGAGAGCCGGTGTGCGCAGCGGGCGAGGACGTTGCGGATAGATGCAGTGCCAGGAGGGCTGGCGCCTGGACCGAAGAGCCGACCGCGCCGGCGGTGGAGCCGGACGAGCACCAAAAATGGCTGGTGGAGTGGCTAGCTTAGCGAAACAACTTGAAGATCATAAATCACCCACAGCTATTCTTTGCTCTCGCTGCGTAGACGAAGCGGCTTATACAGGCGCCTTGCTGAGCGGGGGACATCGTGTCTATGATCGGCGTTGCCCTGGGGACCACCACCGGCGGCCTCCTCATCGGGCGAATCGTCCGGATCCTCGCCGATCACTTCGCCCCGCGAAAAGGCGTGCCGTACGCAACCGAGATCATCACTGCGGCGGTATTCGGGCTGCTCGGCTGGCGTATCGGTCCTGCTCCGCTTCTCCCCGCATACCTCTATATGGCCGCTGCTGGAGTGGCGCTCAGCGTGATCGACCTGCGGGCGCGACGGCTGCCGGACGCGCTCACGCTGCCCTCGTACGCCGTCCTCCTGGCGCTCGTGGCCGTCGGCGGGTTGGTGAGCAGGGACGGAGCGCTCGCCGTGGGCCTGGTCCTCGGCGCCGTGGGCGCCTTCTCGCTCTACTGGTGCTTCCGCCGGATGAACACCGCACTCGGACCGGGGGACGTCAAGGCGTCCGGCCTCGTCGGCGGGATCCTCGGGACTATCGACCTACATAGCTGGGTGGCCGGCATCGGTGCGGGGCTCATGCTGGCGGCGCTGTTTGCGGTGGCCCTGCTGATCAGCCGGAAGGGCTCCGCATCCACGCTCATCCCGTATGGACCGTTCATGTTCGCCGGCTGCCTTGTGGCCGTCCTCGCGGCGTGACCGCCGAATGCTCTCCATCACCGATACAGGGGGCATAGGCTGGACTCGACCGATCACATTTCTCTTTCGCAAAGAGTGGAACCGGTCAGGGGCCGTTCCCCCTCGGGGGATCGGCCCCACTACTCGTTGAGGAGTTCCCGCAGCAGCGTGAACCCCGGCATGATCTCCCTCGGCCGTACGCCCACCTCGAACATTTCCGGCTCCTCGAAGACCGGTTCGCCACTGGGGCGGCGCACGTAGGCCACCCGGCCATAGTCCACACCGTCGTCACGGTCGAAGCTCATCCACGTGATCGCCTCCTGCTCGCCCTCGCGCAGAGGGTGATTCGAGACCGCGCGCGTGGCCACAGTGCTCGGAGGTTCGAAGATCCAGACCTGCGGCACCGCGAAGACCCAGCGCTTTGCACCGATCTCGCCTGCCTTCGCGGCGGCTCTGCGCTCGAAGGCTACGGCAGTTTCCCGATCACGCAGGTAGTCGTAGTCACTGAGGATGAAACGGCGCTCCCCGTCCAGCATGACGACCGCGGGGCAGTCGCGAGCGACGATGCTCTTTTCCAACCGCTCAACCACGTCGAAGAGCAGGTTCGCCGTCTCGGCGTTCACCCGTTTCTCCTCCCGTGACGTAGACGCGGACCATCGCCGAGAACACCTTATGGCCCACACATCTGTGTCAGCCTGTAATCCGCAGCCCGCGCTGCCGCGTCGCTGGGTGGCGACAACGCCTGAAACCAGAGCAGCCGACGCACGCTGCGCTTCCTGAACCGCGCTCGCGCGACTGGCCCGCCCATATCGCTCCAATCTCGCGCTGAGAGCGAAGCCCCATGCTCCGCTCTCAAGCGACTCACGCAAGGGCGAGTCCGACGCGTCGCCCGAAGGGCATGCACCGTCCCGGCTTACCGACGGAAGCGAGAGATCACCGCCTCGCCAAGCACCTCGGACAGGGTGAACAGGGTGCTTTGATCGAGTTCCTCGATGCCGCCGGTGACCGCGCGGAGCATGTTGCGTTCGGCTCGCTCAGCCCCGCGTACGTTTTGCTCGTGATGGGTGAAGGTGTTGACCGCCTGCACCACGCCCCAGGCCGTACCACGCCACGGCGCTACGCGTAGGTCGTGGTTCCAAAGCTTGGCCAGGGTGTCTCGCTTGTTCTCCGCCATCGTTCGGCTGCGGCCTCGCCCCTGTGGCATCGGTGTGTGGGCCTCCAAGAACGCCTGCCACTGCCGCTCGCTGACCTCGACCCGGCACAACTCGCGTACGACCATCGAGAACTCGTCGGCCAGCGCATAGACGATGTTCAGCGCGTCCCGAGCTTCGGCGAGCCGCAGCTTCGAATACCGGGAGTGCTTGATCTTGACCTGCTGCCCGCGCTCGGCGAGACCAGCGGCCATCGTATTGTCACAGACGATGTGAGTCACTGCCCTTTTGAACGTCGTGGCCAGGGAACCGTCGAAGGACGTCGCACCGAACAGGTGGGGCCGGAACTCGACGCCTTCGGGCGTGACGACGTTCTCGGGCACCTCGACCGACACCCAGGCGACCGCTCCGCCCTTTAGCAGCCCGGCGGATCCGATCGACAGATCGGCGTCCAGGAGCCTGGAGACGGTGTTGATCAGCCATTCGACGTAGGGATGTGGCTCGTAGCCGTCGGAGAAGATGCCCATGACATGGCCGTTGTCGCTGCGCACGATGGCCTGCCTGCCGGGCACCTGGGCCAGTCCGCCGCGCGGGTCTTCCACGTAGACGGGGCTGCTCAGCGCCTCCCAGCCGAACAGCCGCCGCTTGACGTCGTCCACAGGGATCGGGCCGGGATAGTGGTTCGGCTCCTCGCCTTGCATGCTCGCGCGGTAGTGCCAGGCCGTACCGCGCTTCTCGGTGAAGCCGATCAAGGTGTTGGCGTTCAGCCATTCCAGAGACTCCCTGGACATGTCTGTCTCCCCTCGGTGCGGTGGAAATGAGAAAGGCACCGGCCGTGGCCGGTGCCGTCGATGTCGTAGCTGATGATGGTAAGGAGAATTACCAGATCTGCCGCATTCTCCAGCGAGAGCGCCGGAGTTCGGGCGAGCTCATGTGGAGCGTTGCTGTACGGCGTAGGCCACGCGTTCGGTCAGTTCACGGTCGGCTACGCAAATTTCGATCGTGCTCGTGCTGTCGCCGTAAACGGTGAACGAGCCGGACGCGGCCTCCAGCCGCCACCGGACGACGGTCTCTCGCTCTTTCTCGGTGAGCGAGGCCTCCGGCAGCAGTTCCACCAGGGTTTCGATGATCTCAGCCCGTGTGCCGTTCTCGGTCACCCTCTTCGCCAACCGCTCAAAGCAGGTGATCAGGTCCCGTCGATAGTCGGGCAGTAGGCGGCGCTCGATCCTCTTCGCGACGAACTTCGCCCCTCGCGCCGCTGTCACCGTGATCTCATGCCGTCGCAGGTCAGGACACATGCCCCTGCTGCCGTCGGGGTAGACACCGAGCACCCTGATCCGTCCCCGCTGATTCCAGATCGGATGCACGACGAGCCGCGCGCCGGCGGGTCCCATGAGGTAGGCCGGATGACCGGGCCGCACCAGGGGCCGGTAGCCCTCCAGATGCTCGGCGACCTCGATCGCCAATTCCTCGACTTCCCATTCGTTCATCCCGGACTCCTTTCAAAGTAATTCGTTGACGAGTTAAAAGCGGGCCGATCTGGCACCGCAGGGAGCATTTGAGATTGCCGACCGAGCTTTATTAACTTCGATCGAGGCTCACATCTAAATACGGACGACGGCACAGCCCGAACGTCCGCCCACCGAGACCGTCACCCGCGCCGATCCGCAGCGACGGTACGGATGTAACGGATTCGGCGGGCGCTTTGAAACGGGACAGCGCCCGCCGGTCCGGAGTTGGCTTTATGGCTGCTCTTCGTTGCGCATACGCTCTTGCTCAGCGCGGAATCGGTAGATGTCCCGGCCTGGCTTGGAGCACTCCTGGCAGCGACAGCCGTACCTGTGGATATCGCTGACGTGGAAAACCTGGATGCGGTCCTGCCACGGTGTGGGATAGAGCGACTCGTCCAGTTCCACATGCGCGCGTTCGCGCTGCTTGTTGACCTTGGTCACCGTGCCCGGGTAGTAAAACGGAGACTGGTAGGACTCCGTCCACCACGGCCGCACCGGGATGTGGAAGAAGGGGCGGACCAGGACGCGCTCACCGGGTTCCATCGCCGTTCGCCCCCTTCCACAACTCCAGGGCACCCGCCGCGTCGTCGAGCTGCGGGCGGTCGGCACCGCGCAGGTCCGCCAGTGTCCAGGCCACGCGCAGCAGCCGGGGCAGCCCGTCAGCCGTCACGAGCCCGGTGTTGACCGCCGATCGGAGCAGCTCGGCGGCCTCCGGCACGACGGGAAAGCGCGTTCGCAGGTCTGACGCTGGTACCTCTGCGTTCCTCCGCCACGGCGTGTCGGCCAGCCGGTGAGCCGCCCGCACTCTCGCTGCGAGCACCCGCACGGCCACCGCCGCGCTCGATTCACTCGCCCGCGCTTGGCCATCCCCCCACTCGACAGGCGCGCGTACGGCGACGCGTGACAGGAGCAGGGCCAGGCGCGCCCGGTAGCGGCGCCTTGCCTCCGGTGTGCAGCCACACTCTTCCCGCCCTGCAGGGCACTGGCAGGGGCGAGCATCGAGAACCAGGGTGAACCGTGCCGGGTAGCGGACGCTGCGGCCCTGCCCTGCGAGGTGGATCTGTCCGCTGTCCATTGGCCGGCACAGGCCGTCCAGGACCGGGCGGGCGAACTCCGGCGCGTCGGCCAGATGCAGCACGCCGCGGTGGGCGAGCGAGACCGCACCCGGGCGGTTGCCCGCCACACTGCCGAAGATCGCTGTAGGAGTCTCCGTATGGTGCGGCGCGGACAGCGGAGGCGTGATCCCCGGTGCCCTGTCGGATTGTCCGGCCAGCGAGTGGATCTCGGCGACCTGGCGGGCGGCCTTGTCGGTCAGCGGCGGCAGGATGCCCGGTAGGCGTTCGGCGAGCATCGTGGCTGGGCCGTCGCCGGACAGGAACAGGTGGTGCCCGCCTGCTGCGCAGACCTCGAGCGCGTGGCGGGCCGCCTGGTTGCCGGACACGTCGGCCAGGTCGACGGCGAAGGGCGATGACGGCGCAGGCTCCGGCTCCCTGTCGTGCTGATCGCGGAGGGTCCCGTGGCGGAGCTGGTCGACCACGTCGGCCAGCCGGGTTACGGGCATCACCACGGTGCCGGGCACCTGCGCCGCCTCCCGAGCGCAGTCGGCGGGGACGGCGACTCTGCTGATTCCGGCCCGGACAGCGGCAGCCACCATCGGCAGGACGCCTCTGATGGGGCGTATCCCACCGTCCAGGGCCAGTTCGCCGAGGAATACCCGCCCGGCGATCCGTTTGGGTGGGATGACACCGGCGGCGGCCAGCAGCGCCACGGCCAGCGCGAGATCGGCCGCCGCGTCGTAGACCGGTGGGATCATCGGTGTCACGCTCACCGTGATCCTGGCGTCCGGCCAGGCTGTTCCGCTGTTGAGGATCGCGGCCCGGATTCGTGCGCGGGCAGGCCAGACCGACGATTCGGGCAGGCCGACCAGATGCAACTCCGCGTCGCCGGGTACGGCCTCGGCCTCGACGTCGATCACATGCGCAGTGAGGCCGGTCAGGGCGACCGATCGGGTGGAGGCGTAGCCCATGCCGTTCACCAGCCCACCGGTAGCACCGGTCGCGCAAGGTCCGGGCACTGCGCGGCCTTGTCGGCGATCTCGTCGGCCATGCCCGCGAAGTCCATGCCGCAGACGGTCTCCGGCGGTAGCCCGCAGTCCAGGGCGGTGCGGATCAGTCCTGCCAGGCTGTAGCGGGGATCGGCCGACAGCGCCCGTTCCACGGCGACGCGCGCCAGCGGTCCGTCTCCGGTGCGCAGTGCGAGGAACGCCAGCAGCGCGGCGGGAGGGGCGGCGAAGTCCGGTTCCACCCTGCGGGTGAGTTGGGTCCACAGCCTGATGTGGGTGTCGTCGTCGTATCGGCCGATCAAGGTCATGGCCGCGTCTCGGACGAAGATCGCACTGAGTCGGACGGCGAGCCTGGCGACCTCGTCGGCGGACAGGTCCTGTCCGGCCTGGGTGCGGTCCAGCGCGGCGGCGACCTGAGCAAGTCCCTCGTGATACCAGTCGTGATCGCCCCCAGTGGCAAGCAGGCTGCGCGCCTCGGCGCAGGCTTCCCGGGTGGCGGCCTGCACCTGTTCCCGGTCCTGTCCCCCGGCCGGGGCGAGCATGGCTTCGAGTGCCGCGCGGTTGGGCCGGGCAACATACCCGGCGAACACCGCCGCCGCGGCGGCCGGGTTGCTCCCCGCGTCGTACGGGACGCCGTCGGGTGAGCAGCAGTCGGGATCGGGGCAGGTGTATGACCAGTAGCGGCCGTCCTCGACCCGCAGCGCGTCGATCGTGTCGATCCCCGCATCCGACAGTGCGCCGCGTACCGCGTCCATCACGGGAGTGACGTGCCACCCGGGCCCGTACCCGATGAGCATCGCCCGTTCGGTGCCGTTGCGGGTGAGCAGGTCGGCGAAGCGCCGGGCCAGGTCGGGCGTGTCCTCGGAGTTGTCCGGCAGGTCGAAACGCATGCTGAACCGCAGCCCCCGGGCGGTGCTGTCAGGGTCGGCGGTGGGTTCGAACGCCATCGCGATGATGCTGCGCTCCGGGTAGAATCCCAGCATGTAGGGCACGATCGCGATGAAGTCCGCCGGACGGCTCAGCCGCACCGTGTGATCCAGACCAGAGGTCATAAGTGTCCTCCTGAACATGAAGAAACCCCCGGCGCGGTCAGCCGAGGGCGATGGAATGAAGAAGGGCGGGGTCAGCAGCGTTCGATGCGGACGCCGCCGCGCGGTCCAAGGAAGATCCGCCGATCGGGGTAGTCGAGCCCGTCGGCGGAGCCGTACAGCCTGATTTCGCAGTCGTCCCCCACGCACGGGGTGAGGACGTCGGCGGCCTCGCGGTGAGCGAACGCGAAGGGCGAGCGCTGCCAGTAGCCGTACCGGTGCCGATCGGACAGCTTGCGCCGGGCATCGGCCAGGGAAGAGAACTCCTCCAGATCATCCGGCTGTGGTGAGCCGTACCCGTTGCCGCCGTGCCAGAGCCCGTACCAACGTCCCATGATCGTGCCCCCCCTCAGGTCCGGGCCGGGCAGCCGGGCGAGGCGTGGTCGCCGCCGCAGTAGCCGCACCACTCGTCCATGGCGTAGATCGACAGCTCTTCGGCGTACCGGTCGCGCCACTCCAGCTGCGCCCTGGTGTAAGAGTCGAAATAGTCGGCGTCGGTGTCGCCCGGTCGCAGGGTGAGGTAGTGCAGAATCGTCCGGGCCGCGCTGATCAACTCATCGGGCGTCAGAACCGCGCCGACACCCGAGCAGATGTCGGACCCGCTGAAGATCGTGCGGCGGCGCCGAGACAGCCGGTAGCGCCAGCGGATCCGGCCCTCATCGGTCCGCCCGGCGGCCTCCACCTCCAGCAGGTGATCGGCGTCGATCTGCCACGCGGGCACCAGCCGGGAGCTGATGATCCATCCGGGTGGCAGGGTCAGGGCATGCGTCATCGCCATGGCGACTCCAAAAAGTTTCAGAAAGGTGGAATGGCGGGCCGTCAGTACCGGCGACGGCGGCTCAGGTGATGCGGTCGTACGGTCGCGCTGACCGCATGGATCTCACAGTCCCGGAGATCCAGAGCATCGCTGTAGCAGCGTGAGCAGCGGATCAGCCGCACGCCCGCTCCCGATGCCCGGTTAGTGTGCGTGGCGTCGATCCACAGATGGGTCTTGGCCAGACAGCCAAGACAGGTGATCACCTCGGCGGCCGTGGGCATCGGCGTGAGCGCTACCGTCACCACGTACTCACGCGCGCCGCCGGGATCGGTGGCGGGCACCAGCGTCGCGGTGTCCGGGCGAACCTCACCCAACGCGGCCACGCGCATCACTCGGCCCCCGCCGCAGACCGTCAGGTCTCCCACGGACCAGCCGGCCGGGACGGCAGAATTCACCTCCATACGATTGCCTCCCTTTTCGCGGCGCCTGTCCGGCGGCCTTCCGTACGGTCCGGCGGATGCGGGAATCAGGACGGCGGTTCACGTATGGCGGAGTCCGGTGTGTCCGGCGCTCTCGCGGCGCGAATTACTCTCACTTAAATACGGTGGCCGGAACGGCCCGACCGTCCGCACGCGGCAACATTTCCGCAGCATTGCCGCGCACGCCGCACCGACGGCCACCGTTCCGGCCTCCTTGCCGTCCTGTAGCACGGCTACGTGAGCCACAGAACAACATGTGAGAACGAACATCGCGCCAGATGCTTCAGACGCGCACCGGCGGATTTCGTTCTCACTTAAATACGGTGACCGGAACGGCCCGACCGTCCGCGCCCGGCGACGTTTTACCAACGTCACCGCGCACTATGCGAACGGTCAGGAACTCCGATCTGTAGCCGTCCTACGGCTCAGCAACCAAGCCGCAGAAAAGCACCGTAAGAGCGAACATCGCACCGGACGCGGCAGACGCGCACCGGCGGATTCTGCTCTCACTTGAATACGGGAGTTGCCACAGCCCAAGCGTCCGCGCCCTGCCTCGCTAATTCATCGTCACTGAACCGGGTAGGTGCATCTGTGGGCATGAGAAAGGGCCTCAGAACGCTCTCTGAGGCCCTTCTCAGCGGGTTTCGTCAGTCCTCTACGCCGTTGGTTCCGCCGTGAACCATCGTGCTCCTGACGTCGTCAAGACGCTCCGACAGTTCCCGCCACTCCGCGCGTGCCGCCTCACGCACCCGGATCACGGCCCGGCGAGAGCCATACGCGCCGCCATAGCGTGCCTGGGCAACGGTGCTCAAGATGCCCGTTCGCCCGAGGTCCTGAGCGTTGGACGCGATATCGATCATGCGCCCGATGGTCGGGAAGTCGCGACCATCGCCGAACGCCTGACGGAACATCTCCGCGCTGTGCTGAGAGACGCAGAAGGCGACGGCGGCCCCCGTGACTGTCTCGGTACGGGGAACGCCGCGCATGAGCTGAGCGCCCGGCGTGGCGTCGATGTCATTGGCCGGAACATCGATCCGGTAGCCGTTGCGCGCGGCGGCATCGCGAACCGCCCACCGCTGCAGGGTCGTCCGTGTGATGGTCAACTCTCCGCCGTCCCTACGGACATAGACCCACGCCTGAGTGTCCCGGGTAGGGCCACTGTCAGGGGTAGGGGCGCAGGACGCGAGGACATCGCGCAGACGCTGAGCGAACAGAAGTACCGCGTCCTGCGTGACGTCGTCCGATACGTCGTCTGTCCCGTACGGCGCGTGACCCTGCTTAACGATGGTCGCGCTTCCATCCATGCGCTTACGGGAACGTGTGGCGTCGACCGTACGGCAGTAGCCGCGTGCGAGCCGCTGAATCTCCGCCCAATCGTCCGGCGTCACGCGCGCCATGTCTTCCGGCGTGAGCTTCTCCCCCGGAACGTTGGAAGGGACGCACTTACCGGGAACTCCATTCGACATCTTTCGATCTCCGATCACCAGGGCCACAAAGTCGCGGCACCGTTTCTCTTTCGCAATTCAATTGAACCGCAGAACAGAGACCGACGCAATGACATCCCGTGCGCCTTTACCATGTTTTCGCCGACAGGAGAAGGGGCGGACCATAGGGCAATATGCGACAGTGCAAGCAAACAAGCGAAACAGGCCAGGTGTAGCGATTAGACCATCATCAAGAAAGGCCAGCCATCAATAGAATGACAAAAAGAATACAGTCCGCGAATTCCAAAAGTCGCGGTCAGGCCAGATTGCCATGCACAACCAACTGCCCTTGCCTCGATCACGGCGTTGCCCATAGAGTCGGGCCAGCAAGAGGCCGCACACCAAGCCGCCTACCAGCGGCGATGCAATAGCGATCATGACCAGTCATAAGCCTCGGGCTTTCGCGACGAATTTGAGCGGGCTTGATCGTTTACATGAGAAAAGTGCCTTTGAGCTGGGAGGATTGGGCTTGTCGAGAGTCCTGTCCGCA
>NZ_VJVX01000103.1:0-10288 GCF_008033685.1 Microbispora sp. CSR-4
CCCAGCCGACGCGCCAACGTCGGCCTACTCAGTGACCTTCGAATCGATCACTCGGGAGGGTACGCCCCCGAGCCGATCCACAGGTTCTGAGCATTGCTCCACATCGCACCCAGCATCCAGACTAGCCGGCATCGCATACCCCCATCACCGAACAAAATAGGATAAAGGTTACAAAACTTCCCAATTGGGGAGTCCTCCTCCGCTGAGCGTTGTTTTGTCGGCCCGTTCCCCTAGCCTCTTGAACAGAGCCAAGACCAGAGAATGCCGGGGGTGGAAATGCTGCTGTCCGAACCTGCGGACGAGCTGCTGGATCCACAGGCCGAGGACCTCATCGAGTCGCTACGTGCGTTCGGCTATGACCTACCCACCGCCCTCGCCGATCTCGTCGACAACAGCATCACTGCGGGCGCCAGATCAGTTCGCATTCTCTACTGTTCCGATCCCGGTGCGGCATGGGTTGCAGTCCTCGACGACGGCCGTGGCATGAGCGAGACCGAGCTGCGGGCTGCAATGCGGTTCGCCCGGAATCCCAATCACGCACGTCAGCCAGGCGACCTGGGGCGGTTCGGCCTCGGCCTCAAGACAGCCTCCCTGTCACATGCCAGGAGGCTCACAGTTCTCTCCAGAGACGTCAACAGCAATCTGTCAACTCGCACATGGGACATCGACCATGTCGCCGAGCGGCGTCAGTGGAGAGTGATCAGGGAACTCGACGACGACGCGGCGGTGATCGCCCACCAGGTGGGGTTCACCAGCCGGGGCACCCTGGTTCTGTGGCGGAAGCTTGACAGGATCGACGACGGACCGGGCCTGGCCCGACGCGTCAACGAGGCCGGAAGAGAACTCTCCTTGCTGTTCCATCGCTTCCTGGAGAAGGGCAAGCTCGCGCTGTTCGTCGGCAGCCGCCAACTGACTCCGATGGACCCCTATCTGAAGCGGCATTCAGCCACTCAGGATCGCGGTATCGAGGAGCTCGAACATGACGGTCACAGAATCCGTGTGAACCCTGTCGTCCTTCCTCACCCTTCCCGTCTGAGCAGGAGCGAAGCGGCTATAGCTTCGGGACCGGGCGGCATGCAGGACCGACAGGGGTTCTACGTCTATCGCGGAGATCGCCTTGTTGTGGCAGGCGGCTGGCTGGGGCTTTCGGGCATGCACAAGTCCCAGACCACGAGGCTCGCCAGGTTGGCTGTGGACATTCCTCCTGGCGCAGATCTGGCGTGGGAAGTCGATGTCAGAAAGTCCAGCGTACGTCCCCCCTCAGTCCTTGAAACGCGCATAGCCGAGATCGCCAGAGACGTGCGCGCGAGGTCAGAAAGGGTCTTTGCCTACCGTGGCGCTCCGACGTCACGCTCGCGCACGCGTGACACCATCCATCCCGTCTGGCAGCAGGTACGCCGGCTGGGTGTCTCGGAGTACGTGGTGAACCGTGAGCATCCTCTCGTGGCCGCCGCTCTGGCCAGCTCGAACGGCTCGGCGGTCGAAGGACTCCTTCACATGATCGAGAGCACGCTCCCCGTGGAGTCGATCTCACAGGAACTGGTGTCCTCACTCCAGTCTCCGGAGACGCCGAGGCCGGAGAGTCCGGACATCGAAGAGATCGTGGCCACGTTCCGGTCGATGCTGACGGGACTACCCGAGGATCCGGAGGCGAGAGCCGTCCTCTTGGAGGCGCTCGCGAAAGCGGAGCCCTTCAGTAAGTATCCCGGTCTTATTCAAGAGGTCATCCAGTCCGAGGAGATGCGATCGTGATGGACCCGACGAGTATTGCTCTGAATGTGGCCAAGCAGCTCGTGCTGGGCCTGGAGAGACACGAGCGCACGCCGGAACGGCTTCGGGAAGAGGCGAAGAAGGCGACCGAAATGCTGAGCGCGTCGGGAGAGATCTCCGCGGAGGAGGTTGCACGAAACCTTGAGTCGGAGTTCGAGGTGTGGGTGCCCCAGGCGGTCGTGGTCAGTGACCCTGATGATCACGTCCCGTGGTTGGATTCGCGGCGCGACGGCATCGACTTCGCATACTGGAAGCGCTACAGCACCCTGCTGAGCAAAACGTGGAAGCCTGGCGCCATCGAAGCCCTGGACGAGTCGACCCAGCAGATTCTCGGCCTCATGGAGGACCCCCAGCGAGTAGGTTCGTACAAGACCTACGGGTTGGTGTACGGACAGGTTCAGTCGGGCAAGACAGCGAGCTACACCGGTGTTATCTGCAAGGCCGTAGATGCCGGCTACCAGGTGGTCATCGTCCTCACCAGCCAGCATGAAAGCCTGCGTCATCAGACGCAGGCCCGCCTGGACAAGGAGTTCCTCGGCTTCAACAGCAAGTTCAGCCGAAATCCCTCCGCCGACTCGTCCGTGATCATCGGCGTGGGGGCCCTCGGACTCCGAGCGCCAGACGTTCCCTGCATGCCCGCGACCACCAGAGACAGTGACTTCACAAGTGCCCAGTTCCAGGGTACTCCGATCAACATCCACGAAGTCCGGATTCTCGTCGTAGCAAAAAAGAACAAACGGATTCTGGACAACCTCAAAGACTGGCTGAGCAACTTCGCGGCCACGCTTCCGGACGGGTCCCGGAAGATTCGGAACGCACCGCTCCTGCTCATCGACGATGAGGCTGACTACGGATCGGTCGACACCAAGAAGGCCACCCGCAACAGGACTCACAGCGATCCCGATCACGACCCGACGGCGATCAACAAGGCGATCCGGGGGCTGCTGGAGTTGTTCGAGAAACGGGTGTACCTGGCATACACAGCCACGCCGTTCGCCAACATTTTCATCCCGACCTCCACCGACCATCCCGAGCACGGAGCTGACCTGTTTCCCCGCAGCTTCATGGTGGCGCTTGAGCCCCCTTCGAATTACTGCGGACCGGAGGTGGTCTTCGGGCTGGAGGACCCGTCCGCAGCGGAGATCCGCGAGCCCCTGCCGATTATCCGCGAAGTTGACGACCACGAAACGTGGCTTCCCGACTCGCACCGTAAGGGCGACCGACCGAACGGACCGCTACCCGCATCTCTTGTACAGGCGCTTGACGCCTTCGTGCTCGCTACCGCGATCAGGAAGATCCGTGAACGCGACTACAACATCGCAGGCGGCCACAACACGATGCTGGTGCATGTCACCCGGTTCACTGACGTCCAGCGTGAGGTGGCGCGCCAGGTCGAGACCCACCTGCAGGGTATGGCCGACGCGTGGGACGACTTCGGAGAGCGGGGCCAGGAAGTACGCGAACGACTCGTGCGCCTCTGGGAAACAGACTTCGCCGAGACCTATACGAATCTCGCCAACCGTGCCGATGTCAGTTCGTCCGTGGGGCCGGCTGTTCTCTGGGAGGAGGTCTGCGAGGTCGTTCCGCAGATCCTCGACGAGGTATCGCGGTCGGTCAAGCAGATCAACGGAAGTGCCGCGGACGTGTTGGATTACCAGTCCAGCACGCCTGTCACGGTGGTGGCGGTAGGCGGTGACAAGCTCTCACGAGGGTTGACGCTCGAAGGTCTTACCATCTCCTATTACCTGCGTGCGTCCAGAACGTACGACACCCTGCTCCAGATGGGGCGGTGGTTCGGCTATCGCCCGGGATATCTGGACGTCACCCGCCTGTACACGACCACAGAACTGATCGGCTACTACGTCCACATCACCAGGGCAAATCGCGAACTCATGGACCTCACGAGTGCCGTCGCCCGTGCGGAACAGACCCCAGAGCATGTGGGCATGCGCGTCCTCAACGGGGTCGGGAACCTTCAGGTCACCGCAGCCGCAAAGATGCGCTCGTCAGCCGTCATGTCCGTCACGTTCTCCGGGACCAGGGCAGAGACCCTCGTCATGCGCAAGGACGCGCGAGCCCTCAAGCAGAACTACAAGCAGCTCGAAGAACTTGTCGAGGCGGCACTCACGTACCCTGAGGTTCCTGCCGACCGCCTACACGAAGCGGGCCGTGGCCTGTTCCGGCAGGGTGTCCCTGCGGATGTCGTGTTGAACTTCCTCGAGGACTTCGTCGTGTCCCCCCGCGTCCTGACAGCGAATCCAGAGAACCTGGCCAGGTACATCAGGGCTCAGATGGCCGGAGACGAACTGGTCCGCTGGACTGTGGCAGTAACCGGGGGTAGTTCGTCTGCGCGGCTCACCACACACGGCCTCGACATCCCGCTGGTCAGACGCAAGCCGATCGTGAACCCTCGCGTCCGGGACAGCGAGTTCGAGGTTGGCGTTCTGGTCAGCCCCGCCCACGAGGCGATCGGGCTTTCTGAAGGCAGAGTTCGCCGGGCCTTCGACCGAACCGCTGAGGAGTTCCGCTCACGGGGAAAGGGCAAGAAACCCGCCCGCGCGAGCGGTGAATCCCTTCGCCTGATGCGAGACCCGGCGGAAGGCCTCCTGCTGCTCTATCCGATCGACGCGGCCGCCTCGGGGATCGAGGTTTCCATGCCCGACCTCCCGATCGTTGGGTACGCAGTTGTGTTCCCGAACTCCGACCGCGCAGAGAAGATCCAGTACCGTGTCAACCAGGTCTTCCTTGAGAACCTCCAGAAGGCCATGGAGGACGTCGAAGAGGAGGAAGAAGACTGACAGTGAGCCCCAGCACCCCCGAAGAGCTCGAGCAGTCCTTCCATGCGGCAGAGAACGGAGGAGGGCCCGGTCACGGTGCCGTCCGCCGGAGACTACTCCCGAACTCCGATCTGGACGTGTTCACCGAGGTCCGGCTTCCCAGCAGGGAGTGGGTCCTTGTGGTCCACAGCGACGATCGTCTCGACGACCGGGACCTTGTTCTCGCCACGGGACTTGTCTGTCGTACGAGAAACGGATCCGTCGAGGTTGTGGCCAGTCCCGACACCGACCGGCGCCTGTTCTGCACGCTGCTGGCCGACCTCGTCAACCAACTCAGTCTCCCCGCCGACAAGCCGGTCGTCGCCCTCGTACGGAGGCTCAATGCCTGGCGTCGGATGCTGGGGCGCGGGCTTACCACGGGTCTCCCCCCAGAAGCACGAATCGGTTTGTACGGCGAGTTACTGGTCCTTCGCGAGCTCATGCTGCCGGCTATCGGTCCGAACGGCGTCAAATCATGGGTCGGTCCTGACGGTGCTCCACAGGACTTCCAGCACCTGTCCACAGCTGTCGAGGTGAAGACGGTCTCCCGTCGCGACCCCGGTCGTTGCAGGATCAGCAACGAGCAGCAGTTGGACACCTCGAGCATTCCTGAACTGTTCCTGATCCACCAGGCCGTTGGCACATCCCCCGACGGCACCACGCTGGGCGAACTCATTGACGAACTGCGGGACCATCCTGCTGTGAGAGCCGAGCTTTCCTGGTTCGAGAACTGCCTGCTGGAGGTCGGCTGGCTGGATGCGCACCGCGATCAGTACGTCAACGACCGGTACGTCCTCGCCCGGCGGCAGGCATTTTCCGTAGACGCATCATTTCCAAGAATAACGCCAGCCGACTTACCGGCCGGGGTGTCCGCTGTGTCCTATTTTGTTGATTTGTCCGCCTGCTCCTCACACAGGGTGGATGAAAGAATCGTAAGGGACGCGGTAACAGGGACCAGCAGTTTGGCGAAGGAGTAACCATGGAGGGGGAAAGCGCGGCAGATTTCGCAATCGCGCTCGAACAGAGCGTCGAAGACCAACTTGGACAGCAGCCCGGCTGGCTCAAGCGTGACGCCTTCGTCCAAGTGGTCGCCGACTATCTGATCGAGGACGGCGTTCTGGAGGATCTTTCCCCCTGCTACCACACGGCACCGTTCGGCAGGAGTCGGATGGAGGTCGCCGGCTACTACATCAGCGACGACGGCCTGGCGCTCGACCTTGCCGTTGCCGAGTACGGGCACGCAGGGCAGACACTGCCTCGCGACCTCGTACTCAAGCGCCTCCGCTGGGCGGTCAACTTCGCCACTGCCTGCCGCGATGGCCATCACCTACGCATGGAAGAGTCCAGTCCCGAGTTCGACATGGTCCAGAGCATCCATGCCCACTGGCCCGACTTCAGAAAGATCCGGGTCTTCTTCCTGACGGACGCACGCACGACAGTAAATGAGCTGCCCGAGGAGCACATCGGGAAGATCTCGGTTGTGCAGCACATCTGGGATATCGAGCGACTCCACAAACTCGACCTGTCCGGGCGGCGGGAAGAACCCATCACCATCGACTTCGAGCAGCTGGGCGGCCAGCTCCCCTGTCTCGCAGCCCCGGGCAAGGATCAGGACCACCAGTGCCTCCTGACCGTCATCCCCGGACAGTTCCTTGCCGACATGTACGACCTGCACGGGGCCAAGCTCCTCCAGCGGAACGTCCGAGCGTTCCTCCAGGCCCGGGGCAAGGTGAACAAGGGCCTCAACCAGACCATCAAGGAGAACCCCGGGCGGTTCATGGCCTACAACAACGGCATCTCCATGACTGCCACCGGAGCATCAGTTGAGCAGACCCTTGACGGCGCCCTTCTTCTCCGGCTGGAGGACGTCCAGATCGTCAACGGAGGGCAGACCACCGCATCACTGCACCATGCCGCCAAGAGGGACCGTGCCGATCTCAGTCTGGTTCAGGTACCCGCAAAGATCACAGTCGTGCAGCCGGATCTGCTGGACGAGCTGGTCCCCAAGATCTCCTTGTATGCCAACTCCCAGAACCCGATCAACGAAGCGGATTTCCAGTCCAACAGCCCGTTCCACGTTGAGTTGGAGCGCCTCTCCCGTCGACTGCGAGCGCCGGCGACAGACGGCTCGCAACGCGACAGCCACTGGTACTACGAGCGGGTCCGCGGCCAGTATCAGGTGGAGCGCACGCGGAAGTCGAAGGCTTACCAGAAGCAGTTCGACAAGGAGTACCCGCGGTCCCAGCGCTTCACGAAGACTGACGCAGCCAAGTTCGAGATGACCTTCGAGCAGGCACCGCACATCGTCAGTCTGGGTGCCCAGAAGTGTTTCCAACACTGGACACTCGAGGTCATCCTAAAGCGCGACACAGCCACCCCCGACGAGCAGTACTTCCGCGACCTTGTGGCGAAGGCCATCTTCTACATTCAGGTCCGGAAGAAGATCCAGAGCGAGAATCCTGGCGCAGGCTACCTCGCCAATGTGACGACCTACACGATCGCTCGCCTGTCCCTGGAAATCGATGTGGAGGAGGCGCTCAGGTCGATCTGGCGGGCACAACGAGTGCCGCCGGAGCTTCTGCGTGCGGCGGTGAGACTCAGCGAACTGGTCCGCAGGGTACTTCTCAACGCTCCAGGGTCTGGCAACGTAAGTGAGTGGTCGAAGAAGGAGGAGTGCTGGAAGCGCGTCCAAGACATCGAATGGACTGGTGCGTGATTCCTTACGCCTGGCCTGCGCTCGGAGCGTCAGTGAACAGATCGCCTGGAGAGACGCTGTCGCGTCCTGTGCAGAACTGGGTGAGAGGGCACTCGTAGCAAAGCGGCTGCCTGACCCTGCACAAAGTGTTTCCGATCAGACGCAGCGCGGCCATGCGTAGGGGCGCCTTCTCACCCGCCCCAACCACTTTCACGAGGTCAACTCGTCCGTCCGTCAGCCGGTTTGTGCGATCGGAGGGACTGTTGTTCAGTCTGGCGGCGACACGCAGTGCGCTCTGCCCAATCCAGAGAAGGTCCTCGTCGATCAGCAAGCGGTAGAGCTTCACTTCGGCCGGCTTCATCTCCAGCCGCTTGGGAATCTCCTCCCGCCGCTCTTCGGACCACACCTCGCCGTCACTCACGAGCCCAGCTAAGCGATTGATACGCGCTCGGATGGCGGCTGTGGGAGCAGCATGGAGAAGCGCCTGCATGACGTCCTTGGTCAGAGCAGTTTCTCCTCGCACGGTCTCCATGATCTTGTGTAGCTGATCAGATCGCACCCGAGCTCCGGATAGCACAGCTATCACGGCTGCATGTAGCGAGAGCAGCTTGGGGAGGTGGTACCAGTCACCGTTCGCGCGTTGACGCTCTGCCCACGCGGTTAGTTCACGACGAACCGTACGCCAGTACGGTTGGATACCGCCTTCACCTAGCTGCTCCTCTGCAGGGAGCAGCGCTGTGGCTGCGGCCTCGCCCAGAAGTGGCGGCACCGCGTTCCCGATCTGCCGGAAGGCGTCACTGCGAGTGCCCGCAAAGCGGAATCGGTCTGGAAAGGTCTGAACCCTAGCCGCCTCTCGAACGGTCAGCGTCCGGTTCTGGTCCGGGTGGATGTACCAGTAACCATCCTTGGCGATGTGGGCTGTTATCGACCTACAGAGATCGTTCCAGGCAAGTTTCTTGTACTTGTCGGTGAAATGGTCGGCTTTGTATCGCTGGAGCTCCGGGTCGATCTGCGAGTACAGCGTGGTGGATTCCATCCTTTTGAAGATGATCCAATCGTCCTCACGTACCCGGCGGGTCATGTGATCCCAGATGACTCCCGGTCGCGCCCTCTTTCGCATGTCAGCCGCAAATGAGGAAAGCCCCTCCGAGGGAGTGACATACTCCATCTCCCGTGACCCGACACGCTCCATCGGCACTGCATGCAGCTCCGGAAGGTCACCGATGGCGTGTCGCAAAGTGGTGCGTTCGCTCTCTGGGACCTCTGCCTGCCACTCGAACTTCTCGATGTCCCTCCTGGCCAGGAGGATCAGCCGCTTCCGATGCTGTGGAACTCCGTACCGCCAAGCGTCCACCAAGCGTACCTGCGTCGCGTATCCGAGATCCTCCAGCTGCTGCTCGATCACACGGACAACGAAGAAGTCGTCGCCAAGCCCCATGTCGGGGACGTTCTCCATCAGGACTGCGCGAGGTCTGATCCGTTTGACCATGTCGAGGTAAGCGCTCCACAGTTCCTTACGGAGGTCATGCGCATCGCGACCATGGTGCTCAACGAGGTGTCGGATCTTGCTGCGGCCTGCCCTACTGAATGGCTGACACGGTGGTCCCCCAGCCACAAGGTCGATCTTGCCAATGGCAGGCTTCAAGAACTCTTCAAGCCTGTCCCGCTCTCTGGGGTCACCCAAGTCCATGTTCAGGCTCATACCGGGGAAGTTCGCCGCGTGAGTTTCCAGGGCTCGCTCGTCACAGTCGACTGCGGCTGCAATCGCCCAACCCGCCCGCTGAAGCCCCAGGCTCAGGCCACCAGCCCCTGAAAAAAGGTCCACGGCCAAACGCCGGCCCTTGCCGAACCCTTCCAGCCAGTCGGCGAACGCTTCGGGCGTACAACTGTTCCGGTGGCGCTTGAGCTCCAAGTAATCACTGCGTTCAAGAGGTACGCCGTAGTGCGACTTCTTCTGCACAGCACGGTCCTCCCCCCACGCCAGCGACAACGATGAGCACCAGGAGATCATAGATCCACTGGCCAGGGCAAGAGCGTCCATCTGACTCTGCTGGGCACCTGGGATTTGTACTGCTCCGTCAGGTTCCAGCGCGAATCCGGCAGGGCTCCCGCGCCTCGGCCCCGAACCAAAGTTCCGGCCGTGACCGGGTGCAATCCTAGAGGAGTGTGGTAAGGGCGTCGCCCAGTGTTCCTGCGATGTGGACAAGCTATGGGAGCAGAGAGCATGATCAAGTCCCGCCGATTATGACCCACACCCGGGGGCTCCGGACCCGCCCGCTGGTAGATGGAGCAAGAGGATCACGCGGCCTTGTTACGTCATAGGCTCGCGAGCGCCCGGTCACGTACCTGACCGACCCTTGTGGGTCACCCGACCTCGGCCAGAGCCGGTAGTCAGGCTTGGGCCATCCCCTCCCCACGAGCTTCTCGGGCCACCTCCTCAGCCGCCCGTTGGACGTCGCGCCTGACCTCGCATTCCCACACGCGGAGCACGCGCCAGCCAGCCTCCTTGAGGAGGGCGTCGTTGCGACGGTCCCGAGCCCGGTTGGTGTCGATCTTCAAGCGCCACTGCTCAGCGTTGGGACCCCTGAACTCCACGGGCGAGTGCTCAGGGCACCCGTGCCAGAAGCAACCGTCGACGAAAACAGCGAGTCTCCATCGCGGGAGCACGAAGTCAGGAGTGCATCTGCCAACAAGCCTGCGATGGAGACGGAACCTGAGGCCCAACGCGTGTACCGCACTCCGCAGTCTGATCTCGGGCTCGGTGTTCCGTGTACGCCGTCCCCGGAGGTGGGCCCCCTTCTCGGTCGGCTCCCATGTCTCTTTGCTGCTCATCCTCACCTGCCTCTCCAGCACATCCGCCCGCTCGCCACCATCACCTGGCAGCCAATGGCAGCTTGGTCAGCCTGTATGAACCACTCCGACTTTCGTGGAGGCCCTGAAGCCAGCATCATCTGCTGGCGGAAGGGAGAATCACGTCACGATGCCAGCCCCGAGGAAGTATCCCCAA
>NZ_VJVX01000104.1:0-9520 GCF_008033685.1 Microbispora sp. CSR-4
TTGGGGATACTTCCTCGGGGCTGGCATCGTGACGTGATTCTCCCTTCCGCCAGCAGATGATGCTGGCTTCAGGGCCTCCACGAAAGTCGGAGTGGTTCACTCCGATCATCCATCCCCCAGCAGCCAGACTCATGCCACACCGCCGAGCGGCGATCTCGAACAGCCCGACACTGGGCTTGCGGGTACCTTCGATTCCAGAGAGCGCGTAAGCGTCGACGGCCTCGGCCAGTCCTGTCCGCTGGATCTTGCCGAGCTGGTTGTCCGCTGTCCCGTTGGTGACGATGGCCACCTTCCATCCAGCCGCGCGGAGCCGCGCCAGTCCTTCCAGGACTTCAGGGCGGCATTGAACGAGGTACGGTATGCGCTTGCGGTAGCGGCCCCACAGTTCCTCGGCCGACTCTGCTAAGGCGAAGTGCTTGCGGACCCTGGCAAAGAACACCTCACGATGCGGGTAGCCAGCCCGATCCAGCGCGAGTATCCAGGCGACCGCGTCACGATCGAGGGCGCGCTCGTCGACGAACTCCGCGGCCCAAACCCGAAACGCTTCGTCCAGGTCCACAAGGGTGTTGTCCAGGTCAAAGAGCGCAAGCCTCTGCACGGCGTACAGCATACGAGGAGCGCGGTCCGTCAAGGGCCTAACGGTTTTCTGAAGCACTACGGTTACCCGGCTCACACAGGCCCTGCTCTGCGGTTCAGCTTAATGCAGTGGCGTGACCCGGGTAGAGATCATCCCGCACATATCCCGCCTGCTACGGCGCCAGCGGTCGTCCACCTCGTGGCCGACCTTCCGATCGGCTATGTGCTAGTTGGAGGGATCGGCCGAGGACGGGGGCACTGGGCGATACCTGCTGAGATGTTCGATGATGTAGGTCTGATGGCGAATGTCATCGGCCTGTTCAGGCGTAGCCTCGTACAATCTGAGGTTGTTGATTTCTGCCCGCGCTGCCATGATATCCCCCGTATAGGCCAGTACTACCGCACGTTGTGAGCGTAGTCCGACAATCAAGTCTGGCAAGTTGCATTGCTCCGCAACTGGCAGCAATTGTCGGTCAAGTAGGTTCAGGGCCTTATGGGGTTCATTGACACGCATCAAGGTCTCGACCACGTCCTGCCCAGAGTCGACAGCGGAGCGCCAGGCACCCGTAACCAGGAAAAGGTTCATAGCGATGATCGCTCTTGAACCGTAGTCCAACTCGAGCTTGCGGCAACTCTTGACAAATAACGAATAGCAGTCCCCAAGTCGCTTATAGTCATCAGGTGTCTCACTGCGCAGACATGCCGCTCGCAGAGCGCTAATCGGGCCGAGGAGGGTCTCATCGTTGAGGCCGAGGTGAGCACAATAGGCGTTAGCACATTCCATTGCCACCTGGCCGGCAGCCTCGTATCTACCCGCTAGCCAGAGGCCGACAGAGTAGTCGTAACGTAGAGAGAGGGAATCGTGACCTGTGCGATAGCCCTATCGAAAGCTCTCTCCAAGCCCTGCAGGTCCCCCAGTCGTCCAAACAGGGTGAGCTGCCTACTGGTGATAATGGCCCTCTCGCGTTTTCCCATCCCACTTTGAGCGGTCTCGATGAGGGCTTCCATTGCCCGCAAGTGGTGTTGGTATGCCTTCCAGTCTTTGTCCATATATGCCCAGGTGATCAGCGCATTTCGGGCATCGAACTGAGTTGCTATATCCCGGTCAGGGTTTTGGGCTACATCTGCCAGTACCGCACGAAGTTCAATTGGATAGCCACCTTCGTAGAAGCCCTCCAGTGTGGTGAGGTCAAGCAGGGTGTCGATCTGATCCGTGTGTGCAAGCAGGCGCATCCAGCGGGCCAGTCGAGGTAGGTCCCGCTTGCCCTCCAACAGGCCGCAGAGGGCGTACCGAGCCTGTTCGATCGGTCCTTCTGCAAGATTGTCCAGATAGACGGTGGCCATCGGCCTGACGGCGTCGTGAAGCTTGATGTGGCCGTCGGCGAAGGTCTGTGTCACGCCGTGGGACGCGAGTTCACGCAGTGCCCGCGCATTTACGGCGGGCCGCTCCAGACCAGCCGCTGATGCCATCCGCAGCAGCTCGCGACCTGTTAGGGGAACTTCGGCGAGCGCGAGAAGGGCGGCGAATGTCCTGGCAGTCTCGGTGAGGTGTTCGAAAGTCTTTTCCAGAATGAGTTCCTGCGCGGTGGGGGCCGTGTGCATCTGTTCCTGTAAGGCGTCGCAGAAAGCGGCGCCGTCAGCGGCGTAGAGGGTCCGGGTTAGGTGAGCGGAGTTCAGCACATAGAGCGGCAGACCAGCAGTAATCGCGAGAACGCGTCGCGCGGTGGGATAGTCCAGACTGCAGCCCTCGGCGCTGAATGCAGCCGCAACAGCGTCGGTGTGCCATCCAGGAAGCGACTCTATAGTGATGCCCAGTTGAGCTGCGAGCAAAGTTTGATCCGGCCAGGGCTGACCGAGCAGAATGAACCGAGCCGTCGGCAGAGCATCGATTAAGGCCTTAAGCTCGCTGGCGGGGAGCTGATGGGTGTTGTCCAAGATCACCGCGACGGCGGTTTGTTCCTGGGACAGGCGGAGGTGAACTGCGCGTAGGACGTCCAAACCCGCTCCGGAGGATAGACGCAGCTCTCGGGAGCTGCCGCTAAGGTGTCGCGCGGCCAGTTCTCGGGCCAGCGAACCGGCCACGGCCGCAGGCGGCAGGCCGCCGACGTCGAAGTAAGTAACGGGGAGTGGACAGTGCGCCGCCGCCTGCGCCGCCCACGTGGTCTTACCCGCGCCGGAGAATCCGACTATTAGTCGTGCGCGCTGCTCGCTAAACAGCGTCGGCTCCCCGTCCTGGGGCCGGTAGAACTCGGGAATTTCTGGGAATGCTTGTAGTTCCTCAACGAACTGCTCGAACAGCTCTGTTAAGTCAGACGCGGCGAAAGAGTGGCCGTGCGCGCCAGTACATGCGTACTGAACGCGGGCGGCGAGCTTCCAAATCAGCGTCTCTGGAGTGAGAGATCCGAAGGGAATCTGTCCGGCCACTGCAACACACCACTGGAGCAGTTCCTCGACGTCCCGCCCAGGCGTTGGCAGCCAGATGTCCTGCTCATGCGGGCCATTCGGCCACAGCAGAGTGATGTCTGAGGGCCAGTCCGGCTTCTGTATCCTGCCGAGGAGCCTGACGCCAGGTGTAGTGTTGCTAACCACGATTAGCGCGGGAGTACCGCTACGCCGCCCTGCCTCGTGTTCCTTCCGGATGTTGTCGAACCGCTCGACAGAACTTCGAAGATCGCTCCATCCCAGTTCACCATCACGCGTCTTTACCTGTAGGTACAACCGTCGGTCCGGAAAGAGAAGTTCAAGGTCCTCATCTCGCTCGACGAGCAGGACCTGCGCCCCTGTTTCCTCTAAACGCAGCAAACAGCCGACCGCGTACAGGTGCTGATATAAGAAGCCGCGGTGAACCGCGATGATGCGGCGCAACTGGGCGGCGTCGAGCGTGTCAGCCATACGCTGCTCCCTAAGCTGTCCAGAAATCAGATACCAGCTGGCCGGCCACCAGGCGGGATAGCAGTGGCTTCGATTTCGAAATCAATGGGACCAGTAACGCCTTGGCTACCCCTAGGACGATGATTATCGAGCGTGGTCAGAGTCCAGTCTGCGGCAGCCTCTGCAGCGATTGTTGGAGAGTGACTAATTACTGCTACCTGTGCATGTTCGGCCGCCTTCTGCAGCCGTTCCAGTGCAGCGATCTGCACCTTTGGGACGTAAAAATCAAGTGCCTCGTCAAGGAGCAGGAAGGTAGGCTCGACGCGTGCATGGTGCTGGGCGTGCACAACGGCCAGCTCCATCAGAATTAAGGACTCTATTGATCGATTAAGCGAAGCGTCCCCAACCGACCGAACCGTTCGGCCGTTGACGTCTAGTGTCCAATCGATCCGCGTACCCATTACGCGCACCTCTTTAATGAGCCCACCCGTCTCCGCGAGCATGCCCAGGGTAGCCTTCATTGCGGATGAGCTGAGGTCGAACACTTGGGCGAGGGAAATAAGGCTTCCAATACTTCCTGCGGATTCCCGCATAGAAAGGAGTACCGTCTTGTAGGGTCGAGCAACATATGGAACAGGCCGTCCGTCGAGAACATGAGTCACATTGCCCGACCTACCACTGGTGGCCACGTCATGCGTTTGTGGATCAAACCACCTTACTTCAATATCTACATCCCGATCATGAGAAAGCTCTGCGACATGGTCCGGGTACGCGACACTTGCGATAAGGCGGGCCAATATTGACTTACCACTGGCGTTAGGACCAGTGATTATGTTGCGCATCCCCAACTCGAATCTGCGACCCGCTAGCGATCCCGGCGCGGAGTTGACGGCAATCGATTCAACTAGTCCGAAGTGATCTTGGGGTCGACCGTTTACCTCGGCGCCTTTTCTGGCCTCGTGGAGTCGTTTCCATGCCTTGAGCTGGGCAACGGAATAAGCATGCCCTGCATCAGAGTCGATAGCCTTACCATGGGAATAGCAGCACCAAATACCGTTCTCAGGTTCGCTGCGCTCGGCAGCGGAAAGTCCGCCCGTACCGCGCGGACCGCTGGGTGAGGCGGCATAGATGTGGGCGGCCATGCCGACATTCACGACTTGTGTTTTTCCCGGCCCTGGCCCCACCGTCAGCCGTCCGCAATTCAATACGGAGCACTGATATCCCGCTCGTTCTGCGATGATCTTTCGAGTTGCCGCCGAGAACTCTGCACGGTGATCCATTTGGTCCGCGTCCCGCTTCATGTCGCCGAGGGTGTCTCATACTATCCGCATTGGGTTCCTCAGGCTCAGCTATAAGTAGCCGCAATCGAGCCGTGTCGCGTCAAGTCTCGCTGGACCGAGCAACCCTGAGCCGTCCACTTACATGGGTGCAGCTGGACACCTCCCTTTCGCTATCTGGTCTCAGTCGCCATTGAGGTCTGCCTCTATGCATTCCGGCATGTGAGACCTCTGTCGCTTCAGGCGTCCGCCTCTCAAGCCCACGGATACGTACAGTGCGTGGATCAAGCGGCTGGTCATCTCCTCGTCGGGCAGGCGTAGCCATGCCGGGCCGGACGCCCAAGGTCAAGCCGTCTCTTGCGTGTACATGTTCCCGGTGACCTTCCACATCGGCTGGTTGTCCTGCCCGCAGTAGACGGCTTGACCTTGGGCGGCCGGTCTGGCATCCCTTCGGGGTGGCCGGCGAGGAGATGACCGCCTCCCACCCGCGCCTTTCCGGCTCATCTCCGAGGAGGGCCGGGGGTGCAGGGGGCGGAGCCCCTTGCGGCTCTTCCTGCCGGATGCCTCGGCGAGCTTGACCGCGTCGTCCTGGCCGCGGTGGTCTTCGATCGTCTGGCGTTCTATCTCGGGGCTGGGAGCGCGCGGGCGGCGCCGGCCGGGACCGGCCGAAGAGCCGCAGCCCGGCCGGCTGGCCGACCGGCGCGCGACGCGGGCCGCCGTAGGCGGGCCGCTTCAATAGCGAGAAGAAAAGTAGCTTCCTGCAGCGAGACGGGTCGTCAGCGGAGCGGTTCGGCGGTGGTCCAGACGCGTTCGAGGCTGGTGCGGTAGACGGCTGTGCTGTCTTCGTCTTTGGTGGCCGTTAGGTACAGCACGGGGGCTTGGGCTGCCGGGACGCTATAGGCGTGGACGTTCACGAGAAGCTCGGTGTCGGCCCGGTAGATGGAGTTGTAGAGCGTCGTGCGGTGGAGGCGGATCTCCACCCCATTGACGTCCTGGAGCGGCCGGTACAGCATGAGGGCGTTGCGTACTCGGGCGGCCATGACGTCAGCTCCGATGCCTTCTTCGGCTCCTCGGGCGGCTACCTCGGGGCTGTTGGGGTCGCCGAGAAGGATGCGAATCTTCACGCCTACCTCGGCCCTGCTGGCGAGCAGGCGAATCATGCCGGTGTCCTCGGCGAGGAACAGACTGCTGTAGGTCAGGATGTCGATCTCACGACTTGCACCCTGGAAGAGCCGGCGCCATATGGTCTGCGGTATGGCCCAGCGGTGGGGGTAGACGGCTTTCACTTCGTGGGAGATGGTTCGCCGGGGTTGAGCGACGTCGGGCCAGAGGTCGCCTTCGTCGAGTTGCAGCATGTCGGCGAGGGCCCAACGGTGGCGTGGATAGGGGATGCGGCCCTTGAGCCAGCGGTCAACCGTCTTGGGGTCGACTTCGAGGGCGGCAGCGACGTCGACGGTTTGGAGTCGTGCTCGTGCGAGGGCATGGCGCAGGGTGTCGCTCACGGCGGTGTACCTCCCGGGGCGGCGGCTCTGCCTGCGACGTTAACACGAGACGTCCCCAGACGTCCCTTAGTCGCGGTGTAGAGGTTCCCCGCCTCGGCGGAAGCTCATTCGGCATGGGCGCGATGAACGCGCCCACCCCAAGCCGAAAGGAGCGTCAGGCATGGAAAAACTGCGGCCGGTTCAGAAGCGGCAGCGCGAGTATCAGGAACAGCTCTTGACGGAGCTGCGGGATGAGCTGGAACAGCGCGGGATCACGACGGTCCTGATCGTGGATGAAAAGAACCGGCCAGCCCTGGACGTCACCGACAGTCGGCTACGGCCCCGCCGAGTCTACGTCCACCTCGCGTTCTTGTGGTTCTACTGGGGTGACCAACACGACGAACGGGTCTCATGCCTGAAGCTGGGGCCAGCGGCCGACCGGATCGAGAAGGCGGCGCGCGAGGGCTGGCCCGAGGGCGAACAGGGCGAACTCGGCATTGACCTGGCAAAGATCCTCGATGCGCACCGCTCCTGAGCGGCGCAAGGCGTGGCTGACCGGGCAGCGCGTCTCGGGCAAGCTGGCCGAGCGGCTACGCGAGCGGATTCGCGCGGGTGTCTATCCAGCAGGGCGAGCGCTGCCCTCGGAAACCGCCCTGACCGCGGAATTCCGTGTTGCCCGCAACACAGTGCGTCGCGCGTTGCGGGCCTTAGAGGCTGAGGGGTTGATCGTGACAGTCCCGTCGAAGGGGCGGCTCGTACAAGGCGCTGATCAGCCTGTCGACGCCTCCTACCGTTACCAGGTCATCGCCCGGGAGCTACGGCGGCGGATCGAGCGGGGCGACCTCGGCCCTGGCGACCTGCTGCCCAGCGAAGCCGAACTCCGGTGGTTGTATGAGGCGTCGCGCAACACGGTGCGGCAGGCGTTCGCGGAGTTGGAGCGGGAAGGGCTGATCGTGTCTCAACAGGGCAAGGGCCGGTTCGTGCAGCATCAGAAGTGAGACGTCCTGGGACGTCCGGGTTGGAGCTCTAGGTCGGGGCCGCGAAGTGCTTATCGTCTGTCTCATGGGACAAGCCGAGTGGGCGCGTGATCTGGCCGAACGACTCCTTGCCGAGCCGCTCCCTCGGCGCTGGGCACACACCCAGGGTGTGGCGGTGCGAGCCGCTTCGCTGGCCCCAATCCTTGGCGACGAGGCCGACACGCTCACCGCCGCCGCCTACCTCCACGACATCGGCTACTCTCCGAAGCTCGTCGACACCGGGTTTCACCCCCTCGATGGCGCCCGCTACCTGCGCGATGTGGCGGGCGCCGACGAGCGACTGTGCCGCCTGGTCGCCCATCACTCCTGCGCGGTCAACGAAGCCACCGAACGCGGCCTGCTCAACATCCTTAACGCCGAGTTCGCCCAGGAACGGCCGGAGCTGGTGGAAGCGCTGACCTACTGCGACATGACCACTGGCCCGGACGGCCGGCACCTTGACGCACACGAGCGCCTGGCTGAGATCCACTCCCGCTATGGCCCGGACCACCTGGTGAGCCGATCAATTACGACGTCTACGCCTTGCATCCTGGCGGCTGTTGACGCAGTTGAGACGAAACTGCGCGAACTGTCGGCCCGCTGACCGACAGGCTCACTCAGCCATGTATGCCTTACGGATTTTGGCTGCGCCGTACGCTCCGCGAGGGTTGCAGATCGGGCATCCGCAGGGCGGCATGCCGTGTGCGTTGGGCATATAGCGCCACCCGGTGACCTGGTTCACGCCCCTGATGCGGTGAATCTCGCTGGCCTGGATCGGGCGCGGGACCAGGAGTTCGTATCCGCGGGCGTCCTGATGCTCGGCGATCAGGGCCGCGGCTGCGGCACTGCCGAGTTCGACCGGCGGGGCGTTGTAGTGGCCCACCAACACCGGCTCGTCATCAGGGATGCGGAAGTGGACGGCAACGAGAGTGCGCTGCCCGTTACGCCGCAGCTCACGGCCCCACTGATAGGTGATCTGGTAGGAGGGCAACGCCGGCAAGCAACAGACGCCTGTGGCATCGCTCCGCCCCACGCTGACGGCGCGGATTCCCACCCTCCGGATCGAGCGGATGTTTTTGGCAGGGGTGGGGTGCAGGAGCAAAGTCATGGCTTATCCGATGTACGGCAGGCCGGTGCCAGCGAGGAAGTGGCCGATGCGCAGGGCCATCGAGCGGTCCATCGGCAGAGCCTCGACCTGGTCCCGTGGCACCCAGCGGACCTCGGTGGATTCGCTGCTGGGGGTCGGCTCGCCGCTGACGGCACGGGCGGTGAGGACGATGGAGAACTCTTGCCGGGCCTCGCCGTTAGAGGTGTAAAGGATGACGTGGCGGGGGTCGGTGTAGGTGCCGACGAGGCCGGTGATCTCGCACAACACCCCGGTCTCTTCGAGGGTCTCGCGTACGCCGGCCTGTGGGAGAGACTCCCCAAGGTCGATTGCGCCGCCGGGAACGGCCCAGTTGCCGTTGTCGCTGCGACGGATCATCAGAATGTCCCCGGCGTCGTTGGTGACGACGATGTTGACGGACGGGACCAAGCTGTTCGGCTTGGGAGCGTCAGGGTCGTCGTAGTAGTCGATGCGGCGGGCCACGATCACGACCCTACCGACGTGGCCTGCTCCCACACCCGTTCGAAACTGTCGACGTACGTGGTGACCATGTCCCCGCCTAACACCTTCCGCAGATGCAGGACCGGGGCGTTGCCGGCGGGCACTCCATACACATGTGTGTTGACGAGGAGCTGGTCGTCGCCGCGGTAGATGGAGTTGTACAGCACCGTCCGATGAAGCCGGATCTCCACCCCGTCCAAGCCGCGGATAGGCCGGTAGAGGACGAGGACGTTGCGGATCTTGGCGGCCATCCCGTCGTCAATGCCCTCGTCCGCGCCGCGCTGGGCGACCTCGGGGCTGTCGGGGTCGCCGAGCAGGATGCGCACCCGTACTCCGGCGGCGGCCTTCTCGCCGAGCATGCGCACAATGCCGGCATCGTCGGCGAGGAACAGGCCGCTGTAGACGAGGACTCCGATTTCCTGCGTGGCGGACGCGAACAGACGTCCCCAGGCGTCCCGGGGGACGGCCCAGCGGTGCGGGTAGACGGTGACGATCTCGCTCTCGGACGCTGAGGCCACCTGTTCCCGGGTAAGGGCCTCGGGCCACAGGTAACTCTCGTCCATCCCCAGGTGAGCGGCGACGGCGTACCTGTGCTTTCGGTACGGTGCGCGGCCTTTGGTGATCCAGCGTTCGACGGTCTTGGGGTCCACCTGGATCGCGGTCGCCAGCTCGGCGATGCTCACCCCGCGTTCC
>NZ_VJVX01000105.1:0-9382 GCF_008033685.1 Microbispora sp. CSR-4
TGCGAATCGAAGGATTACGAAGTGGCCGTCTCTTGTCACATGGATCTCTCCCGTCGCACCAAGGGAAAGATCACCCGTACACCACTCCCATGGACGCTAACTAGCGGGGGCCGCCCTCTTGCGGTGCAAGAAATTGATCCCAAATCGCCAAAATTAAGTGATTCTCCGCCTGATGAGCGCTCATCCTACGTAGCGCCCTAAACGCACTCAGGAGTTCCGTGAACGTCTCGAACCGCAGCCTTGAGGGCGGCAAGGTATACACCGCCAGCGAGGGGCTACCTGCTCGCCAACAGTCCGGCCATCGCTGTCCGCAGCGGCTACTTACTGCGCCCGCCTGCCCACGACGTACTGGCTGTGGCGCTAACCTACGAGCCCGCGCATACGTCCGGCTACGGGAGCAGGCGGAAGAGGCCGTCCTCCAGGTAAGCAGTCTGGCCGGCGTCTGCCGCCAAGATCGCCGCGGTCATCCTCCTCGCCAGGCCTGGCGGCAAGAGCTTGTCCAAGTCCGCGGGAGGAGCGAATACGTATTCGTCGAGCTCCTCGGGCTGCAGGCGGAGCGCCGCGACTTGGGAGTCAGTGAGCACGCCTGCGTTGAAGACGAACATCAGCCCGGCGTCCCAGGGCGGTGCCGGTGGCACCCAGTCGACACATGCGAGCTGACCCACCGGCGATGCGATGCCCAGCTCCTCCTGTAGTTCACGGAGCAGAGCACTGACGGGGGACTCCCCTGCCTCGACCATCCCGCCGGGGATGTCCCATTCGTCCTTGTAAACCGGGTGCACGACAAGCACCCGCCCCTCGTTGTCTCGGAGCAATGCGCCTGCCGCAGCACGAAGGCGGGGTACGGAGGCGACGTAGGCCAGGTGTGACGCAGAGTCGCTCATGACGGCTCCGACACTATGAGCCGCGCACGGCCTGGCGCCGGGGTATTTCCAAACCTCACGTGGAAGCAGCTTGTACACCACTGGGCGGGACGTCACCGGCCGACAGGGAAAGACGGCGTGTCGCCCACGGACTGTTCGTACCCTGAGCCGGTGCGTACCGGCTCTCTCGACACCCGTTTGATCGTTCTCCGCGGGAACTCCGGCTCTGGGAAGACCAGCGTCGCCCGTGCCGTGCGGGCCGCCTATGGCCGTGGCCTGGCGCTGGTCGGCCAGGACGTCGTACGGCGGGAGCTGCTGCGGGAGCGGGACGTACATGGCGGTGTGAACATCGGCCTCATCGACACGATCGCCCGGTACTCCCTCGATCACGGGCATCACGTCCTGCTCGAAGGCATCCTTACCGCCAGCCGCTATGGGGCGATGCTGCAGTCCCTGCGCCGTGACCACACCGGGACCACCGCCTTCTTCTACCTGGACGTGTCCTTCCCCGAGACGCTCCGGCGGCATGACAGCCGCCCCCAGCGGGTGGAATTCACCCCGGACCAGATGCGGGAGTGGTATCAGGAGCGCGACCTGCTGCCGGACGGGTGCGAGACGGTCATCGGCGAGGACAGTCCGCTGGAAGCGTCGGTGCGGCAGGTGCTGCGCCAAGCGCGCCTGACGCCAGCACAGACCAACCAGTGAGACAACGCCCCGCGATGAACGGCCGCCTTGCCACCATGATCCACCATGCGGTCGGCGGACCCGATCGGCCCACTTTGGGCACCCTTATGATCGTGCCGTCCGTGCAGGCCATCGATCCCGCCATGGCGGTCACTTATCGTCTTGCCAATTGAGAAGGCATCAGCCCCGAACCTGCCGTTATCGCTGCCCAGATACGCCGACATGACCCGAAGTCAATCCCCGCAGTCCGGACATCAGTCGTCGGCTGGCCAGAACTGGAAGAGGTACGCCTCCAGATCCACCCTCATGCGGGTCGAGTCCTCAGGCTGTACCGGCCGCAATTGGCGCATCAGTGCACGCACGTTCCAGTGCGCACCCGCACGGCCCAGATCGAGGACGTTGTGCTCGATATTGTGGTACTCCACTTCCACTGCGGCGACCTGCCCGGAGGTGAAGTAGATGCGCGCCTCTTGTGACTTGTCCCATTCCTCGGTGGTCCTTGGGGGGCCGTCCCATAGTTCCAGTTGAACACCGACCTCCTGCCATCCGTGCTCGGTGTTGACGCATGCGCCGTCGTCGACGGCCTGGAACCATGCGTCGGGATCAGGGTCGACGCCCAGTGGCCCTGGGTCGCTCAAGTCGCGTCCCTGATCCTCTAAGGCGAAGGCGCCGTAAGAAGGCAACCGGACCCGGTCGGTCACGGACTTGATGAGAATGCTCATGCAGACTCTCCTGGAAGTGATCGCGTCGATGTTCCCATGTTCCTCCGTTCTGTCCATAATCCTTCAGGGGTACCGCCCTCGACGACTCGCGGGGTGGCCGTTCCGACTGATCTGCACCGGGATGATAGCGGTATCCGCCTGATTGTCCCGTTAATTCCGGGTAGCTGATGCGGCGTTGCCCGCGACGCTCGGGTAGGCGGCGGATTCGCGGCTGAGGACTGCGCTCACTCCTTCGCCGGGTTCTACGGACGCTGTGCCCGGCCGGTTGAGGAGCGACCAGCCGGGCACAGCGCACTTCTAACCGTTATCTCAGCTGGACGAAGAAACCGTCAGACTTGAGGATTCGGTTGTTCTGTAGCCAGGCGCCCTGTATGCGGCCAAAATCCTGATTCTGTTTCGTATTGACGAGTTCGATTGAGAAGTTATAGTCGGGGTCTGCGTACATAGATCCCTGCTGCGTTGCCGCCCATGGGAATTCGTCGCAGTCTTTACTCTGCGGATCCGAATACATGGTATGCCACGGATATTTATCTGCGAACTCCTTCTTGCATATCGCCGATGTATAGTTGTGCTGTGCGTCGGCCTTCTCCGCATTGGATAGGCGATACATCAAGTGATCGATATCCCCTCCGGGGATGATCTTCCGATAGCCTTCAGGGGCTCTTGGGAAGGCGAGACCGGGCGTATAGGGATGCGTCTCCTCGTCGGGATTCGTCGCCCTCTCGATGTGATCCCAAATCTGGGGAAACGAAACCGCCTTGGAATTGGTGCTCGTCTTTGCAAAGCTGAATCTGGGAATGCCCGACGTCCAGATGATGCAGCCGCCGTTCTTGTACCAGCTTATATATAATGCCGTGTCACAGCGAACCTCCTTCACCGTGGGGACAGTGGATGTCTTCGTGACCCCACTGGGGAAGGTGGCGTGTCCTCGGATCCCCAGCGCACAGTAACCTAGCCAATCCTCGCCTTCGTGCCTTGTGGACGCGTAGGTTCTAGTGACCTGCCAGTCGGCTGTGCTGTTTGCCCATGTGCTTGACGGGTAGCTTCCCGTCAGACCTTCGGAACGCACGAAGGGGCAGTGGCTGGGATTAGATTGGCTGTCTGGATCCACCACATGAGCGTCGAAGCTGAGCTTGAACTGGTTTCCCGTTCCGGTGGGTTCATCGGGAACGACTCGGACGGAGAGATCAAATTCTCGCGCAATTCGTCGAGTGCTGATGCGATAATAAACTTTCCCGGTCGCCTCACCTGCGAGATATGCGTGCCCGAGGAGGTTGACCTTCCATTCTCGGGCAACATAATGTGCGACGACGCACCAGCCGAAACGATGTTTGGAGGCTCCGTTCTTATCGCGATATTTGGAGTCGCTTGCACATTCTGTGGACGTGAGCTCAGAGGCTTCCTGAGGGCCGGAAGGTAAAATATCTACGGCTTTGGGGCCGATGTCTGAACTCGCCACAGAGGGTGTCGCGACTCTGTTTTCGGCGGGCGTCAGGGATACAGCTTCGGGTTTCTTGCTAGGGGAATTGACCGACTTCGCAGGTGGTTTCTGCCTCGTTTCCGCGGCGATGGTGATGGCCTGCCAGTCGGTCCAAGCGCTTGTCTTTCCGGAGTTGGTGACACGGGCACGCCACCGGACCTTCTCGCCGTTCTGTAGTTGGTCCTTGGGCACCTGCAGCGTCACCTGGGACTCGCCGGCCTTGGCAGTGGTCTGGCCCGACCAGATCCGATGCTTGCCCTCAGCTGTCTTATGCGTCTTGGCGGACTTGATGGGCTTGGCGGGTTCGCCGGCAATCTCCACTTCCACCTTCGCCTCGCCGTCGTGCCCGGTGAGCCAAGTGGTGAGGCGGGGGGTGAGCGTGTCGGCGACGGTGACACCGTTCATGGTGCGGCTGTCGTCCACCGTCAGCTTCTCAACTGCGGTGGCGGGGTTACCGGCCGTGCCAGTGCTCAGTCTCTGTGCTGTGCTGCTCGTCGCTGCGGCACCGACGGGGGTGTTCATGTCGGTTTGGATCTGCGCCGCGGTTTGGGCGCGGTTGTAGATGCGGACCTCGTCGATGAGGCCTTGGAAGTATTCGCCCCATACGTTGTTGCCGCCGATGTGGAGCGGGCCGCCGTCGTCGTAGAGGCTGCCGCCGGTTATCGCGGCGGTGGCCGCCTGGTTGCCGTTGACGAACAGGCGGGCGGTCGTGCCGTCGTAGGTGACGGCGATGTGGCTCCAGGTGTTGGTCGGCAGTGGCGTGGAGGGGCCGAACTCCCAGTCGTAGTCCGTGGTGAGATAGGCGACGGGCCCCTGTCCGTCGGATGCGTACAGCGAGTAGGAAGCTCCGTCGAGTGAGCTGAGCTCCTTCATGATCACGCTGCGGTAGCCCGTCACTGTGCTGGGTTTCACCCAGGCCGACAAGGTCATGCCGGTGGACAGGCGCAGCGACGCGGCGTCCTGGACGGTGACCCAGCTCGAGGTGCCGTTGAACGACAGGGCCTTGCCGTACTTGCCCTGGGTGGCCCAGGTGGTGTCCATGGCCGTGCCGGTGTTGTTCTTCCCGGACGAGTCGGCGACCACCGTGCCAGCACCCTGCTCCATGCCATAAGCCGCCACCAGCCCCTGAACCGGAGTCGGCGTTGATGTCGGGCTCGGCGTCGGGCTTGGTGTCGGGCTGGGGGTGGGACTTGGTGTGGTGGAGCCGACGGGGGTGTTCATGTCGGTCTGGATCTCGGCCGCGGTCTGGGCGCGGTTGTAGATGCGGACCTCGTCGATCAGGCCGCTGAAGAACTCGCCCCAGGCGTCGTTGCCGCCGATGTGGAGCGGGCTGCCGTCGTCGTAGAGGCTTCCGCTCACGGCTTTCTGGGCGACCTGCTGGCCGTTGACGAACAACCGCAGGGCGGCACCGTCGTAGGTCAGCGCCAGGTGGCTCCAGCTGTTCACCGCCAGAGGGGAGCTCCCGCTGAGAGTGGAGAAGTCGTCAGGGGCGGTTTGCACCCAGCCGGCCGGGCCTGTGCCGTTGGAGGCGTACAGGGTGTAGGAGACCCCCTCGGTGCTCAGCTCCTTGGCCAGCACGCTTCTCCAGTCGGTCACCGTGGCCGGGTTGACCCAGGCAGAAAGCGTCATTCCGTTCGTCAAGCGCAGCGACGCAGTGTCCTGGACGGTGACCCAACTGGAAGAGCCGTTGAACGACAGCGCCTTGCCGTACTTGCCATTCGCCCAGCCGGTGTTGCTGCCCGTACCGTTGTTGCTCCGTCCAGAGGAGTCGGCCACATTGGTCCCCGATCCCTCGTTCATGCCGTAGGCCGCCACTAGCCCCGAGACGGACGGAGACGGGGAGACGGACGGAGACGGGGAGACGGACGGAGACGGGGAGACGGACGGAGACGGCCCGTACAGTGCTAGTTCATCAGCAAAGATTTCTCCGAGAGGTGCGTCGCCTGACAGTGTGAGGCGTATTTGAGCTTTGACCGCACTGGTAGGGGGATTGAAGGACGCCTCGGCGGGAGACCACGAATCTGCGGCTACCGAGTAGCGTGTGATACTTGAAGAAATCAGTGAGTCATCGGCGTCGAACCAGTCAACCCCGTAATCGACGGAGGTGTTCGACGAGGCCGTGAACCAACCGGCCACTCTATAGTAGTCATAGTATCGCACAGGAATTTTTTCCGAGCGAACAGTTGTGGAGGTCGCACCCACCGTGGGGGAGACCAGCAGCGATCCTGTACCGTTCGCTTCATGCGCCTTAATAGTTGACTGTTGTAATGCCCCATTTTCTCCACTCCAGGGTTCGGTGTTAGTTTCGAAATATGGATTGGCGTTCAGTATTTGATCGGGTGCGGGTGTTTCCGGTGGAGTGTTTTCTTGGGGAAGGTCGGAAGGGTCAGCTGCACCTATATCGGGATTACTACCCTCCTGTACTTCGTCTTCAGAAAGCCCTTCGGGATAGTTCACATCCTCCATAGGGAGATCCACAGAGGTTCCAGACGCGATGGCCTGAGCGAGTTCGTCCTCTGGCGAGTTGACAGACATTGGCGGATCTTCCCCTTCGTACACCTCGCCCCGGTCCACGCGAGCCTTGTCGTCCTCGTAGTAGGCGGGAGGCAGGGGTTGATCAGCCGGGGCCTGATAAACAACCTGGAGAGACTCCGCCGGCTCGTATTCGATTATCAGTGTAGGGGGGTGGCGGTAGCCTGGGTATGGCTGACCGCCGCTGTATTCACTGGAGTAGTACTGGCGCCAGTTGGTCGTCGCGGTTTCACTGACGGCCCGCAACATCATGCCCTTGTTGGGCACGCCGTTTTCGATCCAGCCGCGGACCATGCTTTTGACCTGATGCCACAGCGCCTCGTCCTTGGCACACCAGGTGCCGCTGGCGTCGTAGTTGTACCCGGCGTCGTTGGTGCCCTCGGTGCCGCTGGCTATCGACGGCTGATAGCCCCAGGAGACATAGCCCTCTTGCCAGTCGGAGGTGACGCGCTGGACCGTGATGCCCGTGCCCGCCCCCAGCGGGTCGCCACACAGCGCTCCGTTGGGGCCGCCGGACTTGTAGTTCCAGATGATCAGGTCGGCGTCGTTGACGGTGGCGCCCAGCAACGCCGGGTCCGTGGTGTCGAACCTCAGGTATACGCGGGCGATGTCCGCGCTGCTTTGGGTGGTGCCCGCGCGCAGCCAACCGTCCGGGCCGTGGTTGCTGTAGGGCTCGTTCTTGTTGACCCAGGCGTCGGCGGGTTTGCCGCCGCCGAACCAGTCGGAGGAGGCGGCGATCGTCACCGGGTAGGTCACCGCCGGATCGGCCAGGAACTTCTCATCCGGGCTGAACACCAACTCCGATGTCGTGCCGGAGGTCTCCACGCGCGCGTCGACCTGGGAGGACCTCCCCTGCTCGGGAGAGGACTCCACCTTGGCGTCCATCGCCGTCAGCGCGATCGGCGCCGCCGCCGCCTTACCCTGGGCGTCCTTCAGCTGCGGCAACCCCTCGGGCCCCTTACCGAACTTCGTGCCCTCCGGGAGGGTGAGGGGCAGGCGTACGGTCACTGGGCCGTCCGGCTTACGCCGGAAGACCACCTGGGAAACGAAACCGTCGGCCTGGGCGATCACCACAAGGTCCGCGCCCGGCGCGACAGCGTCGGGGTAGGTGACCGTGCTGCCGGAGACCTTCGGCTCCGGCAGCGCCCGGGTCACCTTCAGGCCCGTGGTCCCCTTCTCCCCCTTCGCCGACACCAGGTGTCTGGCCCCGCGCTCGCCGAAGGTCAGCGGTGACTTGACCCGCGCCGCCTGCAGCGTCCCGTCGCGGGCCACGACACGGGTGTCGATGGGCTCCCAGGTCCCGGTGGCCTTGTTCTTCAGCTGTACCGGCCGGGTGGACAACTCGGCCCGCAGATGCTTGCCGTCGGGCTGCGCCCAGACCTTCATCTTCTCGGTGAAGTGGGCCGGGACCTCAACGGGTTTACCGGACTTGGCCGCCTTCTCCCAGGCGGCCTTGAGGTTCGGATCCGGAGTGGCTTTCGGTGGTGTTATGGATGCGGATTTAGCTGGGGAGGGTGGCGTTGGGCCCTGCGCGGTCGCGGGCGCGCTCATGAGCGAGAGCGGCAGCATCAGAGTCGCGATCAGGGCAGCACGGCGGCGCGTCCGGGTGGCTAAGCCGGACGCTGATAGGCGTCTGTTCACTCACAACCTTTCGAACAGGTGCGGACAAAACCCCGTGATCATCACATAAAGTGAAGATAAAAGTAAAGATCGTTTTCGGTAACGGGAAAGATATACTCCGTCATGACGGCTCGTAATCTTCAAGTAGTGAGCGGCCAGGATGGGAGCGAAATACAGGCGACGGAGCGTTTCACTTTATGCGGCTGTGACTGACCATGTAGTTACTGACCTTTAATTCGTGATGTCGCCTCCCGTTCTCATGGTCAGGCCGGTCGGTGGGAGGCATCCGTCGATGAGGTGGGCCCGGTACTGGATCTTCTTCAGGGCGCGCTTGATGACGCGGACGAGCTGGGGCAGGTCGGCGGCGGCGAGGTTGGCCAGGGCGCCGCGTTTGAGCAGGGACCAGATGCCCTCGGTGGGGTTGAGGTCGGGGGCGTAGGCGGGGAGCTGGACGATGGTGAGCCAGTCGGCGTGCTCGGCGGCGAAGGTCTTCATCCCGGGCACTAGGTGCAGGTTGAGGTTGTCCCAGACCAGCACGATCGGGGCGCCGAGCTGGGCGTGGGCATGAAGGATCAGGTCGCGGTAGTCCATCCAGCCGAAGGTCTTGGGCTCGCCTTTGCGGCCGCGGTAGACGTGCAGGCGGTAGATCAGCCGGGAGCGTTCGCCGGGTTTGTAGCAGACCAGGGCGGCGATGTTCACCCGTCCGCTTCCGCGCCCGCGGACGTGTACCACCGGCGTGTGCCCGCGCCGGCCCCACGTTCGTGCGCGAGGCGGCCTCAGCCCTTGACCGGCTTCGTCTTCGAAGCAGATCCAGGCGCCGTCGGCCGCCGCGGATCTTCCACCTGCGGCCAGACCTCCTTCTTCCACACCTCGATCGCGGCCTCGTCCCGCTCGATCGCCCGGCGGGCGGGGCGCTGGCACGACCAGCCGTTACGCCGCAGCAGGTACCACACCCCCTGAACGGTGTAGCCGAGGTGGAACATCCTGCCGATCAGCGTCTTGATCCGCATCAGCGTCCAGCGCTGGTCGGCGAACCCGTGCGCCAGCGGACCGCGTTCCAGCTCGGCCTCCAGCCGGGCGAACTGCGCCGGGCTGAGCCGGGGCAGCGCGTGCGGGCCTGCTGAGGCCAGCGCCGCCGTGCCACCCTCGCGCCAGGCGCGCCGCCACCGCTCCACCGACCGCTGAGTGACCCGCAACGTCCGGGCTACCGCCGCGTTCGTGACCCCCTGCTCGAACATCACGGCTGCGCTCAGCCGTACCTCCTCGCGGCGCCGCTGCTCCTGGGGGGTGAAGCCGCCGCCTTGGGCATACCGCACACCCTGGTCATACAGACCAGATCAGCCCTCGTCAGCTCACCGACAAGACCCATTTAAAAAGTTCCGTAGCGTCCATGGGAGTGGTGTACGGGTGATCTTTCCCTTGGTGCGACGGGAGAGATCCATGTGACAAGAGACGGCCACTTCGTAATCCTTCGATTCGCA
>NZ_VJVX01000106.1:0-9176 GCF_008033685.1 Microbispora sp. CSR-4
TTCGACGCCTGGGCCCGCGCCGGCATGTCGCTCGGCAGCCACGACTACCAGATCCTCGCCACCGAGGGCTACCAGAGCAGCGGCAACTCCAACATCACCATCGGCGGCACGACCGATCCGTCGCCCTCGCCCTCGCCCTCGCCCTCGCCCCGCCCCTCGCCCACGGTCTCGCCGTCCTCGCCGGGAGGCAACACCGGCCCGTGCCGTGTGTCCTACACCAAGAACGAGTGGAACAACGGCTTCACCGCCGAAGTGAACATCACCAACACCGGCAGCGGCACGATCAACGGCTGGACGCTGGCCTGGTCGTTCTCCGGCGGCCAGCAGATCACCAACTCCTGGAACGCCACCGTGAGCCAGAGCGGCTCGTCGGTGACCGCGCGCAACATGTCCTACAACGGCTCGCTGGCCCCCGGCGCCAGCACGTCGTTCGGGTTCCAGGGCACCCACTCGGGCAACAACCCGAACCCCTCGGCCTTCAGCCTCAACGGCTCGGCCTGCACCACCGGCTGACCAGCACCACAGCGTGGCGGGAGCGGGCGCCCTCGGGCCCCGCTCCCGTCCGCACGTCCGGCCTCTGGCGGAAACCACCCCGGCGGACGGAACCGCCCGTGCCGTACGGAACCGCGTCTGCCGGCGGGGGTGACCCGGCCGGCGATCCCCGGCCTGATGGTCGAGCTTGAGGGGACCGCCGTCGCCTGACGCGGCCGTGTCGCCTGACGCGGCCATGCCGCCTCCGCCCGTGCCGCCTCCGCCCGTGCCGCCTCCGGAAGGGCTGCCGGAGGCGGCACTTACAGGCGCGGTCGGCCGGGCCCGGCTCGTGCGGATGCTCGCTACCTGTCGAGCAGATCAAGCCTGCGCTCGAGGTCGTTCCCGTTTCCTGTACGGCCGGCGTCGTGGACGCGGGATCACGCTGGTCAGCGACCGATCAGCGTGAGGGGCGGGGCGACGACATCAGCCCGCCGCGTGCGCGGAGCACCTCGCGGCCGCGTTGCGAATCGGGGAAACGGCCGAGCATCGCGCGCAGCTCGGCCGCGCCCACGTTCGCGCCGAACGGCTCCGTTCCCGGCTCCATCCGTACGCCCTCGGCGAGCGGGCCGGCGACCACGGGGTCGAAACCGAGCGCGTCCACGATCGAGGCGGCCACCTCGACGTCGTCCGGGTCGTCGCCCGCGATGGCGATCGCGCGGCGGCCGGGAGCGCCGGTGGGACGGGCGCCTTCCTCCAGGTCGTGGTAGCCCATGTGGTTGAAGGCCTTGACGACCCGGGAACGCGACAGGAACGCCTGAACGATCTCGCTGGAGGACGTGCGGGGGTCGGTGAGGTCGTCCCGCACCCCGTCCACCTCCGGCCAGTGGTTCATCGCGTCGAGCACGAGCCTGTCCCGCAGCGCCTCGGCGGGGACGTCGCGGTGCTTGCCGAGCGGCAGGGCCAGCACCACGACGTCCGCCTCTGACGCCGCCTCCGCCGCGGTCACCGCGACCGCCCCGGGCGTGACGACCTCGACGACGAGGGAGATCCGCGCGGCCTCCCCGGAGCCCGCGATCAGCACGCGGTAGCCTGCCGCGACGGCGAGACGGGCCAGCACGGTGCCGACCTTGCCGGCGCCGAGGATGCCGATGGTGCGGACGTCGCCGGGTTTCATGGTCGCTCCGGATCGCCGGCGGCTCACGCGTGCACCGCGTCCGCGGCGAGCAGTTCGCGTACGCGCGGGGCGACCTCGCGGCCGAGCAGCTCGATCGTGCGGGCGCGGGCGTCGCGAGGAAGGTGCATGATGTCGTATTTGAGGTCGAAACGGCTCAGGCGCAGGTCGCGGGCCATCCTGACGATCTTGCGGGCGACCGTCTCGGGCGATCCGACGAAGAGCGCGCCGTGCTCGATCTCGGCCTCGTACCGCTCCCGGTCGGGCGCGTAGAAGCCGCGCTCGGCCGCGAAGTCCTCGACCACCGGCCGCCAGTAGCGCCACCAGGTCTCGACGGCCTCCTCGTCGGTGTCCGCGACGAGGCCGAGCGAGTGCTGGCCGATCGGCAGCTCGGGGTGTCCGAAGCGGCCGAGCGCCGTGAGGTAGAGCTCGACGTTCCTCGCGAACCGCTGCGGCCGTCCGCCGATGATGGCCATCATGAGCGGCAGGCCGTGCCGGGCGGCGCGCACCACGGAGTCGGGGCTGCCCCCCACGCCGATCCAGGTGGGGATGCCTCCCGGCCGCATCCGGGGATGCAGGAGCCGCCCGGTGAGCGGCGCCCGCACCGTGCCCGACCAGGTCACCCGCTCCTCGCGTTCGAGCCGCAGGAAGAGATCGAGCTTCTCCTCGAAGAGCCGCTCGTAGTCGGCCAGGTCGTAGCCGAACAGCGAGAACGACTCGGTCACGGAGGCGCGGCCCAGCACGATCCGGGCCCGGCCGTCCGACACCGCGTCGAGGGTGGAGAACTCCTGGTAGAGCCGCACCGGGTCGTTCGTGCTCAGCACCGTCACGGACGTGCCGAGCCCGATGCGCCGGGTGGCGGTGGCCATCGCGGCGAGGAGCACCGGGGTCGCGGAGTCGTTGTGCCCGTCCCGGTAGTGTTCCCCGACGCTGAAGACGTCGAGCCCCACCGACTCGGCGAGCCGGGCCTCCTCCACGAGCAGGCGTACGGTCTCGGCGTCGTCGAGCACGCGCCCGCCGTCCGTCGCCACCTCCCCGAACGAGTTGAGTCCCAGCTCGAAGCGTGGGTGGCCGATTTCGCCGGCGGTCATGGTGTCTCCCCGTCCCGGCATGCCAGACATACCGATCATCTCCCCGTACGTGTGCCGGCGGCAGGGCGCAGCGCCCCCCGCCGGCCTCGATGACGTGCGGATACCTGGTTACACGCCGATGATCGGTAACTTCAATCGAACCCTGGTCACATGAAGGGAACCGGCCGGGGGCTCAGCCGAGATCGTCGGGGTCGGCGCCGGCCGCCGTGTCGAAGGCGTGGCGGTTGGCGCGGATCGTGTCCTGGTTGGCGGCCGCCCACCGGGTGAGCGCCAGGACGGGCTCGGACAGGGTGCGTCCGAACGGGGTGACCTCATACTCGACCCGGGGCGGGACCTCCGCGTAGATCACGCGCTCGACCAGGCCGTCACGCTCCAGGCCGCGCAACGTCAGCGTCAGCATGCGGCGGGAGATGCCGGGGGCCGTACGCAGCAGCTCGGTGAAGCGCATCGGCCCGTTGCCGAGCAGCCCGATGAGGATCAGGCTCCACTTGTCGCCGATCCGGTCCAGCACGGATCGCAGGACGTCCGGGTCGTGCTCCAGGCAGGATCTGCCCAGCGAGCGCAGCACCCTGTCCGCCTCGGCCTGGTGGGACATAGGGCTCCCGCCTCCTCCGTCACCCGAGGTGATCACATTCTGTCGCCCTGAGAGGTCGTCAAAGCGTACATCGGTGACGAAATGTGACCACCCTGGCTCGGTCACGTAACGGCATGCCTCACATAGCGGCCCTGACGTAGCGACGCAGCGTGGCGGCCTCACCGGCCGGCATACCGGGGTCGTCGCCGGGGACGAACCCGAGTGCCGTGCCGATCCTCCTGCCGGTCGATGCCAGCGTGCCCATGACCGCCCGCCACACGGTGGTCGAGATGGCGATCCGCGGCCGTGGGTCACCGGCTGAAGACGTCTGCGGCGGCCGGCACCCGCCGCCACTGCTGCTCGGCTGGTGAGCCAGAACAGCGGCGAGCGCCTCGACGTCGCCAGTGGCTCCACCGCCGACGGGGCGACCGTCATCCAGTACACCTGCGGCAGCGGCACCGACCAGCAGTGGACCCGCACCGAGTCGTGACCCGCGGGCGGCCTACTGGAGGTAGGCCGCCAGGCCGAGCCCCTGGTCCCGTACGGCACCGGCGACGAGGCCGGCGATCTGACGGGCGCCCGCGGCCTCGAAGTGGGTGTGGTCGTTGGCGAAGAAGGCGCCGACCGGGCCCGAGGTGTAGTCGCCGTTGAACGGGCAGAAGTGGAGGCTGTTGTAGAGCGTGTAGCTCAACTTATGGAGGTCGATCACCGGGGCGCCGGTGGCGGAGCCGACGGTGAAGGTGTCGGTGACGAAGCCGCGGTTGGGAGTGGCGGTGCTCCCGCTGCAGGTCAGGGCGGCCACCGGGGTCACGAGCACCGGGTTCGCGCCGCGCTGCTGTGCGGCGCGGACCATGGTGGTGAGCAGCTCGCGATAGCGGGCGGCGCCGACGTGGCGGGGACAGGACGGGTCGCCGTCGTTGATGCCGAACTGGATGAACAGATAGTCGCCCGCCTTCATCCCGGTCGAGGCGTCGAGCATCGACTGCCACCGGGAGGCGTAGGCGGTCGAGCTGAGCGCGCACTCGCCGCTGGAGTTCATGCTGTTGGTGACGGCCGACTCGTACAGCCAGGTCTGGACGCTGCGGCCGCCGACGGCGTTGTTGACGACGGTGGCGTTCGTGGTCAGGTACTGACCGAGCTCCCGGCCCCAGCCGACGATGGGGGCGCCGGAGCTGTTGGCGACGGTGGAGTCGCCGGCCAGCCATACGGTGATCCGCCCCTGGGCCGGAGTGGGGCTCGGTGTCGGGCTGGGGCTGGGGGAGCGGGTCGGCGAGGCGCTGGGGCTGGGGCTGGGGGAGCCGGTGACGCCGCCCGTGCAGGTGACCCCGTTGAGCGTGAAGCTCGCCGGTGCGGGGTTGGCGGAGCTCCACGAGCCGTTGAACCCGAAGCTCACCGACGCGTTGCTCGCGATGGTGGGGTTGTAGTCCACGTTCACGGCGGTGACGGCGGACCCGGTCTGGGTGACCGCCGCGTTCCACGCCTGGGTGATCCGCTGGCCCGCGGTGAACGACCAGCCGAGGGTCCAGCCGTTGATCGTGTCGCCAAGGTTGGTCACCGTGACGTCCGCGCCGAATCCGCCGGGCCACTGGTTGGTGATCCGGTAGGTGACGGCGCATCCGGTGGCGGCGTCGGCGGGCGCCGCGCCCGCCACCCATGTGAGCGCTCCCGTCAGCACGGCCGCGGCCGAGGTGACCAGGGCGGCGGCTCGTCGCCTCAACGTGCTCATCGGCATTCTCGCTTTCTCCGGGTCGGGGTCTGCCGGACCGTGTGACGGCGGTCCGTCCGGTCGCACCGGCCGCCGCGCCCCCGGGCGGGTGCGGCGGCCGGCGTCGCCGGGCTCATATGGCCCGGCATCCGGCGCTGCCGGGCTTGTACGGCCCGGCGTCCCGGGCTTATACGGCCCGGCATCCGGCGTCGTTGAGGGTGAAGGAGCCCGGCGCGTGGTTGGCGCCGTTCCAGGTCGCGGTGAAGCCCACGGTCGCGGACGCACCGGGGGCGAGCGCCGGGCTCCACGACGGCCCGGTGACGGTGACGGTCGGCCCGGTCTGGGTGAACGTGCCGTTCCATCCCTGGCCGATCTGCTGGCCGTCGGGGAAGGTCCAGCGCAGCGCCCACGGGCTCACCGTGCCGGACCCGGTGTTGGTGACCTGTACGTCGGCCTGGAATCCGCCGGGCCACTGGTTGGTCACGGTGTAGCGCACCTCGCACGCCGCGGCCGGGCCGCCCGGTGTGGTGCTGGGGGACGGGGAGGCGGTCGGTGTCCGCGTCGGGCTCGGGCTTGGCGTGGGGGTGGGCGTGGGGATGGGTGTGGAAGTCGGGGTGGGGGTGAGGGTCGGAGTAGGGGTCGTGCGCGGCGGGAGGTGGTCGGCCACGATCGGCGCCAGCCTGGCCGCGATGGCGCGGTGCCCGGCGTCGTTGGGGTGGACGTTGTCGGACAGGCCGTCGGGCGGCACCCACCCGTCCGTGGGAACGAAGAAGACGTTGCGGTCACCGGCGTCGTTGACGGTCCGCACCGCGGCCTGGGTCTGCGGGACGAACCGCCCGCGGAAGGTCTGCAGGGCCAGGATCGCGGCCCTCGGGTACTTGCCGCGGATCGTGCGCAGCAGGCCGGTGTAGGAGTCCTGGAACTGGGCCGTGGACACGCCGTGCCCCACGTCGTTGGTGCCGAGGTTGATCACGACGACGTCCGCCTGGTAGCGCGAGAAGTCGTGGTCGGGGGCCCCGTCGACGGCGCTGACCTTCACGAAGCGCCGGTCCAGGCCGACGCATCCGTCGGCGGTGGTGACCAGGCAGGCGCCGCCCTCCGCGACCTGCATGTGGTCGAGCCCGAGCTGCTCGCCGACCAGCCAGCCGTACGCGGTGAGGGCGTTCTTCGAGGTGGTGGTGCCGACGGTGATGGAGTCGCCGACGAACTCGACCATGCCGCCGGCCGGACGCGCGGGCAGGGTGCGCGCGCCCGGGTCGAGGACCAGGCCCTGGAACACCGCGTCGCCGTGGTAGGAGCCCGCCACCACGCGGTAGGACACGCGCAGGGTGTGGTCGCCGGCCGGGAGCGGGGTGGGGGTGAGGTCGACCGTGCCCCGCACGTTCTGCAGGTAGACGTCGGGGCGGCCGTCGATGCTGTAGTAGAGGTCGATGGCGTTGCGCTGCTTCAGCTTGACGGTGGTGCCGGTGAAACCGGTGGTCAGGTAGGCACCGGCCCACCCCGGGACGTAGGCGGAGCCGTCGCGGACGTCCCAGCGGCCGACGAAGCGGATGTTCGGGTCGGCAGGCGTCCCGTCACCTGCGGCGGCCTGGGCTCCGGGCGGCGCCGCGACCATGATCGCGAGCGCGGCGGTCAGTACGGTGACGAGCGCGGTCGCGAGAGCGGCGGCCACGACGGCGAGGCGCATGGGTTTCATGGCGCTCCGTTTCTCCTGGGGTGGGTTCGCCGAGGGGGTCGAACGCGTCAGTACCCCTGGGCGGGCGTACGCGTGGGCGAGGGAGGCCGGTCTGCCGGGGCGATGGTCGTTCATCGGCTCGTTCGCCGGACCGCCGGGGCGCGGGACGTGAAACATTCATGTGGACGAGGCGATTCGCTTCCGGGCCGGCGCCGCGCGCGGCGTACTTCCGGTCGCTCCGGAGGCGGGTCCCACCGGCCCGGAACGCGGGTCGCGCCGCAGGTCATGCTCGCCCGCGAACGGTCGTGACGCTGGGGTCTTCCCACGTGGGCCTCCGGACGGACGGACGCGAGGACGGGGGACATCAGGTCTGGGAACGTTCACAGGATGAGAGTTGTCCCGTGCGACGTCAACGACCGTTAAACGGTCGCCTCGGGGGCTCCTTTTTGTGCTTATGTGCCGACGCTTCTCGGCAGGCCGCTGGTGGGCTACTGTGCACGTTCACAGAACCTCGTGAGGCGGAGACGTGTCCCGATGTCCCGCCCTACCGGAGTGCCCCGCGTACGGCGGGGACGATCCGTGTCCTGTGGAGGCTGGGAGAGACATGAAGAGACGTGGTCTCGCTGTGCCGCTGTGCGCGGCGGCGATGATGGCGGGGGCCGGTGTCGTCGCGGCGTCACCGGCCTCGGCGGCGAGCGGGTGCAGTGTCACCTACGCGGTCAGCAGCGAGTGGCCGGGTGGTTTCGGGACGAACATCACGATCAGCAACCTGGGCGACCCGATCTCCTCGTGGACGCTCGTGTGGTCCTATCCGGCGGGGCAGCAGGTGACGCAGGCGTGGAACGCGACCGTCACCCAGAGCGGATCGCAGGTCACCGCGACCAACGCCGCCTACAACGGGTCGGTGGGCACCGGCGGCAGCGTCTCCTTCGGCTTCAACGGCTCGTGGTCCGGGAGCAACCCGGCGCCGACGGGCTTCACCCTCAACGGCACGCCGTGCACGGGCGGCGTGACCGGTTCACCCAGCCCAACCGCGAGCCCGTCTCCGAGCCCGTCACCGAGCGCGTCGCCAAGCCCGTCCCCGAGCCCGTCACCGAGCGCGTCGCCAAGCCCGTCTCCGAGCCCGTCCCCGAGCCAGTCTCCGAGCGCGTCTCCGGGCGGGAAGAGGCTGACCATGCTGGGGGCGGACGTGTCCACCCTGCAGCGTGCCGGCGACCTGGGCGCGAGGTACTACGACGCGTCCGGCGCGCAGCGGGACCCGCTCGACATCCTCAAGGACATCGGGGTGAACTACGTCCGGCTGCGGATCTGGAACAACCCGGCCAGCGGCTACAACAACAAGGCCAAGGTGCTGCAGTACGCCAAGACCGTGAAGGCCAAGGGCCTGAAGCTGCTGGTCGACTTCCACTACTCCGACACCTGGGCGGATCCCGGCAAGCAGTACAAGCCGGCGGCGTGGGCGAGCCACGGGATCGGCCAGTTGCAGACCGACGTCTACAACTACACCTACGACGTGTGCTCCAGCCTCAAGGCGCAGGGCACCACCCCTGACAGCGTGCAGATCGGCAACGAAATCAACGTGGGCATGCTGTGGAATGACGGCAAGGTCGTCAACAACGACTTCACCAACCTGAGCCTGCTGCTCAAGGCCGGCTATAACGCGACGAAGGCGTGCAACTCCGGCACCCAGGTGATCATCCACACCGCCAACGCGGACAGCGACGCGAACGCCCGCTGGTTCTACGACGGCATCAGGGCCAAGGGCGTGTCGTGGGACATCACCGGCCTGTCGTACTACTGCTACTGGCACGGCACGATGCCCAACATGGCGGGCGTGGTCGCCGACATGAAGTCCCGCTACGGCAAGGACGTGATCCTCGCCGAGACGGCCTATCCCTACACCACGGCCAACGGCGACGGCACCCCCAACGTGATCTCCTCCTCCGAGCCGTGCTCCGGATATCAGGCGACGCCCGCGGGGCAGGCGGCCAACTTCACGGCGGTGCAGACAACCGCCCGCGACGCGGGCGCGATCGGCGTCTTCTACTGGGAGCCGACCTGGTACGCCGTGCCCGGCAACGGCTGGGACCCGGCCGACATCAACGGCTCCGGCGACGGCTGGGACAACCAGGCGATCTTCGACAGGAACGGCCGCCTCAACCCCAACGTTCGCTGGACGCCGTAAAGCCCCCGTGACCCGGGTGGTCCGCCTGGGACCACCCGGGTCACGGATCGGGGATCAGGCCGCCGATCAGGGCGAGGTTCTTGACGGCGGCCAGGCCGTACTGGGCGGTGGCGTTGGTGGACACCCACGGGGCCTGCTCCGTCGGGTTGAAGCGTGGAGGCGACCTTCTCTGCCCGCCACGGCAGGTCCGGCCCGTAGCCGTCGCTGAACCACTCCGACTTTCGTGGAGGCCCTGAAGCCAGCATCATCTGCTGGCGGAAGGGAGAATCACGTCACGATGCCAGCCCCGAGGAAGTATCCCCAA
>NZ_VJVX01000107.1:0-9127 GCF_008033685.1 Microbispora sp. CSR-4
AGTTGCCCTGCTGGGCCGCCAGCAACGCCTTGTTCGTCAGGTCGGTGGTGTCGTAGCCGGTCCGCTTGATGGTCACCCCGGCCTGGGTCCCGCACTGCGTGAGCAGCTTCACCCAGTCGGAGGAGTCGTCGAACTGCGGGTAGGGGTCCCAGATCGTGTAGGTCCCGCCACCGGCGGCCTGGCTCGCACCCGCCGATGAGGCGCCGGCGCCGTCGTCCCCGGACGACCCGCACGCGGTCAGACCGCCCGCGACTGCGAGGACCACCAGGCCCAGACCGGCGGCGCGCCGGCCCTTGTCGAGGCTCTTCATATCGTTCTTCCTTTCGACGGCCGGCTTCCGGCCGCTGTCATCGAAAGCTCGGGTGGGGCTCAGGTGAGCTGGATGTAGTCCAGCTCGGCGTATCCGGTCCCGCCGTTGAAGTAGGGGGACCCCTTGGCCAGGCGGATCACGTTGTAGCCCGCCCGCAGGTTCACCGTGGTGCTCACCGTCGCGCCGAACTGGCCCCAGCCGGCCGTGGGCGGATAGCTGACCGTCGTCCAGGCGCCGCCGTTGTACGCCAGCCCCTGGGTGGCGGTCGCCCCGGTGCCGTTGGCGTAGCCGATGGTCATCGTGTACGCCCGGGCCGTGGGCACGTTCACCACGAAGTCGACGTAGCTGTCCGTGGTGTGGTCACCGTTGTTGTTGTCGATGCGCCCGACGTAGCCGCCCTCGGACGCGCTGGAGCTCGTCAGCCGCTGGGCGCGGAAGACCGAGGCGTTCTCCGCCTCGTAACGCTGCTGGTAGGACGGCACGCCGCTGACCGGCTCGATCACCAGGTTGTAGGCGCTGGTCGCCGACATGTTCGGCACCGAGACGCTGATCTCCCCGTTGCTCACGGTGTAGGCGCTGGTCGAGATGGTCGTGGGCGCGGTCACGGCGGTGAACCGGCCGCTCGCGGGGGTCGACTGCAGGGTCACCCGCACCGAGGAGCCCAGCGGGCCGATGCCGGTGACGCGCACCGTGTTGGTGCCCGACTCGTTGCCGAAGACCACGTTGACGATCTTGCGGGTGGAGTCGTAGGAGGCGAAGCCGTCCAGCCCGGTCTGGGTTGCCGGAGTGGTGGCGACCATGCGGCCGGCCATGTCGCCGTACCACTTGTACAGCCACCATGTGCCGGTGGGCTGGCTGTTGTTGACGACGAGCCCGTTCATGGTGCCGTATTCGTACCAGAACGCCCGGTGTGCCATCTCGACGCCGGCACGCTCGAACTTGGCGACGTAGCTGGCGACCCTGCCGGGCACGTCCACCTCGCTCGTCGCGGCGTACTCGTTGATCGCGATGCGGCGGGGGCTGATGCCGAGCGAGCTCTCCAGTGCGCGGTAGTCGGCGATGTGCGCGGCGATGGCGGTGGGGTCGCCCAGCTCGTGCCAGCAGATGACGTCGGGAAGTGTGCCCGCGGCCTTGGCGCTGCTCAGGAACGACGACAACCAGGAGCGGTTGTAGTAGGAGGTGCTCGGGCCGACGATCGGCGTCGTGGTGTCGAGCGCCCGCACCGCCCGGTAGGTGCGCGTCCAGCCGTCGTTGAACGACCCGGCCGCGGAGGTGTTCCAGGTCCAGTCGGGCTCGTTCCACAGCTCCCAGCCGATGACGTTGGTCACCGTGGTCGCGTTGCGGCGGGCCCCGACCATCGTGTTCACCCTGGCCAGCCAGTCGTTCCAGCTCACCCACCGATAGGGGAAGTCGGGGTAGATGTCCGGCATCCGGATGAACTCCCCCGCCCCGACGCGGGTGGCCTGCGGGGCCACGAGCAGCGAGTCGCCGCCGGGCGGCTGGCCGTTGGGCTTCTGCCCCACGCCCGGCGCGGGCTGCGTCAGCGAGTCGACCTTCAGCGGCAGCAGCGCGGAGTCGGCCGGCCTGCTGCTTTCCGCCAGGCCGTACAGGCCGCCGGACGCGACGTGGGTGACGGGCCGGAAGGGCTGGGCCACGTTCACCGTCAGGGTGGCGCCCGCCGCCTCGGCGGGCGCCGGCGGGACGAGCGCCCCGATAAGTGACGCCGTCAGTGACACGGACAGCGATGCGGCCAGCGCGGGCAGCAGGGTCGTGCGTCGGGGTCTGCGCATTACCTACCTCGCTCTTTCTGGGGCTCAGGGGGGGGGGGGAGAGGAGGGGAAGCCGGGGACCGCCCGCCCCGATTCCGGCGGCGCGCGCCGCGGGCGGTTCCCGTGTCGCCGCGGGCCGCATGGCGTGCGGCCCGCGAGGTCACGACGTGGCGACCGGGATCCAGACCCGCATCGGGCCCTCGCTCCGGTTGCCCCACAGGAAGTACGGCACCGCCGTGAGCGTGAGCGGCGTGCCCGGCCGCTCGCGCCTCCGCCCGGTGACGTACAGCGAGTCGCCCGCGTGGGCGACCTGCCCGCCGAGGTTGATCACGACCGGGATGTCCGGCAGGTCCTGCCGGTGAATCGCCGTGATCGGCGCGGCGGGGTCCAGCCGCACGTCTTCGAGGACCGTGCCCGGCGGCAGGTCGGCCTGCTCCAGGCAGTACACGAGCGGGCCTCGTGCCAGGGCGACGCAGCCCCGCACCGCGTCCACGCGCGGATGCGCGGTCACGTGCCGTACGGGCATGTCGAGGTCGAGGACGACCGTCGTGCCGGGTGCCCAGACCCGGGTGAGCCGGATGTAGCCGTCCCGCGCGGGGGCCATCACCGGGCCGCCGTCGATCCTGACCGTGTACGCGTCGCACCAGGCCGGCACGCGCAGCGAGAGCGTCCAGGGGACGGCGGTCTCGCCGCTCACGGTCAGCTCGATCCGGCCCTCCCAGGGATATTCGGTGCGTACGTCCACGCTGACGGCGGCGCCCGCGACCACGGCGTCCACGCTGCCCGAGGCGTACAGGTGGATCTGCAGGCCGTCGTCGTGGGCGGTGGCCAGATAGCCGTGCAGCGAGGCCATCAGCCGGGCGATGTTGGGCGGGCAGCAGGCGCACGAATACCAGGGCAGCCGGCGCGCCGCCGCCTCCTCGCCCGAGCTCGTGTGTCCCGTGCGCAGTTGGAGGGGGTTGGAGTAGAAGAAGTGCCTGCCGTCGGACGACACGGCGGGGGCGACCGCGTTGTAGAGCGCCCGCTCCATCTCGTCGGCGTAGCGGGCCCGGCCGGTGGCCAGCAGCAGCCGCCAGTTCAGGTGGACGCTCGCGATCGCCGCGCAGGTCTCGGCGTAGGCCCGGTCGGCCGGCAGCTCGTACGGGTCGCCGTACGCCTCATCGCGATGGCGCGAGCCGTGCGCGCCGGTGACGTAGGCGCGCCGGTGGACGGCGTCCTCCCACAGCCGCTCGGCCGCGTCCAGCAGCATGTGGTCGCCCGTCTCCACGCCCACGTCGACCATCCCGGCCAGCAGGTAGAGCTGGCGTACGGCGTGGCCGGTGACCTCGCGGGCCTCCCGTACGGGCACGTGGTCCTGGTAGTAGGCGGGCCCGAACCGCCCGTGCCCGAGCAGCCCGCGTCCGCGCAGGTCGAGGAACCGGCGCGCGAGGTCGAGATAGGGCCGGTGACCGGTCAGCCGATAGAGCTCGGCGAGCGCCGTCTCGACCTCCGGATGCCCGCAGACCTCCTCTACGCCGTCCGGGCCGAACCGCTCGACCAGCAGGTCGGCGAACCGCCGGGCCACGGTCACCAGCTCGGGGCTCACGCCGGTGCGGGCCGCGGCCACCGCCGCCTGGAAGAGATGGCCGGCGCAGTAGAGCTCGTGGCTCCAGTCGGGCTTGCGCCACCGCTCGTCCGGCGCGACGACGGTGAAGTAGGAGTTGAGGTAGCCGTCCGCCTGCTGGGCGCGGGCGAGCAACGCGACCGTGTCCTCCACGAACGACCGCAGCGCCTCGTCGCCAGGCGAGGTGCCCAGCTCCCAGGCCGCGGCCTCCAGCGTCTTGTGGACGTCTGAGTCGGCGAACCACATGCCGGCGAACGCCGTGTCCTGCTCGCCCGCGGCGGCGCGGAGGTTGCCGATGTTCCCGGCGCGGTGCAGGTTGTCCACGCAGTGCGGCAGCGTGTCCTCGGCGTTGCGCCGCTGCCACTGCCCCAGCAGACCTCCCGGATCGAGACGGGCCTGGTCCGGGCCCAGCGGCCACAGCGCGGCGACCGCCCCGGGCCCCGGGGACACCGGCCCCGCAGGATCACGGAGGCCGGCCGGGGAGGTCACCGGGGAGGTCTCTGAGAACTTCTGCTCAGTCATGCCTGATCTTTCGTGGAGCCATGTGGTCGTGCAGACGCGGACGGCCGGCCGAGGCGAGCCACCCTGCTGCCTGGCGAAGCGAGAAGCCGTGCGGCGAGTCGCTTGCGCGATAGGAAACTAGGAAAAGGATTGCCGTCACGGTATCCAACCGGCTTCCAGACCGTCAATAGCCTGTTTCCGCGGTGTTACAGGGGCTTCGTCGTCGCACGTACGGCCTATAGAGTGGGGATCAGGCAACCCTCAGGGAAAGTGGAGGAAACGTGGGAAAGCTGGAGCGTCATGCCACGATCGCCGACGTCGCGGCGCTGGCCGGGGTGTCGGTGGGCACGGCCTCCAAGGCGCTCAACGGACGCGGATCGCTGCGGGAGGAGACCCGCATGCGCGTCCGGGAGGCGGCCCGGCAGCTCAACTTCGAGGCCAACGCGGGCGCCCGCAGCCTGCACTCGGGCCGCACCTACACGGTCGGCATGATCACCACCGACACGATCGGGCGGTTCAGCATCCCCGTGCTGATGGGCGCGGAGGACGCGCTGGGCGCCGGGGAGATGTCGGTCTTCCTCTGCGACGGGCGCGACGATCCCATCCGTGAGCAGTACTACGTCAAGACCCTCCTCAGCCGACGGGTCGACGGCATGATCGTCACCGGCCGGCGCACCGAGGCGCGGGCGCCCATCGGCGCCAACCTGCCCGTGCCCGTGGTCTACGCCTTCATCAGCTCCGCCGACCCCGGCGACTGCTCGGTGGTCCCCGACGAGGCGGGCGGCGCCCGTAAGGCGGTCGAGCACCTCCTGGCCGTCGGGCGCACCCGGATCGCCCACGTCACCGGGCCCGAGCACCACAACTCCGCCCGGGTGCGCGCGGCGGCCGCCGCCGAGCGCCTGGCCGAGGACGGGCTGTCCCTGGTCGCGCCGCCACTGTTCGGCGGATGGAGCGAGGTGTGGGGCCGTCAGGCCGTCGGCATCCTCCTCGCCGGCCGGTCCGAGTTCGACGCCGTCTTCTGCGGCAGCGACCAGATCGCCCGGGGCGTCTGCGACGCGCTGCGGGCCGCAGGACGCCGGGTGCCCCAGGACGTCGCCCTCATCGGCTTCGACAACTGGGACGTCATGACCGAAGCCTGCCAGCCACCGCTGACCAGCATCGATCTCGACCTCGAAGGGCTCGGCCGGTCGGCGGCGGAGATGCTCCTGGCCGCCATCAACGGCTCCCCCTCCCCCGGCCGGCACGCCCACCCCTGCCGGCTCGTGGTGCGGGAGTCCACCACCATGCCGCTCCCGTGACCCGTCCGGCCGCTCCGCCGTACGACGAGGTCAGCGGTGGAGCGCGTCCGGGGCGTCCTGCTCGACGAGGAAGCCTCCGGACTGGTGGTGCCAGAGCCGGGCGTAGGGGCCGTCGGCCTGGAGCAGCTCATGGTGGCTGCCCTGCTCCACGATCCGTCCCCGGTTGAGCACGACGAGCCGGTCCATGCGGACGACGGTGCTCAGGCGGTGCGCGACCACGAGCGCCGTACGGTCCTCCATCAACCGCCACAGGGCTTCCTGCACGAGGATCTCGCTCTCGGAGTCGAGCGCACTGGTCGCCTCGTCGAGCAGCAGGATCGGGGCGTCGCGCAGGATGGCGCGGGCGAGCGCGATGCGTTGCCGCTGGCCGCCGGAGAGCTTGACGCCGCGCTCGCCGACCAGGGTGTCGAACCCGTCCGGCAGCGACTCGACGAACTCCGTGACGTGTGCCGCCTCGGCGGCCTGGAGGATCTCGGCCTCGGTGGCGCCCGGCCGGGCGAACGCGATGTTGTCGCGCACGGACCGGTGGAACATGGCGGGCTCCTGCGGCACGTACGCGATCAGGCTGCGCAGATCGGCCTGACGCAGCCGGGTGATGTCCTGGCCGCCGATCAGGATCCTGCCTCCGTCGATGTCCATGAGCCGCAGCAACAGCCGCGTCAGCGTGCTCTTGCCGCCGCCCGACTGGCCCACCAGCCCGATCCTGGCGCCGCTGGGGATGTCGAGGTCCAGGCCGTCGAACAGGTGCGCGCCGCCGCCGTACGCGAACCTCACCCGCTCGAAGCGGACGCTCGCGTCGGCGGGGCGCAGCGGCTGCGGATCGGCCGGATCCACCACGGTCGGCGGCACGAGAAGCAGCTCGGTGAACTGTGCCGCCTCGGTGAGCACGCTCTCGACACGCCGGTAGATCTGGTTGAACTCGAACATGATGCCGATCGTGTTCGTGTAGTAGGTGAACGTCACCACGATGGCCTCCACGCCGAGGCCGCCGCGCAGCGCCACGGCGAGGAGCAGGCCCACGGTGCTGGTGAGCACCGACAGCGGGGCGACGACGGTGTCCACCCGGAGGTTGCCGTAGTCCCAGGACCGCAGGGACAGCTTGCGCTGCTCGGCGATCCTCGTCCGATATTCGGCGGCTTCACGCTCCTCCGCGGCGAACGCGCGGACCGTGTCCATGTTGGCCAGCACGTCGGCGACGTGCCCCGACACCCGCACCTTGGCGGCCTCGCGCTTCTCGACCAGCGCCTGACGACGGCGGATGAGCGGGACGACGAGGAACCCGGTGACGATGACGAGGCCCACCAGAACGATGACCAGCAGCGGGTGATATCGCCACAGCACCACCGAGGCGAAAACCAGGGGCACCAGCTTGGCGACGACCGAGAAGGTGAGCGTGTCGACGAACTCCTCGTACCTGGAGGAGAACCCGATGACCCGCTTGGTCAGCGAGCCGGCGAAGTTGTCGTGGAAGAACGCGGCGTCCTTGGCCAGCAGCTCGTCCATGCCCACCACGCCGAGCCGCTCGATGCCCCGGGCGTCGGTGCGGTTGAGGAAGTGCAGCCCGACCCGCCACAGTGCCTCGCCCGCCAGCAGCATCGCGCCGAAGCCCAGCACGTACGGCAGCAGCGCGCCGACGGTGCCGTCCCCGCCGCCGGCCAGATGCCCCACGAGCCCGGCCACCGCCAGCGGCGCCAGGTAGAACAGGCAGATGTTCCCGATGGCCGGCAACGTCAGTGCGGGCGCCGCGACCCGCCATTGGCGCCGCAGCTCGCCGAAGTAGTAGTGCAGCACCAGCAGAACCGCCGATTTGCGCGTAGATGGGCCGCTATCTCCGTCCTCGATCGACCCCAGCGCCGTCATGAGCCCTCCCCCGAACGCCGAACCCGCCGTGGTCATGGTCTCTCAGCGTGTGACGGGAGAGCGAACGATTTTCTGCGCCCCGGGCGTCGTCCGCGCGCCCAAGCGGGCGTCGTTCCCGCGTGTATGCGGGCGTCGTTCCCCCGTGTATGCGGGCGTCGTTCCCGCGTGTATGCGAGCGCTGTTTCCGCGTCCTGGCGGGCGTCGTTCCTGCGCACGTACGGGGAACGGAAGCGATAGGGCCGGGCGGCATCGTCCCACGTCACACGGCAGGCCCACGCCGCCCGTGTCCGTCCCGACGGCACCAGGAAGAGAGGACGCGCCGATGGCCAAGGAGATCTTCGTGGCGTTCGGGATCGACGTCGACGCGGTCGGCGGCCGGCTCGGCTCCTACGGCGGTGCGGACTCCCCGTGCGACATCTCGCGTGGCCTGTTCGCGGGCGAGGTGGGCGTGCCGCGGCTCAACGCCCTGCCGGCGAAGTACGGCCTGCCGGCGACCTGGTTCTGGCCCGGCCACTCCGTCGAGACCTTTCCGAGCAGTTCGAGCAGGTCGTGGCGGCCGGACACGAGATCGGCGTACACGGCTACAGCCACGAGAACCCGATCGCGATGAGCCGCGAGCAGGAGTCGGCCGTGCTCGACCACTGCATCGACCTCATCGAGACGCGCACCGGCCGGCGCCCCACCCGGTACGTCGCGCCGTGGTGGGAGTTCTCCCCGGTCACCAACGAGCTGCTGCTCGACCGCGGCATCAAGTGCGACCACTCGCTGATGCACCGCGACTTCGAGCCCTACTACGTACGCGTCGGCGACACCTGGTCGAAGATCGACTATGACGGGGACGCCCGCGAGTGGATGAAGCCGCTCGTACGCGGGGAGGAGACCGATCTCGTCGAGATCCCCGGCAACTGGTATCTCGACGACCTGCCGCCCACATGATGTTCGTCAAGACCAGCCCGAACAGCCACGGCTTCGTCAACCCGCGGCACGTCGAGGAGATGTGGCTCGACCAGTTCGAATGGGTCCACCGCGAGTCGGACTACGCCGTCTTCACCATGACGATCCACCCGGACGTCTCGGGCCGCCCGCAGGTCCTGCTCATGCTGGAGCGCCTCATCGAGCACATCGGCAAGCACCAGGGCGTCCGGTGGTCCACGTTCGACGCCATCGCGGACGACTTCACGGCCCGCCACCCCCGATCATGACCCGTACGCCGCCGAGCCCCGCAGCCGCGCGGCCCTGCACTGTGCGTCGTCCGCTGCCTGCTCTCGCCTCACGCCCGCAGCCGCTGGGCCTGTCCGCGCGCCGCCCGGGCCTGCCCTGCGCATCGCCCACCCCCGCGCCTTCGGCCTTACTCGTGTAGTCGTCGGGCTCGTCCGAGGCGGTGGTAGGTGAAGGCCCAGCGGTCTTCGCCTACTTGGCGGCGGGTGTAGCGGTCGGGGTGCTGGTAGCGGTCGCGGTTGTGGAACTGGCAGGCCGGGCCCAGCAGCCTCAGGTCCGTGAGGCCGCCGGTGCTCCAGTTGTCGGCGTGGTCGATCTGGCACATGGTCGCCGGGAGCGGGCAGCCGTCGACCCAGCACGTGGCATACCGGGCGAAGATGGCCCGCCGCTGGGCAGGAGTCGCCAGGCGGACCTTGCGGCCCATGTCGAGCACCTGCCCGTCGGCGTTCATGACGATCCGCACCAGAGTCGAGGTGCGGGCGAGGCGGTGCACGCTGGAGACGGGCAGCACCTGCCCGGTCGCCAGCAACACCCCCGGCGCTGTCCCCGGTGCCATCCCCAACGACGC
>NZ_VJVX01000108.1:0-8980 GCF_008033685.1 Microbispora sp. CSR-4
CGCCCAGTACTCGCCCGCGGGGATCTCCTCGGGGGTGCGGGTGTCGGTCACGGTGACCGTCGGCAGGGTGCCGGTGAACTGGCGGGCGGGGGCGTCCGACCCGTTCTCCTGCAGCGACACCCCGGTGTTGTCGGCCACCGTCATCGAGAGCTGGCCGGGGGTGCTGGTGGACTGGATGTTCACCGACACGTCGATGCCGCCGGTGCCGGAGGGGTCGTCGTCGGCCGCCGCGGGACCGGCCAGGCCGGCACCCGCGAGGGTGAGGCCGAGCACGGACGCGGCGAGTATCTGGCTGGACCTGGTGATCTTCATGAATCGCTCCATCTATGGGGGGCGGGGCCGGCCGGCTGGGCGGCCGGCCCCGGGTTGAGCTACGGCGGTGACCTCGTCGTGGTGACCGAGGGCACCGCCGGTGATGCGGTCAGCGGCAGCTCGCCGCCGCGTAGTCGGCGTCGTAGGACGAGGTGACCTGCTTGCCGTTGATCGTCGCGGTGCCGGTGACGGTCACCGAACCCGCGTCGATCTGCCCGGCCCGGGTGTTGAAGGACTGGTAGGCCTGCTTACCCGGGGCCACGTCGGCCACCGTCTTCTTGCCGAACGGGGTGTTCAGCTCGATCGTCGCCGGCACGTCACCGTCGTTGACGGCCGTGACCGCCACGTACGCCGAGGTGCCGATGCAGCGGGAGGACGCGGTGACGGTCAGCTTGACCTCCGGGTCGCTCTGCGGCTTGATCAGCTTGAAGTAGTCGAACGTGACCGTCTTGGACGCGCTCTGGTTGGTGCCGATGGTGTAGACACCGATCTTCGACGCGTTCGCCACGGCGCTGTTCTTCACCACCGCGACCGTGCCGTTGGTGGCGAGGTCGGTCCAGGTGGTGCCGTCGGAGGAGTAGGAGCCGGTGAAGCTGTCTCCCTCCTTCTTCAGGCGCAGCCACCACACACCGGTGGTGAGGTTGTTCACCTGCGGCTGCGGGTTCTGCACGGTGCCGCCGACCTCGCTGCGCAGCTCGATCGTCCGCGCCACCGTCGACCCTGCGGCGTTGGTGGCAAGGAAGTCGAACTTCACGTAGTTGTCGTCGTCGCCGTACACCATCAGGCCGCCCTGCTGGTACTGCTCGTTGAGGGCCGAGGCGTCAACCTTGGTCTCCAGCGTCCAGTCGCCGTCCGGAGCGGTCTGCAGGATGAAGTTCTTCGGTTCGCCGTTGGTCGAGCCGTAGATGTCACCCGTGGTGGTGTCGAGCTGCAGCTTGCCGTCGCTCACGCGCACCGCCGTGGCGTCGGGACGGACGATCGCGTTCCAGCGGCAGTTGTCGAGCGTGGTGCCGTCGAACTCGTCGTCCGGCGTCGGCGCGGTGGCCTTGTCGTCCGGCGTGATCTGGAACCAGTCGAACGCCGCGTTCACCACCGGGTGGTTGGCGCCGGCCAGCGAGATCAGGCCGATCCTCGGGTTGTTGATCCCGGCGAGCGACTTGGTCTCCGGCATCGCGGTGAACGTGGTGCCGTCCGAAGAGTAGTGCGCGGTGATGTTGGTGCCGTCGCTCACGAACCGCACGTACACCGTGTCGGGGTAGGTGTCCCCGAGGGTGGCCGTGTTGCTCGCCGACACCTCGTTCGGCGCGCCGTTCTCCTCGCGGATGAACTGGAAGATGCGGTTGGCGTGGTTCGAACCGGAGGTCGACCGCGCCTGCAGCACCATCTTGGCGTAGTTGTCGTCGTCGCCGTAGATCACCAGGCCCGCCTGCTGGTACGCGCTGGTCGCGACCAGCGTGAGCTTGGCGGTGGCGGTCCAGGCGCCCGACGGTGCCGGCTGCACGACGATGTTCGGCGTGTTGTTGGTCGTCTGGTAGATGTCGGTGGCAGAGGTCGGGATGATCAGGCTGCCGTCGGCGACCTTCAGGTCCTGGTTCTCCCGGATGACCGACCAGCGGTCACGGTCGAGCTGGTTGCCCAGGAAGTCGTCGGAGCGGCCGCTGAAGCACACCGTGGCCGGCGTGTTCACCTTGATCGCGATCTGCTGGGTCGTGGCCGCGCCCTTGGCGTCGGTCACCGTCACCGTCGCGGTGTAGTTACCCGGGGCGGTGTAGGTGTAGCTCGCGTTGGCCGTCGTGGCCTGCTGCGCGCCGTCCACCCCGAAGTCCCACTTGTAGGTGACCGGGTCACCCTCGGGGTCGGTGCCCGTCGCGGTGAAGTCGACCTTCAGCGGAGCGGTGCCCGTGGTCGGGTTCGCCGACGCGGTCACCGTCGGGCGCTGGTTCTCCGTGGCGCCCTTGCCGATGAAGTCGACCCAGTTGAAGTTGGCCAGGTTGGCGTCGTTGGCCGCGCTGGACGGCTTGCGCACCACGAAGAAGATCGGGCCGCTGGTCGTCGGAGCGTTGTTCAGGTTGACCGTGACGTCCTTGAACGTCTGCCAGTCGCCCGTCGGAGTGATCTCCGCCTCGCCGATCAGCGTTCCGTCCTCGGGGTTGCCGACGCGGATCTGCACGGTGCCGCCCGCGCCGGCCGAAGAGGCCCGCAGCCGGATCGCGCTGATGTTGGTCAGGTTCACCGGGTCGAACGACCAGTAGTCGCCGTCCTGGATGTAACCGATGTCCTTCGCGCCACCCGCGGAGTCGGTGGTGTCCTCGACCTGGACGCCCGCGGCGTCCGTGCCGAGACCGCCGGTGATCCGGCCGGTCTGCGAGAAGTGCTCGGCCTGCTTGCGCTTGGGCTGCAGGATGACCTGGCCACGGCCGGTCAGCGGCTTGGCCCCGCCGTCGCCGCCCTGGTCGGTGTAGCTGGCCTCGATCACGTAGAACAGGTTGTCGTACTCACCGTGACCCGACATGGCGGTCTGCACCGTGGCTTCGCAGCCCTTGGTCTGGTCGAGCGGGTGACCGTGGGTGTCGTGACCCAGGATCGACTGGATCTGCACCTTGTCACAGTCGATCGTGCCGTCCTCGGCGTCGGTGACCGTGACCTTGAACTTCACCTGGTCGCCGAACTCGAAGAACGCTCCGTTCGGCGGCACCTCGACCTTGACGACGGGCTTGCTGTTGCCCGCCTCGATCGTGACGCTGGCGGTGGCGGTCTTGCCGTCGGCGCTGGTGACGGTCAGGACGGCGCTGTACTCGCCGGCCTTGGTGTAGGTGTAGGAGGGGTTGGCCTCGGTGGAGTCGGTCTCGCCGTCACCATCGAAGTCCCACGCGTAGGTGATCTCCTTGCCGTCCGGGTCGCGCGAGCCCTCGCTGGAGAACTGCACGGTCAGCGGCAGCGGGCCGTCGGTCTTGTCGGCCGTGACGGTGGCGACCGGCGGGCGGACGCCCTTGGTGTACTCGATGCGGTAGACGCCCGAGTCGGCGTTGTCGCCGCCGAAGCCCGAACCCCACTCGATCAGGTACAGAGCGCCGTCGGGACCGAACTTCATGTCCATCGGCTTGAGGAACCGCAGCGTCGTCATGATCTTGTTCATCTCGACGAGCTTGGAGCCGTCCTCGTTGAGCTGGAACGACCACAGCGCGTTGTTGTTCCACTCACCGAAGATGGCCTTGCCGTCCCAGTACGCCGGCCACTTGATGGTCGACTGGACGTTCGGGTCGTAGCGGTAGACCGGGCCGCCCATCGGCGCGCCGCCGCTGAGCTCGGGGAAGTTGTTCGGGTCGGCGGCGTAGTGGTACCAGATGGTCGCCGGGATGACCGGCGGCAGGTTGGTCAGACCGGTGTTGTTGGGCGAGTCGTTGACCGGAGCCGCGCAGTTGAACGCCGACCCCGACTGCCTGGTCGCGAAGTTGTAGTCGATGTACGGGGTGTTGTTGCCGATGCAGTACGGCCAGCCGAAGTTGCCCGGCTTGGTGATGAGGTTCCACTCGACCGTGTTCTGCGGGCCACGGGTGGCGCTGGCGGAGTTGGCGTCGGGGCCGTACTCGCCGAGCATGATGTTGCCCGTCTTGGGGTCGAGGCCGATCCGGAACGGGTTGCGGAAGCCCATGCCGTAGATCTCCGGCTTGGTCTTCTCCGTGCCCGGCGCGAACAGGTTGCCCGAGGGGATGGTGTAGGTGCCGTCAGCCTCGGGGTGGATGCGCAGCAGCTTGCCGCTCAGGCTGTTGGTGTTGCCCGCGGTGCGCTGGGCGTCCCAGTAGGCCCGGCCCGACTGCTCGTCGATCGGCGCGTAGCCGTCGGAGGCGAAGGGGTTGGTGTTGTCACCCGTACCGAGCCACAGGTTGCCGGTCTTGGGGTCGATCACCATGCCGCCGCCGTGGTGGCAGCACTCGGCGCGCTGCACCGGGACGTCCAGCAGCTTCTTCTCGCTCGACAGGTCCAGGGTGTCACCGGTGACCGTGAACCGGCTCAGCCGATCGACGTTCTCCGACCCGTTGGGCGAGTAGTAGAGGTAGATCCAGTGGTTGGTGTCGAAGGCCGGGTCCAGCGCCATGCCGAGCAGACCGCTCTCGTTGGCGGTGAACACGTTCATGTGCGCGGCCAGGACAGTGCCACCACTGGGCTTGATGATCTTGACGTCGCCCAGCCGGTCGATGTAGAAGACCCGGCCGTCGTTGGCGATGTTCAGCATCATCGGGTTGGACGTCTCGGTGTCGAGAGCGACCTTCTCGTAGCTGCTGCTCTGCGAGGCCGAGCAGTCCGCCTTCTCCGCACCCGCGGCGGTCTTGATACCGCCGAGGAGCAGCTTCAGGAAGTTGGCCTCGCTGTAGTTCTCCTTCTGGTGGCCGAGCCCGGTGTACCACGAACGGCCGCCGTCGTAGTCCTGGCACCAGGTGTTCGGGTGGTCGGCGCCCATCGTGCCGCCGGAGTAGGACTTCTCGTCCAGCGACGTCAGGACGTGGACCGTGCCACGCGGGTTGGTCTGGTAGTCGTACCACTCGTCGGTACGGGTCCAGGTCGTCGGCAGGTCCTTGGTGGACGGGTGCGCCGGGTCCTCGACCTTGACGGTGGCCTGCTGGATCGCCGGGTGCTGCTTGAAGTAAGCCCCGACCAGCTTGCCGTACCAGGCCCAGTTGTATCCGCTGTCGGCGGCGGCGTGGACGCCCACGAAGCCGCCGCCCTTCTCGATGTAGCGCTGGAAGGCGTCCTTCTGGTCCTGCGTGCCCAGCGGGTCACCGGTCGTGGACATGAAGACCACGGCCTGGTACTGCGCCAGGTTTTCGTCCGTGAACTTGGTGCTGTCCTCGGTGGTGTCGACGGCGAAGTTGTTCTGCTGGCCGAGCTGCTGCACGGCCGCGATGCCCTCGGGGATCGAGTCGTGCCGGAAGCCGGTCGTCTTGGAGAAGACCAGCACCTTGAAGTCGGGCGCCGCCGCCGCGGCCGTAGTCGTGGCGGCCTCGGCGCTCACCGGCGCCGAGAAGAGAGTGATGACGGGAGCGACGAGGGCCATGGCCATCGTCGCCGCGGTCCGACGTCTGATGCGTCGTCCCTTTTCTGGCACGGCCGTACTGAACGGCCTGGCCCACGTTCGTTGACGTGGAGACATTGAAAACCCTTCCTGACCGGGGGGACGTCAGGCAAGGCGCGCGCCGCCGCGCTTGTTGCCACTTGGTCGTAGCGGATATTGCGGTTGCTGGAGGGTGCCCTCTCCAGGTCTGTGGGGGGGCCGTCAGTAAACTGCCGGCCCGGGTAATGGATCCATGATCGTCGCAGGGTCGTCGATGATGTGGTTGACCACCATGCTCGCGGCGCCGCGGGAGGCGGCACCGAAGCCGAGCGTGGAGGCGACGAACCGGCACTGGGCGGCGGGGGCGGCCACCACGAGCCGTTGCAGCTGGTCCTGCGCGTGCGGGAGCAGCCACTGGGCCAGTGAGGCGAAGTAGCCTCCGATGACGATCACTCGCGGGTTGAACAGGTTGGCAAGGATCGAGCCGCCGAGCCCGAGCCACTCGCCCACCTGCGCCACCGCCATCATCATCCGACGGTCGCCCGAGGCCAGGCCTCTGGCGATGTCGGCCATCCGTTCACCGGGGTCGGGCACCGGCATGCCGGGCAGGCCGTACGCCTGCTCCGGCATGGCGGCACGGACGAGTGCGGCCAGTCCGACCTTGGTCTCCCAGCAGCCGACGCGGCCGCAGCCGCACTGGTCGCCGTTCGGATCGACCCGCAGATGTCCGACCTCGCCGGAGAATCCGTCCGCTCCGCGCAGCAGCCTGCCACCCGAGATGATGCCGCCGCCGACGCCGACCTCACCGGTGAGGTAGACCAGGTCGGGTGTGCCGGCGGCGATGCCCGAGGTGAATTCGGCCACCGCGGCGAGGTTGGCGTCGTTGTCCACCCGCACCGGAACCTGCAGCGGGCCGAGTATGGCGCTCAGCTGGTCGGCGAGGGGGAGATCGCGCCAGTAGAGGTTCGGCGCGAGCGTCACGACTCCACGGGCCACGTCCACGAGCCCGGGGACGGCCACGACGATGCCGGCAGGGGCCGCCCCGGCCCGGCGCATCGCCTCCACGGCCTCCTTGGCCACGAGACCGAGCCGGCGCACGGAGTTGTCCGGGCCGCTGCCCATCGTGTCGTAGACCACCCTGCGCTCGACCAGGACCCGGCCGCTGAGGTCGGTGCCGTGAACCGCGATGTAGTCGACGTTGATCTCCATGCCGAGGGCGCCGACGTGCGCGCCGTGCAGCGCGACCGCCCGTCTCGGACGCCCGATCGCACCCACGTGCTCGACGCCGACCTCCCGTACGAGCCGCCGTTCCAGGAGCTCGGCCATGAGGTTGGAGACGGTGGCCCGGTGCAGCCCGGTCGCCTCCGCGATGTCGGCGCGGGACAAGGAGATGTGGTCACGCAGCTCGCGCAGCACCAGCGAGAGGTTCGCCCTGCGGAGGGCGGCGGGACCCGCCGGCGGCGCGGCGCCGCTCGGGGCGCGGGTGAGGTGCGGTTCCTTCGACACCCGCGTCCACCTGCCTTTTGTTTGTCTCCGAGATCAATTAATGAGGGTTGTAACACGGCGATGTCCGATCGTGCACCCCCGGAATGCGTAACGAGTTGGCATCGCTCGTATTTCCGCACGTCGCGATCTATCCCGTTTCCGGTTATCGGAACGTTACAAAACCTGCAACCGGTTTCACACTTGTCTCCCCGGGATGTGGCTGCCTTTAATTCGGCGAGCCATGCGAACTAATTGAAGGAGCGGCGTGGACCACAGCAAGGCCGACGGCCACACGACCGACTCGATGAGTCGCGGCGGGTCCGCGGGGCTTCCCGCGGACCAGGCCACCGTGCGCCGTTCGAACCTCGCTCTGGTGCTGCGCCACGTGAGCACGTACGGCCCGTGCTCCCGGTCGGCCGTCGCCGTCGCGACCGGGTTGAACAAGACCACCGTCACCAGCCTGGTGAGCGAGCTGCAGGCACGCGGACTGGTCAAGGAGACGGGCCCGCAGTACGCGGGCTCCGTCGGCCGTCCGAGTGTCGCGCTCGCCCTGGACGGCTCGCGAGTCGGCGCCCTGGGCGTCGAAGTCAACGTCGACTACATCGCCGCGATCGCCACCGACCTCGCCGGCCGGGTGCTCATCGACCGGCGCATCGGCTTCGACGCGATGGGATCGGGCCCGGAACGGTCACTGGACGAGCTCGTCCGCGTGATCGAGAAAACCGTCGCCGATCTCGACCGGCTCGGGGTCGCGCTGGCGGGGATCACCGTGGCGGTCCCCGGCCTGATCGACACCACGACCGGCACCGTCGTCGTCGCCCCGAACCTCGGCTGGCACGGCGTGGCGGTGGCGGAGCGGCTGTCCCACGCGGACATCCACGGAGACATCCCCATCACGGTGGACAACGACGCCAACCTCGCCGCGCTCGCCGAGTACACCTCGGGTGTCGCGGCGGGCACCTCCGATCTGGTCTACCTCACCGGCGAGGTGGGCGTCGGCGGCGGCGTCATCTCCGGCGGCCGGTTGCTGGGCGGAGCGGACGGATTCGCCGGGGAGGTCGGCCACGTCATGGTCGATCCCTCCGGCGAGCGGTGCCGCTGCGGCCGTCTCGGCTGCTGGGAGACCAAGGTCGGACTGGCCGCGTTGGTCCGCATGGCCACACCCGACCGCGCGTACGGCACGGACCACCAGGTCGTCCGCGACCCGGAGGAACGGCTGGCCGACATCGAGCAGCGGCGTGCGGAGGGAGACCCCCGTGTCGACGCCGCCGCAGTGGAGGTGGGCAGGTGGCTCGGAATCGGAGCGGCCATGCTGGTCAACCTCTTCAACCCGCGAGTGATCGTGCTGGGCGGCTACTTCGCCAGGCTCGCCGACCGGATAATCCCGGCGGCTGAGCAGGAGCTGGCGCGTGTGGGCATGAACGGCGCCGTCGAGCGCTGCCGGTTCGTCGCCTCCACACTCGGCTTCGGCGCCGCCTCACGCGGCGCGGCCGGAGTCGTCGTCGAGCGAGCGTTGTCCGACCCCACGAGCATCGCGATCCGATCATCCCCCGCCATCGGAGTGATCGAGGGCACCCCGATGGCCCGACTGCCCCACTCACCCTGATCCGCGTGCCCGCCACGCGGCCCGACCCCTCGCCCGCCGGATTCAGACGCCCGTCCGCTTGACCGTCCGTCCCGTACGCCTCGGCGCCTCCCGCCCATCCCCGGCGCCGTGGCCATGGCGCATGCGGTCAAGCGGACGGGAACCAACCATCTCCTTTCCCCCCCAGAACGTCCCGCCCGCCTGATCGTCGTCCGGAGCCGCGCCGGCATCGTTGACGCCGACCTCGATGCCGTCGCGGCGGTGCCAACCGGCGCCGTCAGGCGGGCGGGGCCACGGCCGCACTGTTTTCCGGCCGCACCGTTTTTCAGGAGGCTCCTGTGCCGCGGTCATCATCCGACCCGTCATCGCTGCTCGTGATGCGAGGAATCGTCAAGCAGTTTCCCGGCGTACGTGCGCTGGATGGTGTGGACCTGGAGGTCAGGGCTGGTGAGGTGCACTGCCTGCTCGGGCAGAACGGGGCCGGGAAGTCCACGCTGATCAAGATCTTGTCGGGTGCGCATGCGCCGGATGAGGGGGAGGTGCTGCTG
>NZ_VJVX01000109.1:0-8718 GCF_008033685.1 Microbispora sp. CSR-4
CCCCTCCGCCGCCATGTCCGCGATCACCACGCGAACCACACCCAGCGGAATCCGCAGCAACGCCGACACCTCGGCCACCGACCGCACCTGACGGCACAGTGAGGCGATGGCCCGATGTTCCGGTGGCCTTGTGGACAGGTCGTAGTGCGTGGTCGTGGCGGAGGAGACCAGCGCCTCCAGCGCGAGCTGCATGCGAGGCGTCGTACGCCCGCCGGTGACAGTGAACGGGCGCACCGGAGACGCGGGCTCCTCGGGAGCCGATCGGCCCGGCTGCGGCCCCCACGGGTCCTCGCCGGGTTGCTGACCCCACGGGTCCGCACCACCCGGCGGCTGTCCCCACGGATCCATCCGGTCACCTCCGGGGATACGACATGGCTTGGAGCTCGGCGCGGACCGCAGGAGTCAGCACCTGACCCGCCCGCTCGACCAGCAACGTCATCTGATAGGCCACCAGACCCAGATCCGAGTCGGCAGCCGCCAGCACCGCCAGACAGGACCCGTCACTGATCGACATGATCAGCAACAGCCCCCGCTGCATCTCCACCACCGTCTGCGTCACCGGGCCACCCTCGAACACCCGCGACGCACCCTGCGTCAAGCTGATCAACCCGGCCGCCACCGCCGCCAGCTGATCCGCCCGGTCCTTCGGGAACCCGTGCGAGTACGCGAGAGGCAACCCGTCCGCGGAGACGACCACGGAGTGCGCCACACCGGGCACGGAACTCACGAAATCATCGATCAGCCAGTTCAGGCCGCGTGCGCCCTGGCTCAACTCACTCATGCGCCGTCCCCTTTCGTGGTCGGGTAGCCCTCGTCCTCACTCAGTTCGCCTCTGGCCACCGCACGGCCCTGCCGTACGCCCTGCTGCAGGCTCGCCAGCCGGCTGCGGGCCCGGTCGGGCGACAGGAGCGGCGGCTGCGAGGGGGCGGGCGCCGCGGGTGCCGCGGCCGGATCGGCCGAGCCGGGCACCAGGTTGGCCTTCGGCACCCGCTTGGGCAGACCCGAGGAGGTCGTGCCGTCCGAGGCGGGCTTCTCGGTGGCCGCCGCCGCGGCCTGCCACCCGGCGTCCACGGGTGAGACGTTCTGCCAGCCCGATCCGGTGTCGGCCGCGGGAGTGCGGCGGAACCAGGCGGACTCGACGGAGGCGAAGATCGGCAGATACTCCTCGGACTGCGGTCCCGTCTGTGGCCCGGTCTGCGGTCCCGTCTGCGTTCCGTTCTGACGCACGCCGCCCTGCTGTACGGGGGCGCCGTGCACCGGCCCGGGGATGGCGACCGGGCCGGTCGTCGAGCCGAACGGCGTCGGCACGGGCCCGGTCACCGTCGGCAGAGGCCCGGTCGCCGCTTCGTCCATGCCGGACCTGTTGCGCATGCGCGTGAGCGGATCGTGGAGCGACGGCGCGGCGACCCCGGAGGCCGGGAGCTGCGGACGACCCCAGCCGCCTCCGATGCCCTGCTGGGCCTTCCCCTGCTCGGCCTGCCGCGGGCTCCAGGAAGGGGCGAACGCGCCGGCGTAGGAGGGCTCCGGCTGCGACGGACTGCCCATGATCGTCTCCGGCAGCAGGACCATGGCGGTCAGCCCGCCTCCGTCGTGCGGCCTGAGCTGGACTCTGATGCCGTTGCGGGCGGCGAGACGGCCGACCACGAACAGGCCCATCCGGCGCGACACCGACACGTCCACCACCGGCGGGTTCGCCAGCCGCCAGTTGGCCTGGGCGATCTCCTCCGACGTCATGCCGATGCCGGAGTCGGTGACGGAGATCATCACGCCCCCGCCGTCGATCCGGTTGCCCGACACCACCACGCGGGTGTCGCGGGCCGAGAACGCCAGCGCGTTCTCCACCAGCTCCGCGAGCAGGTGGATGACGTCGTTGACGGACTGGCCGGCGATCGAGACGTCCGAGGGGAAGTTCAGCACCACCCGCTCGTAGCCCTCGACCTCCGACAGCGACGCCCGGATGACGTCGGTGATCTCGACGGGCCGGCTCCAGCGGCGTGCGGGCTCCTGCCCGGCGAGAACCAGCAGGTTCTCACTGTTGCGGCGCATGCGGGTCGCCAGGTGGTCGAGCTTGAACAGGTCGGCGAGCCGCTTCTCGTCCTGCTCGCCCTGCTCCAGACCGTCGATCAGGGTGATCTGGCGCTCCACGAGGGTCTGGGTGCGGCGCGACAGGTTCACGAACATCGCGTTGACGTTGCTCCGCAGCCGGGCCTCGTCACCCGCCAGCCGGATCGCCTCGCGGTGGACCTCGTCGAAGGCCCGCGCGACCTCACCGATCTCGTCGGCGGACGCGACGCCGATCGGCTGCACCTTGACCTGCCCCGCGGTGTCGGCCTCCGACTCGCGCAGCCGCTGCACCATGGCGGGCAGGCGGTGCCCGGCGACCTCCAGCGCCTCGCTGCGCAGCCGCCGCAGCGGCCGTACGAGCGAGCGCGCCATGACGGCGGTGATGAGCAGGACCAGCAGCAGGACGATGACGACCATCGTGATGCTGACGATGGCCACGTTGCGGTCGGAGCTCTGCAGGGCGTCGCTCCGGGTGACGATCGACTTGGTCAGCCCGGACATCACGTCGCGCATGAGGTCGGCCTGCTCGCTGATCGCGTCGAACCAGCGGTCGGCGTCGCCTCCCCTGCCGCCGACGTTGCGGATGAGCAGCCCGGCGCGGACGAGGTAGAGCGCCCGGTCGATGAAGAACCTCGCGCGGTCCACCTTCTGGTCGGTGACCGTGTCGTTGTAGAGCTGCCGCTCGTCGGTGGTGGCCACGGCGGCGAAGGCCGCCAGCTCGCTCTGCTCCCGCGCCGCCGCGCCGGTGAAGGCGTCGAGCTCGGCCGGGTCGAGCCGCTGCTGGGCCAGTCCCAGGGCGAGCAGCGCGCGCTGCTCCGACACCGCCTCCTTGGCCCGCGCGAGCGCCGCGAGCGCCTTGATGCTCGCGGACAGCCCTTCGTCCGGAACGCCCTGGCCCGCCGCGTCGTACAGCCTCAGCAGGTCGTCGGTGACGAGCCGGTAGTTGTCGATGCCGCGCAGCGGCGGGAGCTGCGACTCGAGCACGATCTTCCGGAACGCGGTCAGGTCCGTGAGACGGGCCAGGGCCCGCGACAGGTCCTCGCGGCCGAGTCCGCCCAGCGCGTCCCCGCTCGTTCCGGCCCGGACGCGCAACTGCTGCACGGCGGCGTTCACGGCGGCGTGCTGGTTCTTCACGGTCGCGAGCAGGTCGCGGTCACGGCGGCCGGACGCGACGTACTTGATCGACAGGTCCCGCTCCAGCTGCACCTCGTGGAGGAGCACGCCGACGTTGCCGACGAGCTCGACCGCCTCGCGCACCCGCTGATACTCGGCGGCGCTGGATATCGAGCTCGCCACCCGCAGGCCGCCGAGCAGGACCGCGACCACGGTGGGCAGCACGACCAGCGCGACGAGCCGGGTGCGCACCCGCCAGTTCTTCAGCTGCATCGAGTTGCCGGTCGCGGGCGCTTCGGGCGGCCCGCCGTCCACCGAGGACGCGCCGCCGGCGGGCTCGGCGACCGGTTCAGGCTCGGCGCGGCGACCGCTCTCGATCGTTGCTGTCCTCACTGGCGCAACCTCTCGCGCTGAATCTCAGGGGGGATAAGGCTCCGGGGTCGCTCTAATGCGGGAGCCCCACATCACCGGGCAATTTGAGCATAAGGCGTCGAGATAGACAAAGAGCTTGGGATATTGGAGCGGTCCAAGGTTTTGTCCGACCCTAAACTCGAATCCATCGGACGGCCACAAGCTGGGGAAAGGCGATATCGGACATGGAATGTTCGACATCTCCCCTCGTGGAACCGGTCCAACCCCCTGGCCGTAATTCCAAAAGATGACAGAAGGTGATTTAGCACTAAATTTGACTACAATCGTGACTCAAACACATCTAATCCGTACGGCTCCTGTACGCTCTCGCCCGTCGCCGTCTATGCGGGATCACCCGCCGGGCGGCCACCTCAACACTCCAGACAAGGAGCTTCCATGGGGCTTATAAGGCGTACTCTCGCCGTCGGCATCACGGCCGTTCTGGCGCTCACCGCTTCCGCTTGCGGCAACTCCGACACGACGTCCTCCTCTTCCTCGGGCAACGGACTGGAGAAGACGACGCTGAAGGTGGGCACCATCCCGGTGCCGGACAGCGCGCCATTACAGGTGGCGATCGAGAGAGGGTTCTTCAAGGCGGAGGGCCTGGAGGTCCAGCCCGAGGTGGTCGCCGGCGGCGCCGTCGCCACCCAGAAGCTGCTGGGCGGGAGCCTCGACATCTCGCTCGGCGCCTACGTCGGCACTTTCCTCGCCCAGGACAAGGGCGCCGGGAAGTTCAAGTATGTCGCGGACAGTTACGGCGCCGCCCCCGGCGCTTTCGTCATTATGGTCAAAAAGGACTCCCCGATCAAAACGGTCGCAGACCTCAAGGGAAAGACCATAGCGGTCAACGTGCTCAAGAGCGTCAGCCAGCTGACCGCCGAGGTGCAGATGAAGGTCGCGGGGGTGACCGCGACCCAGGACCAGTTCGTGGAGAAGGCGTTCCCCGACATGCCCGCCGCCCTGGAAAACGGCCAGGTGGACGCCATTGCGGGGGTCGAGCCGTTCATCACCGTGATATCGAAAGCGGGCGGCCGAATCATCGTCGACGAGATGACCGGTCCGACCGAAAATCTTCCCATCGCCGGCTGGTTCACCACCGACGCCACTGCGAGCAAATATCCGAAGGCGATCGCCGCGTTCCAGCGGGCGCTCGGCAAGGCGCAGGAGCTCGTCGCGAAGGACCGCAAGATCGTCGAGGAGACGCTGCCCAAGTACACGAAGATCGACGCCGCCACCGCGGCCGTCATCTCGCTGGGCTCCTACCCGACCTCCCTCAGCGAGAGCCGCCTTCAGCGTGTGGCCGACCTGATGAAGGAGTACGGCTACATCAAGAACGATCTCGACGTGAAGTCGATGATCCTGCCGCCGCCGGCGAACTGACGGAGATCCCTCACCTGCTATGAAACACGCACGAGTCCTCCGCGGCGTCGCGGGCGTCGCGGGGTTCCTCGCCGCGGCCGAGGTCGTCGGCGCGACCGGCCTGATCGACGACCGGTTCCTGCCGCGGATGTCCGCGATCCTTCGCGGCGCGGCGGAGCTGCTCGTCGATCAGGAGTTCCTCGTCGACGCGCGGGCCTCGCTCGCCGCGTGGGGGCTCGGGCTGCTGCTGACCGTGGCGGTGGCGGTCCCGGCCGGGCTCGCGCTCGGGGCACTGCCGCCCGTGGAACGGGCCGTACGGCCGCTGATCGAATTCCTGCGGCCCATTCCCTCGGTCGCCATCATCCCGCTCGCGATTCTGATCTTCGCTGACAACCTGCATCTCAGAGTGGCCGTCGTCGTCTACGCGGCGTCCTGGCCCATCGTCATCAACACGATCTACGCGCTTCAGGACGTCGACCCGCTCGCCAAGGAGACCCTGCGCAGCTTCGGGTTCGGTCCGGTGTCCGTGCTGCTCCGGGTGGCGCTGCCCAGCGCGGCGCCGTTCATCGCGACCGGGATCCGCGTCGCCGCCGGCACCGCCGTCATCCTCGTGGTCAGCGCGGAGCTGCTCGCCGGAGGATCGGAAGGGATCGGGATCTACATCACGGAGGCCGCGAGCGGCAACCGGATGGACCTGATGCTCGGCGCGGCCCTGTGGGCCGGCCTGTTCGGCGTCCTGTCCAACACCGCCCTGGTCGCGGTGGAACGCAGGCTGTTCCGCTGGCACGACGTACGCACCGGAGCCGCCCGATGAACGTGATCAGAGCCGTCGGCCGTGTCTGGCTGATTCCGGTGACGCTGGTGATCTGGGAGATCGCCACGCGCGCCGCCGAGCAGCCGTTCTTCCCTCCCCCGTCGGCGACGCTGGCCCGGATGGGCGAGATGTGGCTGTCGGGCCCGGCCACCCATCTCCTGCTGACCGATCAGGCGCTGGACGACTTCGGCCCCAGCCTCGCCCGCCTGTTCGCCGGGTGGGCGCTGGCCGCGGTCATCGGAGTGGCCGCCGGAATCGCCATCGGCTGCTCCCCCCGCCTGGCCGGCTATCTCGACCCGCTGATCCACCTCGGCCGGGCCGTGCCCCCGCCGCTGCTGGTGCCCTTCTTCCTCGCCCTGCTGAAGCTGAGCACGCCGGCGCAGCTCACGACGATCGTGTTCGGGATCATCTGGCCGATCCTCCTCAACACGATCGACGGCACCCGTACGGTGGACCGGCAGCACCTGGAGACCGCCCGCATCTTCGGATTCACGACGACCGAGCGGCTCACCAGAGTGATCATTCCCGCCGCGATGCCCAAGATCTTCGCCGGTCTGCGGCTGGCCCTCTCGCTGGCCCTGATCCTGCTGATCATCGCCGAGATCCTCGCCGGCTCAGGCGGCCTCGGCTACCGGCTGCTGACCGCGCAGCGCACCTACCTCTACACCGACATGTGGGGCTGCCTGGTGGTGCTCGGCCTCCTCGGATATCTGCTCAACTCCGCGTTCCTGCTGATGGAACGGCGCGTTCTCGCCTGGCACAGGAACGCCAGGCAGACCACCTAGGAAGGCATCGTGCTCGAGATCACCGATCTGGTCCACTCGTACGGCTCGCATCGCGTTCTCGACGGGGTGAGCATCCGCGCCGCCGAGGGCGAGCTCGTCTGCGTCGTGGGCCCTTCCGGCTGCGGCAAGTCCACCCTGCTGCGATCCGTCGCCGGTCTCATCCGCCCCACCGGTGGCCGGGTGCTGATCGGCGGGAAGCCCGTCGACCGCATCCCCGACAACCTGGCCGTCGTCTTCCAGGACTACAGCCGTTCGCTCTACCCCTGGATGACCGCCGCGAACAACGTGGCGCTGCCGCTGCGCCGCCGCGGGCTGGACCGGCAGCGCCGCAGGGAGGCGGCGATGGCCGCGCTCGACCAGGTCGGGCTGGCCGACGCCGCGGAGAAGTATCCCTGGGAGATGTCCGGCGGAATGCAGCAGCGGGTGTCCATCGCCCGCGCTCTCGCCTACCGTCCGTCCCTGCTGCTGATGGACGAGCCCTTCGGCTCGGTGGACGCGCAGACCCGCGAGGACCTGGAAGACCTGGTGCTGCGGGTCTGCGCGCATCACGGCATGACGACCCTGCTCATCACGCACGACATCGACGAGAGCGTCTACGTCGGCGACCGGGTGGTCGTCCTCACCCGGTCGCCCGCCCGCGTCGCCGCCGACCTGCCGGTCGGCCTGGGCGAATCGCGCGACCAGATCGCGACGCGGCAGCTGGACGCGTTCGTCCGGCTGCGTGCCGAAGTGGGCCGCCTGGTCCGGGGCGGCTCCTCCACCTCGAATGTTCTGGAGAAGCATTGATCGACTCCACCGGCCCCGCGTGGGACGCCATCGTCGGGCTCTCCCGGTTCGCCGCCCTCGCCGCGATGGCCGAACTGGACTGCGCCGAACACCTGGCCTCCGGCCCCATGGGCGTTCCGGAGCTCGCCAAGGCGTGCGACGCGCACGAGCCCTCCCTCGCGCGCCTGCTGCGGGAACTCGAGACGATCGGCGTGGTCCGCTCCGTCGCCCCGGAGACGTACGAGCTGACCGAGGAGGGCCAGACGCTGCGCGACGGCGTGCCCGGCAGCATGCGCTCGGCCCTGCGCATGGCGGCCGAGCCCGGCTACTGGTACGCCATGGGCAACCTGGCGCAGACCGTGCGGGACGGGCGGTCCGCCTTCATCGCGCGGTTCGGCCCCCTGTACGGCTACCTCCAGGAGCGCCCCGAGGCCGCCCGCCTGTTCAACGAGTACATGGCCATCCGGGCGGCGCCGCTGGAGGCCGCCCCGGCCACCACCTACGACTTCACCGGCGTGAAGACGTTCGTGGACATCGCCGGGGGGACCGGGCACCTGCTGGCGGCGGTGCTCGAACGACACCCGGACATGCGCGGCGTGCTCTTCGACATCGCGCACGTGGTGGAGAACGGCAGGGCGGCCATGACCGCGCGGGGCCTCGCCGACCGATGCGAGTTCGAGGGCGGCGACTTCTTCGAGAGCGTGCCCGCCGGCGCCGACCTCTATCTGCTGGCCAGCGTCATCCACAACTGGAGCGACGAGGACAGCCTGCGCATCCTCGGCAACGTGCGGAAGGCGATGCCCGGCCACGCCCGGCTGCTGCTTCTGGAGATGGTGCTGCCGGACGACGCCACACCGCACATCGGCAAGGACCTCGACATGCGCATGCTCGCCCTGACGAACGGCGGGATGGAGCGCACGACGAGTGAGTTCACCCGGCTGCTCGGCGAGGCCGGCTTCACGCTCTCCCGCATTCTGCCGCTGCCCGCCGGGGCGAGCCTGATCGAGGCCCTGCCCCGCTGACTGTCCCGCTGAGCCGTTCCCGGGCCCCATGGAAAGCCCGAGCCCTGCGAGGAGTTTCCATGGGGTCGCGCGAGCGCCGCCGGGGCCACCCGCGGCAGGGCCCGGTCGGTCAGACGCGACCCTGGTGAAGGTTGGAGCCGGGTACGGCGACCCGCATGGTGAGCGCGTGCTCGACCAGCGTGATGAGAGTGCTTTTGACCGATTCGCGGTCACGGGCGTCGGTGCGGACGATCGGGATGTGCGGCGCCAGCGTCATCGCCTCCCGCACCTCCTCCTCGGCGTGCGGGTACTGCCCGTCGAAGCCGTTCACGCCCACGACGAACGGCAGACGCGCCTCCTCGAAGTAGTCCACCGCCGGGAAACTGTCCGCCAACCGCCGCGTGTC
>NZ_VJVX01000011.1:0-144795 GCF_008033685.1 Microbispora sp. CSR-4
CTGCCTCGTGATGCTCGGCGACGCGATCAACGAGAAGAAGAACGCCGGTCAGGCCAAGGAGTCGCTGGAGGTCGTGGACGTCGCCCAGCTCCTCATCAAATCCATCAAGCAGGGGTAAAGCATCCTTGCCATGATCGTGAACTTTTTGTGGAAAACACCAGTCAAGGCGATGGAATGATCCGTGTTTCATGGAAGAGTGACAAAGGCTTTCTCCACATAACAGGAAAATCACGGTAACCTCAACGTTGGCTCAATCGACGGGGAGGGGGCTGGACGGTGGGCGTGGTCGTCATCGACGCGGAGGTCACCCTGGCGGACGTCCTCTCCCTGCGCCTGTCCATCGCCGAGTCGCTGGCGGACGGCACCCACCTGGTCCTGCGGCAACGCGGCACGGGTGAGGAACGGCAGGTGCCGCTCGGCGCATCGGGCGGGCGCACGAGGGACGCCAGCGTCGCGGTCTCCCTCGCGCCCCTCGACCTCGGTCCCGGCCGCTGGGACACCTACCTCGAAAGGGGCGGCGTCCGCACCCGCATCCAGAGCGCCGACCCCGGGTTCTCGCTCGACCGTCTCGACGCGTACGCGCTGGGCCGGCGGACGCTCGCCTACCGGGCCTACCGCACGCGCAACGGATTCCTGGCCCTGAAGATCGATCCGGCGGAGCCGGTCGCCGACGTCCGCGCGGTGTGGTTCCGCGAGGGGCGCTTCGAGGTGACCGGGCTGCTGGCCTACACCGGCCTGGACGACGACGACCAGCACCGCCACGCCACGCTCGCGCTGCGGCACAGCCACTCGGGCCACGGCGATCCGGACGTCGATGCCGCGGTTCTCGGTGACAGCGGTGACAACGAGCCGGGGCACGGCGATCCGGGGAACGACGATCCGGCCGCGACCGTGCGGTTCGCCGCCACCGTCCAGGGGGTCCGGTTCCACGCCGCGCTCTCGCTGTGCGACGTGCTTGCCGCCACCCCCGACTCGCAGGGCTCCTGGGAGCCCTACCTTGAGGTGGACGGCGTCGACCGCGCGCTGCCGCTGGGCGCGAGGCTCGACGACGTCGAGGGCAAGCGCCGCCGCGTCCACTATCCCCACGCGCTCGTGGACGGCGTGCAGATCCGGCCCAGCTTCACGCCCGCCGACGAGCTGCTGCTGGAGGTGGGCGCGTGAAAATCGCGTTCCTGCTCCCGTCGGCGTACGGCATGCGGGGCGACGTGCGGGCGATGCTCAACCTCGCGGGCGGGCTGGCCGCACGCCACGAGGTCGAGGTGGTGAGCATCCGGCGCACCAGGGAGACGCCGTTCTTCCCGGTCGACCGCCGGGTGACGCTGCGCTGGCTCGTGGACACCCGGCCGGGTGTCCATCACCTGCTGCCCCGGGGACAGGTGCGCACGGAGGTCGCGCTCTGGCGCATGCTGCGGGGCCTGCAGGCCGACGTCCTGGTCACCACCCGGCCGTCGCTGAGCGTCCAGGCCGCCCGATATGCGCCACGAGACGTCGTCCGCATCGCGCGGGAGTGGAGCAGACCGTCGGTGCCCGGCCCGGTGCGCCGGTTCTATCCCCGTCTCGACGCCGTGGTGGCGAGCACGACCGGCCGGCGTGACGAGTGGGCGCGGCTGCTCGACGACGACCTGTCGGTGCACGCCATCCCCGACGCCCTGCCCGCGACGCCCTGGCCGCGCTCCCGCATGGACAACCGGATCGTCAGCGCCGGGGGCAGGCTGGTGCCCGGCAAGTCGTACGACCAGCTCGTGCGGGCCTTCGCGATCGTCGCAGACAAGCGGCCCGACTGGCGGCTGCGGTTGTACGGCGGGGGCCCGGAGGAGCGGCGGCTGCGCGCCCTCGTCCGCGACCTCGACCTGCACAACCACGTGTACTTCATGGGCACCACTCCCGACCTGCCCGGCGAGTTCGCCAAGGCGTCCATCGTCGCCGTGCCGGCGCGCCACGAGGTGCTGGGCATGACCGTGATCGAGGCGCTGAGCTGCGGAGTGCCGATCGTGGGCTTCGACGGATCGCGCGGGCCCGCCGAGTTTCTCCGGCCGGGCCACGACAGCGTGCTGGTCCAGGAGGGGGAGAGCGGCGACGTCGAGCCGCTCGCCTGTGCGCTGCTCACCCTCGTCGACGACGAACGCCGCCGCATGAAGCTGGCGGCCGGGGCGCTGGAGACCGCGTCCGCCCACGCCGCGACGGCCGTCGCCGTCCGCTGGGAAGAGCTCATGTACGGCCTGCGCTCCCGCCCCTGACGAGCGTCGGCGGACGGATGCCCCCGTGCTGTCCCCCGGCCCGTCCAGGAGGGCGGCGAGGCGAACGGCCAGGAGGCTGTCACGGGCGCGAGCGTAGTTGAGTAGGCCGTGCTCATGCGAGGACGATTTCCGGGTGGCAGGCTGGGCCCATGATCCTGAGACCGGCCACCGATGTGACGGATCTGGTCCGCGAGATCCTCGGCGATCCCCTGGCCGAGATCGCGGAGCAGCACGTCGAGCCCATCCACCTCGCTTCCGGGGCCGTGTCGACGGCCTGGCTCCATCGCGTGCGCGGCACGACGACCAGCGGCGTGCGCTGGTCGTTCTTCGTCAAGTCGATCCACTCGATCGAGCACTCGGCCCGGCTCGAGAACATGCCCGAGCAGATGCGGGCCGTCCTGTCGGCGCGGTTCCCCTGGCGGGCCGACGCGGACGTCCACCTCGCCCGTCACCCGCTTCCCGACGGGCTGCGGCTCCCCCGCATGTATCGGCTGGGGGACGACCGGCTCGTCATGTGGCTGGAGGACGTGCCGGTCGCGCCCGCCACGTGGGATCTGCACCGCTACCGCGCCGCCGCCCGCCTGCTCGGCGGGGCCAGTCGGCGGGATCAGTGGGAGGGGGCAGTCAGCGGGGCCAGTCGGCGGGCCGGTCGAGATGTGCGGTGGCGGCGGCGACGGAGTCGTGGATCGGCAGTTCCGTGTCGAGGCCGGTGATCCGGAGCATCCGGGCGAAGCGTCCGTGGGCGCCGCTCAGCGCCAGGCGCCCGCCGGCCGCCCTCACGGCGCTCAGGCCTCCCATGAGGACGCTCAGCCCGGTCGAGTCGCAGAACTTGAGCCCTTCGGCGTCGACCACGATCCGTGGCGGTGTGCGCAGCCCGACCGCCTCGGCCAGGCAGGTGCGCAGTGAGGCGGCGGAGCCCAGGTCGAGCTCGCCGAACAGCCGGATGACGACGACGTCCTGGTCCAGGACGGTCAGCATGGAGAAGATGCCGGGCTGTCCGTGCCTTTCCGGTTCCACCGCGCTCGCCCCTGCCCACTGGCCCTGCCGCCGGGCCGTCGCCTCACGGCCCGCCGGAGCTGCTGTGCGTCCATGATTGCATATGGCAAATGATGCCGGGGCCGGACAGTCAGGGCCGTTCCCTGCGGACGAGCAGCATGGCGGCGTCGTCCGGGACGGGCCCGCCGACGTGCTCGACCAGGTCGCGTTCGAGCATGTCGAGGGCGTCCTGCGGCTCGCGATCGCGCAGCAGGCGAGGCGCCCGGTCGCCCAGGGGATAGAAGTTCCCGTTCCGGTCGCGTGCCTCGTACACGCCGTCGGTGTAGAAGAGGATCTCGTCGCCCTTGCGGAACTCGCATCCGTACGGCTCGGGTCCGGCGTGGGCGAGCGCGACAAGGCCGAGCGGCGGCGCCTCCTGAGTCGGTTCGAGCCACCGGACACGGCCGTCGCGGCCGAGCAGCAGCGGCGGCGGGTGGCCGTAGTTGAGCAGCGCGATCTCGTGCTCGCGCACCTCCGCGAGCACGGCGGTGACGAACTTCTCCCCGCCCAGCCCGCGCGCGAGGTGCTCCTCCAGATGCCGGCCGACGTCGGCGAGCGTCGGCTCGTCGTAGGCGGCCTCACGGAAGGCGCCGACCACCGAGGCGGCCGTCTCCACCGCGTCCAGCCCCTTGCCCTGCACGTCGGCGACGATCAGCCGGATGCCGCCCGGCCCTCTGGCGATGTCGAACAGGTCCCCGCCGATGCGGGCGTCCACCGCGGCGGAGGTGTACGAGAGGGCGATGCGCAGGTCGCCCGCGCGGCGGGGCACCGGGTGGAGCAGCACGCGCTGGGCCGCCTCGGCGACGAGGCGGACGTCCGCCAGCTTGCGCCGGCCCTCGGCCCGGAGCCGGCTGGCCAGCATGGCGGCCGCGGTGACCCCGACGATCGCGACCAGCGTCACGGTGATCCGCGGATGACTGAGCTGGTGGTCGTGGTAGGCCAGCGGCGCGGACAGGACGAGCGCGACCAGCCCGGCCAGTGCGGTGTGGCGTGGCCCGCCCGTCACCGCGGCGAACGCGGGCCCGAGGGTCAGCAGTGGCAGCAGGCCCAGGGACGGCCCGGCGAGCAGGTCGACCACCACCACCGTCGCCATGGCGGCGAACGGCAGCGTACGGAGGACAGCCTGGGTTCCCATCCGCGACTCCAGCGTCGCCACGAGCCGGTTCATGGATGCATTCCCGCGCCCGCCCGCCCTACCCTCGGGATGGAGACGCGCGATACCGGTTATGGGTATCGTTGAAGGATGCACGGGTACAGCGGGGACAAGCAGGCCTATCTCACCCGCCTGCGCCGGATCGAGGGACAGATCCGAGGGCTCCAGCGGATGGTGGACGAGGACGTCTACTGCATCGACATCCTCACGCAGGTCTCGGCGGCCACCCGCGCTCTGCAGGCGGTGGCGCTCGGGCTGCTGGAGGACCACATCGCCCATTGCGTCGCCGACGCCGTCAAGACCGGAGGCCCGGAGGCGAGCGAGAAGGTGAAGGAGGCCTCGGCGGCCATCGCCCGGCTCGTCAGGTCATGATTCCGGCCCGCAGGTCATGGCTCCCGGTCGTCACGTCATGATTCCGGGTCACGTCATGATTCCGGGTCACGTCATGATTCCGGGTCACGTCATGGCTTCGGGTCGTCAGGGTGTCGCTCCGGCGCGTCGCGGTCGGTTCGCCCCTGCTTGATCGTGACCCCGTGTGCCTGACCCCGTGTGCCTGACCGCCGGTGCGTGACGGCGGGTGGATGACGGCCGGTGTGACGACCCATTGGCGGTTGCCCGTTCGTGACGGCTTCGACCGCCCGTACGAGCGGGCGGACGACGAGGACGCCGGTCACCAGGACCCCTACGCCCCGGCACGCCGATCCCGGTGACCATCTGCAGCGGGCTCCTGCTCATGGCGGCACTGGGCGCCCTGACCGCCGTCTTGGACGGGTCATTTCGGTCGAGCAAACCGTCCCGGGCCCACCAGATGCCCGGGACGGTCCGTGCCCTCAGTGCCTTCAGCGGCTCGCCGAAGTCCGCAATCCGAGCGCGTTGTCGAGCTCTTCCAAGGTCAGTCGGTTCTCCGTGATGTTCACGGCCTCCAGCACCTCGGCGTAGAGCGCGATTTCGTCCAACGCGACACGGTCGTGGACCCGAGAGTCCAGGTCATCGTGCCCCACCGCGTCGTCCTTCCTTCCGCAGCCCACACCCATCACGAGGTTACGTCCGGGTACCCTGCCGCGACATGGCCCATCGTGACCATTCCGACCCGCACCCCTCGTCCCTCCGGGACCATTTCCCCGATACTGAGATCACAATTCGATGAAAAAGACGGTGATGGGGGGAAGGGATTGCTAAAGCGGAGGTAAGGACGAAATATCCGAATTGGAGGTTTCGAACAGCCAACTGCCCGACTCGTCCAGGTCGGGCCTGCGCCGATCCGCCGCCTCCTGCGGACGCGGGTCGTCCCGCTGGTGGATCAAGCACTTCACGACCGCGGAGCACACCGCGAAGCCCTCGGACGGCGCGGGCGTGCCGGTCAGGGCACACCAGGCCAGGCCGGCCGCGTACGCGGAGCCGAGCAGGGCGGCGGCCGTCTCCCGATCGGGTGGGATCAGCCCCGGCGGCAGCTCACCGCCGGCCGGCCAGCAGCCCCGCAGCGGATGGGCAGGCTCGGCGAGCGCGAGATAGAGGGCCTGCCGGAGCTCGTCGTCCATCCACGGATAGAGCGCGGTGACCACCTGTGCGGTGTACGAGCTGCCCGGCGCCGCCCAGGCGGGCTCGGACACGCCGCACACGCCGGCCACGTCGGCGGCGAGCAGCGAGGCCGCCACGGCCCGCGGATCCATCCCGCGCGCGGCCGTGTAGCCCAGGGCCTCCACCAGGTCGTACAGCGTGTGCCGGAAGTGCTCGCCCGGCGCCCATTCGGGGAGCGTGGCCGGCACGAGGTGCGGCGGGCAGCGCGCCAGCCAGGCCTGCCGTACGGCGCCACTGGGCATGGCGTGCTGGTCCAGCCAGGGGCTGCCGAGCAGCGGCTCGGCCATCGCGATCAGCGCGTCGGCGCGCGGGCGGAACCGGGGGTCGGCGCGCAGCACGGTGGCGGTCTCGGCCATCAGCCCGGCCAGCCGCAGGCCCGCCTCCCCGGCGCCGGAGCGCATCCGCTCGGCGTAGAGGCCCACGAGCGCGTCGAGCGAGCCCATGGGCAGCCAGCGCACCCAGTCGTCCCCGGGCAGCGGCCGGGCCAGGAACTCGCCGAACATCGACAGCATGACCTCGTTGCCGTCGAAGGCGGGCGCGTAGGCGCACCACATGATCGTGCCCCACACGGCGGCCACGGTCGAGGCCACGTCGCGGGCGAAGACCTGCTGGTAGACGCTGCCGTCGAGAGGGAAGTCCTCCCGGCGCAGCCCGCGGTGGGCGAGCAGCAGTGCGCGGAGCCGTTCGGTGATCTCGTGCGGGACGTCCGGGCCGACGAACCCCTGGGTGGACCCGCGGTCGTACGCGAAGTCGGGGCCCGTGGGGATCAGCACGGGCGGGATGGCCACGCCGGGCGGGCTCGGCCGCGCGGCGGCGCGTACGGCGGGATGGGCCGGGGGAGCGGACAGGTGCCAGCGGCCGTCCACGCGGTCGAGGCGATACCAGCGGGCGTGCGCGCCGAACAGCCACCGGGCGCCGTCGGGGGTGACCAGGGCCCGCTGGGCCAGCGTGTGCGCGCGGGTGACCGGGGGGAGCAGCGTCCACCGGGGGTCGCCGACGACGGCGCGCACGTCGCGCTCCATCGTGGTGAACCCGTCCCAGTGCACGCGGCAGTGTCCTCCGTCCTCGGAGAGGACGGCTTTCGCTTATCCCGGATGAGGCGGCCGGAGCAGGCGGCGGCCAGGCCCCTGACCGATGCCCTCCGGGGCACACGATGCCGGGACGAACCCGGCGGTCCCCTCGCTGGATCCGATGGTAGCCCCCCGGTCCGGGAGGCGGCGGGAGCGCGGTGGGGTGGAGGAGCGGCGGGCGGAGGCCGTCGGTGAAAGTTTCACGCGCCGGGAGGCGGTGAGCAGGACATATGCGTATTTCCCCGGGTTGGAGGGTATCTCCGGGAGCGCCCGCCACTTGGCATGGGCAGCCGTGACGGGTTCCATAGGTGCTCGTGACGGAGATCCAGGAGGCCGGGGCAGCCCGAGAGCGGGACGCGGACGAGGCATCGGAGAAGATGGCGCCCGTGGACACCTATGGCGGCGCGGCGACCGGCGAGCAGACGGGGCCGCACGCGCGCAGGGAACGCTGGGCGGTGTGGTGGCTCATGCGGTCGTCCGACCGCACGGCCCTGCTCATCTGGTTCTTCTGGCAGGTCGCGTCGTACATCTACCTGATCCTCGCGGCGCCGGGCCGCACGGAGGACCCGATCCTCGACCGGTTCAACCGGTACGACTCCTACAACTTCATGGACATCGCGCAGTACGGCTACGACGGCCGGCCGGACGACCCCGACGCGCCGCGGCTCGTCGCGTTCTTCCCCGGCCTGCCGCTGCTGCTGCGCGTGCTGCACCTGGTCATCCCGGACATGAGGCTCGCCCTCGTCCTGATCTCGTTCGTCGCGACCGCCGTCGTGGCGGTGGCGCTGTCGCGGCTGAGCGAGTCCTACCGGGAGGGCAGCGGCCACTGGACCGTGCTGGCGTTCTTCCTCAGCCCGTTCGCGGTGTTCCTGATGGCCGGCTACACGGAGGCGCCGTTCCTCGCGCTGGCCATCCCCGCGTGGCTGCTGGCCCGGCGGGGCCGCTGGGAGGCCGCCGCCGTGTGCGCCGCCTTCGCGGCGTCGATGCGCATCTCCGGGCTCTTCCTCGCCTTCGGCCTGCTCGTGATGTTCCTCGTCTCACGTGACGGCCTGCGCGCCCCGCGCGGATGGCGGAACGCGCCGTGGCTGCTGCTGCCCGGTGTGCCGGTGCTGGCCTACATGATCTACCTCTGGAACCGTACGGGCGACCTGATGGCCTGGAAGTCGGCCGAGGCGCAGTATTGGGGCCGCTATCCCGAGCTGCCGTGGAACGTCTTCATCGACACCTGGCACAGGTCGCTCAACGAGCCCGTCCTGGCGACGTCGTATCGCGAGGAGATCCTGTCGGCGCTCGTGCTGGTTCTGCTGATCATCGCGCGGCTGGTGCGGCGCAACTGGCCCGATCTCGCCTATCTGGCGCCGCAGGCGGTGGCGCTGCTGGCGATGTCGTCGTTCTACATGTCGGTGGGCCGGGCGTCGCTGCTGTGGTGGCCGCTCTACATCTCCGTGGGCGTCGTCGGAAGCCGAAGGCCCTGGGTCATGATGGCCTATCTCGCGGTGGCCGCGCCCGTCTGGGCAATCAATGTCGGAAATTTCACCACAGGTGCCTGGGTGGGTTGATCCACCTCTGACTAGCTTCTCCGTGTATGGGGGTATTTATCGCAGGAGTGGCGGTTGTTGCGCTTGTGGTGGCCGGTCTTCCATCGGCGGCGGACACCTATCGGGTGAACGTCCTCACGTACAACGTCTGCGCGGCGGGCAACAGCGCCGGCACCTGCGTACGCGACCTCACCCCCGAGCGCCGAAAGACCTGGGCAGGTCAGGTCTCCGCGCTGATCCGGTCGAGGAACGTGGACGTCGCCTCGTTCACCGAGATGTGCTACGCCCAGGTGGGCCTGCTCAAGCGTGCGCTGCCCGGCTATCGGCTGGTCTGGTACGGCTACGCGAAGGGCGGCGGGCCGGGCCGCGAAGACCGGTGCCGCACACTGTGGAGCGACCTCACCCCGGACACGGTCCCGCCGGACGGCAAGACCTTCGGCATCGCGCTGGCGCTGAAGAACGGCATCGAGGGCCCGCCGCCGCTGCGGCGGCTGCTGCGCGCCGACCACGCCCCGTCCACACCGGGTGAGACGATCCACCCGCGCGGCCTGCTGTGCGCCACCGGCCGGGTCGGCCCGCGCCGGTCGGTCTGCTGCGTGACCCACATCTCCGACACCGAGACCCCGCGTCAGGTCGTCGATCTGGTGTCGGCGTACGCCGGGGACGCCCCGGTGATCCTCACCGGGGACTTCAACCGCGAGCCCGGCCACAACCAGCTCACCGACGTGTACGGCATGGGTCTCGGCCAGGGCGGCTACACCGAGGTCGACGCCGAGCCGTGCGGGGTCGCGCGCCGGGGCGGCGAGCACACCACACGCGGCGGCCGGAAGATCGACTACATCTTCGCGAGCGAGGCCGACTACCGTCCGGGCGGCGCCGAGGTCGTCAGGACCGACCCGGAGCTGTCGGACCACCTGGCGCTGACCGGCACGCTCATCGGGACCGAACCGAGGCCGCGGCGTGACGGCGGGCCTTGGCGAGGTAGTTATCCGGCGTCCGAGCGAAGGAGGCGCGGTCGTCGTCGGTGAGCTCGCGGACGACCTTTCCCGGGACGCCCGCGACCAGCACGCCCGCCGGGATGCGGCGGCCGGGCGGCACGACGGCCCCCGCCGCGATCAGGGACCCGGCCCCGACGACCGCCCCGCCGAGCACGACCGCACCGATGCCCACCAGCGCGCCGGTCTCGACGTGCGCGCCGTGCACCATCGCCCGGTGACCGAGGCTCACCCGGTCTTCCAGGATCGCGGGCTCCCCGGGATCGGCGTGCAGGCAGCACAGGTCCTGGATGTTGACCTCGTCGCCGACCTCGATGCGTTCGTCGTCGCCGCGCAGCACCGAGCCGTACCAGACGTTCGCGCCGCGTCCGAGCCGCACCCTCCCGACGATCACCGCCCCCGGGGCCACCCACGCCTCGGGGTGGATGATCGGTGTGGCGTCGTCGTCCAGGTCGGCGATGTACGGCATGGGCTTATGATTCCACGGGCCCTCGGGCCGGGCCCGGCGTGTGTCCCGGTTTCGCTGACCGCTCGGGGCGTTCAGGTTGCGATGTGCGACGGATAGCAGGAAAGTCGTGTCCTGGCTGCGTTTACCGTCGTTATCTCCAACCCCAGGGTTTCTCATGACGAATCAGACCGACAACTTCCCCGACCTGATGAGTGACGACTCCTTCGAAGTCGTGATGCGCGGCTACAGCCGCAGGCAGGTCCACGACTACATGGTCCGGACCCGCAACCAGATCCGGGACCTGGAGGAACGGCTCGCCCGCACGATCGACCAGGCGGAGCAGACCCGCCTGGAGCTGGCCGACGCGCGGCGGAGGATGGCGGAGTCGCCGCAGAACCCCGACGAGCTGGGGGAGCGGCTGAGCCAGATACTCAAGCTGGCGCAGGAGGAGGCGGCGGCCAACAAGGAGGCGTCCGAGGCGGAGGCCAGGCGAGTACGCGAGAGCTCGATGGCCGAGGCCGAGCGGCTGGTGACGTCGGCCCGTGAGCAGGCCGACGCGATCAGGGCCGCCGCGCAGGAGGAGGCCGAGCGCCGTGTCGCCGACGCCAGCGCCACGTCGGAGCGGCTGCTGGCGCAGGCGGGCGCGGAGGCGGAGCAGACGCTGGGCTCGGCCCGTGCGGAGGCGGAGGAGACGCTGCGCACCGCCCGCGCGGAGGGGGAGCGGCAGCTCACCGCCGCCCGGATGGAGGCGGAGCGGCTGCTCGCCGAGGCGCGCGGGCAGGCCGAGGCCATGCTGGCGGCGGCGCAGCAGCGGGTGAACGCGCTGGACGAGCACACCGGCCGCCGGGTGGCCTACCTCACCGACACCCACGCGGAGGTCGTGCGCCGGCTCAACGAGATCGGCTCGGTGCTCGGCGACCTGATGCACCGCGAGAGCGCGGCGGGACCGCTGATCGACGAGGCCGCCGTGCTGCCGCCCCCGCCGCAGGTGCACGCCATCCCCGCGGGCGCGCCCGACCAGCGACACGACCAGCACCGGCCCGATCAGCCGCACGAGCAGCAGCCGCACGACCAGGCGCACGGGCAGGCGCACGGGCAGCAGCCGCACGCGCCGGTCGATGACCCGCAGCAGGCCCTGGAGGCCGTGCCGTCCGGGCCCGAGGCACATGACGCCGCCGCCGGTGAGGGGCAGATGGACGGCGACGAGGACGACGCGGTCCTGATCGTGGACGACGGACGCCACGCCAACGGTCACGACGGGCACCACGAGAACGGGCACGGCATGCCGTCGTCGCCCGAGGACACCGACGTCAACCTCGGCCGGGTGCGCCGCGCCACGCCGAACGGCGAGTCGGTCGCCGGTCAGTAAGCGCGACGTGAGCCCGGCCCGGCTGCGGTGACGCGGGTGAGGACTGATAGCGGACTGGTAGCGGAAGCCCCCGCCCCCGATCGGGTCGGGGGCTTCCGCGCTCATGGATCGGCGGCGCGCGCCTCCTGTTCGCGCAGCAGCTCACGCAGCCCGTCGGGCTCGTCGGCGTCGATGGTCATCGCGCATCCCGCCGTCCGCTGCGCGGAGGTGAGCGGGTGGTGCCGGGTCGCCCACCACCGGCCCGCGTCGCTCCGCCAGATCGTCCACTCCGGAAACTCCCGGGCTATCTCGGCGAGGCGTCGGTCCAAGGACATCCGTACACCTTCCCTCGCCTCATGCCCGGGTGCTCTTAGTGCTCTTGACCTCTCCACCTCAAGGTGCGGGACATCTCTAGAGAAATCAATGATCGGTACAGACAGGTCAACGTTGCCTCTTGACCTAGGCGTCGAAGTCGTACTGGAGTACATACGACGCCGCGTCCAGGATCATCTCGTTGACCTCGACGGGCACGCCTCCCTCCGCGAAGGCGACCCGGGTGACGGCGATCACCGGTGTGCCGGCCGGGAGGTTCAGCGACTCGGCCTCCCCGGGCAGCGGCATCCGGGCCCGCACCTCCTCGCTGAAGTGGACGGGAGGCCGGCCGAGCTCGCCAAGCCGGGCGTACACCCCGCCCGGGCCCGTGTCGGGCAGGACGACGGCCGTGCCCTCCACGAGATCGGCGGGAAAGTGGGAGGCCGCGAGCTGCACCGGACGGCCGTCCACCGAGTAGCGGCGGCGGCGCACCCATACCTCGCCGGTGCCGAGCACGCGGGCGACCTGCTCGTTCGCCGGTTCGCGCAGGATCGTCACCTCGTCCACGACGTACGACCGGCCACGGGTGTCGGAGTCCCAGATGGCCAGGCCCTGGGCCCACTGCTCCCGGGAGAGCCGGCGCGACCCGTGGCGGCGGATAGGGCGGAACAGCCGCACGTAGACGCCCGATCCCCGCTTCGGCACGGCGAGCCCTTCGTTGATGAGCACGGCGAGCGCCTGCCGTGCCGTGGCCCGGGCGATGCCGTGCTCCTTCATGAGTGCGTTCTCGCCCGGTAGCCGGTCGCCGTCACCGAGCGCTCCGGACAGGATCTGATCGCGCAGCCGGTCGGCGATGCGGCGATAGATCGGGGACTCGTGATGCACCGACGGGGACTCCGTCACGTTTGATCACCCTCTGTCACCAACGGGGGTTTGGCGTCTCCAGAGAACTTGCCCCGTCTTGTCCACGATCGCACAGAGTCTTGGGTGCGTCTTGTGCTTACTTTTGGCTGATCGTGCCGGTGTGGCGATCTCTGGGGGTTATAGCCGTCCGCATCCATGGAACGGTCCCTTCCGCTATTGCCGGTGCCGGGAACGCTCCGTCATCATGACTACGACAAGATCGGATATTTCGGTACATAATGCGGTGACGAAGGAGTTGCCGATGGTACTCAGCCGGGCCGAATGCCAGGACCTCGACGCCAAGGACCCGCTCCGGGAGTTCCGGGACGAGTTCTCGCTGCCTCCCGGGGTCGTCTATCTGCTGGGCAACTCGCTCGGCGCGCTGCCGAGGCGTACACCGGAGCGGGTGGCGCACACGGTCGAGACCGAGTGGGGGGTGCATCTCGGGGCGAGCTGGAACACGGCCGGCTGGTGGGACATGCCGCAGAGCACCGGCGACCGCATCGCGCCCCTGATCGGAGCGCGTCCCGGCGACGTGCTGGCGGGCGACTCGACCTCGGTGAACATCTTCAAGGTGGTCACGGCCGCCCTCCCGCTGCGGCCCGGCCGCCACGTGATCGTCTCCGACCTCGACAACTTCCCCACGGACCGGTACGTCGTGGAGGGCGCCGCCCGGGCGCTCGGCGCGTACGAGATCCGGGACATCGGCGAGGGCGGCCCTTCGCTGGAGGACGCCCTCGGCGACGACGTGGCGCTCGTGCTGCTGTCGCACGTGGACTACCGGACCGGCGCGGCCAGGGACATGACGGCGGTGACGGAGCTGGTGCGGGCGGCCGGCGCGCTCATGGTCTGGGACCTGTGCCACAGCGCCGGGGCGCTGCCCGTGCGGGTGGGCGAGGCCGACTTCGCCGTCGGCTGCACCTACAAGTACCTCAACGGAGGACCCGGCGCCCCCGCGTACCTCTACGTCGCGCCGCGTCACCAGGACGCCGTCCAGAACGTGCTGTCGGGGTGGCACGGGCACGCCGCGCCGTTCGACTTCGAACCGCACTATCGCCCCGCGCCCGGTGTGCGGCGTTTCGCCACCGGCAGCCCGCCGATCCTGTCGTACGCCGCGCTGAACGCGTCGCTCGACATCTGGGAGCGGGTGGACCTGGACGAGGTCAGAGCCAAGAGCGTGGCCCTGACCTCGCTGTTCATCGACCTGCTGGACGATCTCGTGGACCCGGGGCTCGGGCTCGCCCTGGCCTCCCCGCGCGACCCGGAGCGGCGGGGAAGCCAGGTCAGCTACCGTCACCCGCAGGGTTATCCCGTGGTGCGCGCGCTCGCGGACCGTGGGGTGGTGGGCGACTACCGCGAGCCGGACTTCGTCCGGTTCGGCTTCGCCCCGCTCTACCTGCGCTATGCCGACGTGCACGACGCGGCGACGACGCTGGCGGAGGTGCTCCGCGAGGAGCTGTGGCGGGACGAGCGCTACGCGCGGCGGCTCACCGTCACCTGACGGGGTGTGTCAGCGGCCGCGGCGGGCCAGCCCGGCGACGATGTTTCCGGCCAGTGCCACGCAGCGGTCGCAGATGCGCCCGCCCTCGCCGTGGACCATGTGGACGCGCGGACCCGGCGGCCTGCGGCAGAAGGAGCAGGCGGCGTCGCGCTTCATACGGCGGTTGACCAGGTGCCGGTGGGCGAAGGCGGGCGTGAAACGCCTGCGCGAGCTTCGCCTGATGAACCCGAACCGCTCACCGATGGCGGTCCAGGACGCGCCGGCCTCGCGGGCCCGGCACACCGCGAGATCGAGCAGGGCGTCCACCTCGCCACCCGGTTCGCCGGACAGGTCCCGGCACAGGGTGATCGCGGCGGACAGGATTTCCAGAGGGTCTTCGGGGTCGGATGCGCGCGAGCGGGCCCGCTCGAGTAACTCAGATGCCTCCATGGCCGACACCATAGGCCGCCGCATAAAAACGATCAAGCGACGTACGTGTTCACCGTGCGTAGGCTGGCCAGGTGAGAGTGCCCGAGGAGCGGGCCAGGGAGCTGTTCGAGCAGGCCCGGGTGGCCCGCCTCGCGACCGTCGGGGCCGGGGGCGCGCCGCGGCTCGTCCCGGTCACGTTCGCCGTGCTGCCGGACGGCGAGAAGGGCACCGTGGTGACGGCGGTGGACCACAAGCCGAAGACCACCACCGACCTGCGACGGCTGCGCGACATCCGCGGCAATCCCCGCGTCTGCCTGCTGGCCGACCACTACGAGGACGACTGGGAACGGCTGTGGTGGGTGCGCGCCGACGGGCACGCCCGCGTCGTGGAGGGCGGCGACGAACGCGAGCGGGCCGTGGCGTGGCTGGTGCGCAAGTACGCCCAGTATCGCGATCGGCCCCCGGCCGGGCCCGCGATCCTCGTCCGGGTCGAGCGCTGGTCGGGCTGGTCGTACGGCGAGCCGTAGGCGGGCCGGCGTGGTCAGGCGGACGGGAAGGGGTCGTCTCCCCGGGCGATGGCGTCCAGCATGCGGGTGGTGAGCGCCTGGGTCGCCCGGTGGATGCCGGGGCCGAAGCTGATCCTGGCCACGCCGAGGGCGGCGAGGTCGCGGATGGACGGCACGCCCGGCCGCATGAGCACGTTGACCGGGCCGCCGATCTCCCGGGCGAGCGCGCCGATCACCTCGGGATCGCCCGCGAGGATCGGATAGACGCAGTCGGCGCCGGCCGCGAGGTAGCGGCGGCCCCGGTCGATCGCCGCCGCGAGCCTCTCGTCCGGGGTTCCGGAGCCGTGGATGAAGGTGTCCGCGCGGGCGTTGATCACCAGGCCGGTGCCGGCCTCGTCCGCCGCCGCCCGCACGGCGGCCAGGAAGTCCGCCTGCTCGGCGGCGTCGATCAACGCGCCGGTCGCCGGGTCGGAGTCCTCCAGGTTGCAGCCCGCGGCGCCCGCGGCGGCCAGCCGTTCGACGAGCTCGGCGGGCTTCAGGCCGTAGCCGCGCTCCACGTCGGCGGTGACGGGGACGGTCACGACCCGGCTGATGCGGGCCACGGCCGCGAACATCTCGTCGGCGGGAGCGTCGTGCCCGTCCTCGTAGCCCAGGACTGCGGCGACGGCGGCGCTACCGGTGGCGACGGCGGGGAACCCGGCCGCCTCGACGGCGCGTGCCGACGCGGCGTCCCAGGCGTTGGGCAGCACGACGGGGTCGCCGGGCACGTGCAGCGCCCGCAGGGCGGCCGCGTTCTTCTGCAACTCGGTCACGAAACCACCCTAGAGAGCAGGGTGGGCGGGAACGCCACCGGCTGCCCGGAAATAGGGGGAAGCCGGTCGTGCTTTAAGGGGTCGAGACCGGTGTCGTCGCCTTCCCGTCATTGGATACGCTCGCGAAACCGGCCCCCCCACCCCGTTCGTCAGGAGTGTTTTCATGAGCGACATCGACAGCGCCGCCGACCAGGCCGGAGCGGGCAGCCGTCCCCGAGTGGACTTCTACTTCGACCCCGTCTGCCCCTTCGCGTGGGTCACGTCGCGGTGGATTCTGGAGGTCGAGAAGCAGCGCGATATCGACCTGCGGTTCCGGGTGATGAGTCTTTCCGTGCTCAACGAGGGCAAGGAGGACCTGTCCGACTTCTACCGCGAGGCGGTGCCCCGGTGGCGCGGCCCGGTCCGCGTGTGCATCGCCGCCGCGCAGCAGCACGGCGAGGGCGTGCTGCGCGACCTCTACACCGCGATGGGCACCCGCATTCACAACCAGGACAACAAGGACTACGGAGTCGTCGCCAAGGAGGCGCTCGCCGAGGTCGGCCTGCCGGTCGAGCTGGCCGACGCCGCCGGCACCGACGAGTACGACGAGGCACTGCGCCGCATGCACCACGAGGGCATGGACCCGGTCGGCGACGAGGTGGGCACGCCCACGATCCACATCGACGGTGTGGCGTTCTTCGGCCCGGTCATGACCCGCATTCCGCGCGGTGAGGAGGCCGTCCGCATCTTCGACGGCGCCCTGGCCATGGCGAAGTTCCCGTACTTCTACGAGATGAAGCGCAGCCGCACCACCGACCCCGAGTTCGACTGAGCGCTCCTCACCTCGGCGGCTCCTCGTGGGGCCGCCGGGGTGTCGTCTTGCCGGTGTTCCTGAACAGCGAACGCATGGTCGCCAGCGCCGGAGACCTGTCGTCGGACCGCCAGGCCAGGCTGATCGTCCGGTGCAGGCCCGGCGGGGCGAGCCGCCGTACGCTGAGGGGGTTTTCCGCCAGGTCGGCCACGGTCCTCGGCACGAGGGCGAGGCCCATGCCCCCGCTGGCGAGGGCGCAGGACATGCCGTAGTTGCCCGTCTCGTACGCCACGACGGGCGGCGCCAGCCCCTCGCGGCGAAACAGCGCCTCGAGCGCCTCCCGGTTGGCCAGCCCGCGGGAGCCGCTGATCAGCGGTCGCCCGGCGAGCTCGGGCCACGGCAGCGGCTCGGCCGGATCGGTGAGCGCGTGCCCGGGGGCGGCCACCAGCACCAGCTCCTCCACCAGCAGCGCCTCGACGGTGACCCCCGAGGGGAGTGCGGGGTCGGGCTGATGCTCGTAGGTGTGGGTGAGCACGAGATCCGCCTCGCCGGTGGCCAGCGCGGGCAGCCCCGACGGCGGTTCGTACTCCTTCACATTCACCTCCACGGCGGGGTGAGCCCGCCGGAACGCCGCGAGCACCGGTGGTAACAGGTGGATGCCTGCGGTTGTGAAGGTGCCGATCGTGATGTGCCCGCCGGACAGGCCGGCGAGCGCGGACAGGCCGTGGCGGGCCCGTTCGAGCTCGTCGAGCACCCGCCGGGCGTGCTCCACCAGCAGCTCGCCCGCCGCCGTGAGGGTGGCGCCGCGGCGGTGCCGGATCACGAGTGCGGCTCCCGCCTCCCGCTCCAGCTTGGCGATCTGCTGCGACAGCGCGGGCGGCGTGTAACCGAGGCGGGCCGCCGCCCGGGTGATCGAACCGGCTTCGGCGACCGCCACCAGCGCCGCCAGCCGCGTCACGTCATGCATGAAGCAATGCTTAACACCGCCTCGCCAAATGTGACATACCTCACGAAGGCTTCGCTACCGCATCCTCGTCTCACGACCTGATCGGAACTGAGGGGAACCGGAGGAGCGGATGAACACGACGACACGATCGACCCGGCCGTTCGAGGTGTGCGTGATCGGAGCGGGGCCGCGCGGCATGTCGGTGATCGAGCGGCTGTGCGCCAACGCGCGCCGGCTGCCGCCGCGGGCACGCCTCCTGGTGCACGTCGTCGATCCGTACCCGCCGGGGGCAGGCCAGGTGTGGCGCACCGACCAGCCGGGGCAGCTACTGATGAACACCGTCGCCTCGCAGGTCACGCTCTTCACCGACCCCAGCGTCGACATACGGGGGCCGCTGGAGACCGGCCCGAGCCTGTACGAGTGGGCGCGCCACCTGGTGCTCTTCCCGGACGGCGTCGAGGAGCACGTGCTCGCCGAGGCGCGGCGGCTCGGGCCCGACACCTACCCCACCCGCGCCTTCTACGGCCGCTACCTGCGCTGGGTGTTCGAGCGGGTGGTCGCGCGGGCGCCCCGGCAGGTGGAGGTGCGGGTGCACGCCACCCGGGCGACCGCGCTCGACGACGTGCCCGGCACCGGCGCGCAGCGGGTGGTGCTGGAGGACGGCACCGTGCTCGGCTCGCTCGACGCGGTGGTCCTGGCGCAGGGGCACCTGCCGGTCGAGCCCACGGACGCCGAGCGGGAGGCCGCCGCGTACGCCGCCGCCCACGACCTGGTCCACGTGCCGCCCGCAAACCCCGCCGATGTCGACCTCGGCGACGTACGTCCCGGGGAGGCGGTGCTGCTGCGCGGCCTCGGGCTCAACTTCTTCGACCACATGGCGCTGCTGACGATCGGGCGCGGCGGCCGGTTCGAGCGGGGTGAGGAGGGCCGCCTCGTCTATCGGCCCTCCGGCCAGGAGCCCCGCCTGTACGCCGGATCGCGCCGCGGCATTCCGTATCAGTCGCGGGGCGAGAACGAGAAGGGCGTCGAGGGCAGGCACGAGCCGCTGCTGCTCACGCCGGGCAGGATCGCGTCGCTGGCCGCGCGCTCGGCCGCCCGCGGCGGGCTCGACTTCCGCGCCGACCTGTGGCCGCTGATCGCCAAGGAGGTCGAGACCGTCTACTACGCCACGCTGCTGGCGCGGCGGGAGTGCGAGTGTGTGGCCGATCGCTTCCGCGCCGCCTACCTCGCCTTCTCCTGGGGCGACCCCGGGGAGGCCAAGGCGCTCGACGCCTTCGGCATCGGCGAGGCGGTCCGGTGGGACTGGGAGCGCGTCGCCGAGCCCTACCGGGGCATCGGCTTCACCGGGCCCGACGACTGGCGCGAGTGGCTGACCGCCTATCTGCGCACCGACCTGACCCAGGCCCGCGCGGGCAACGTGAGCGGGCCGCTGAAGGCCGCCCTCGACGTGCTGCGCGACCTGCGCAACGAGGTCAGGCAGGTGGTCGACCACGGCGGGCTCACCGGGCGCTCCCACCGCGACGACCTCGACCGGTGGTACACGCCGCTCAACGCGTTCCTGTCCATCGGGCCGCCGGCCGAGCGGGTGGAGCAGATGATCGCGCTCATCGAGGCCGGTGTGCTCACCGTCATCGGTCCCGGCATGCGGGTGCACGCCCGCGACGGCGTCTTCGAGGCCGAGTCGGCCGCCGTGCCGGGCTCCGCCGTACGGGCCAGGGTGCTCGTCGAGGCGCGGCTGCCCGAGATCGACCTGCGGCGCACGGCCGACCCCCTGCTGCGTCACCTGCTGCGGACCGGCCAGTGCCGGGCGTACGTGATCGGCGGGCGGCGCGGCGACACCGGCTACGAGACGGGCGGCCTCGCGGGGACCCGCCGGCCCTACCGGCTGCTCGACGCGGACGGGCGGGCCCACCCGCGGCGGTTCGCGTACGGCGTGCCCACCGAGTCGGTCCACTGGGTGACGGCCGCGGGCGTGCGGCCGGGGGTGAACTCCGTGATCCTCGGCGACTCCGACGCCATCGCCCGCAGCGTGCTCGCGCTGACGCCCGCGCGTGCCCTGCCGGACCGCCGCCGCGTCGCACGCGTGGCCCCCGGACCCCGTACGGCTCTCGCCGCCTCCGCGTGCGCCGCGACCCGGGCGGGTGTGTGATGAACGAGCTGGATATGGGCCTGCTGGCCCCGGTGCGGGTGGGTTCGGCGGCGGAGCGGGCGACCGGCGACGGCGCGTGGCTGCGCGCGATGCTCGACGCGGAGGCCGCCCTGGTCCGCGCGCAGGCCCGGCTCGGGGTCGTCCCCATGGAGGCCGCGGAGACCATCGGCAAGGTGGCGGAGGCGGGCGGCCTCGACCTCGCGGCCCTGGCCCTGCGCGCCCGCGAGGCGGCCAACCCGGTCGTGGCGCTGGTCGAGGACCTGACGGCGGCCGTGGCGGTGGTGGATCCGGCCGCGGCCGAATATGTGCACCGCGGCTCGACGAGCCAGGACATCATGGACACGGCCGCCATGCTGGTGGCCGCGCGGACCCTCGATCTGATCACCGCCGACCTCGATCGTGCCGCGACCGCGCTCGCCGGGCTCGCGGCGCGGCACCGCGACACGCTCATGCCGGGCCGCACGCTGACCCAGCAGGCGGTGCCCACAACCTTCGGCCTGAAGGCGGCCGGGTGGCTGCACGCCGTACGCGAGGCCGCGGCCCGGCTGCGCCGGGTGCGCGCGGAGCTGCCCGCCGAGCTCGGCGGCGCGGCCGGCACGCTGGCGGGCTACGTGGAGTACGCGCGGATCGCGGGGGTGCCCGGCCCGGAGTCGTACCCGGACCGGCTGATCGCGGCGTTCGCGGCCGAGGTGGGGCTGGCCGAGCCGGTGGTCCCCTGGCATGTCCTGCGCATTCCGATCGCCGACCTCGCCGGGGCGCTGGCCCTCGCCGCCGGGGTGCTCGGGAAGATCGCGGTTGACGTGCAGTCGCTGTCGCGCACCGAGGTGGCCGAGGTCGTGGAGCCTGCCGCCCCCGGCCGGGGCGTGTCGTCGGCGATGCCCCACAAGCGCAACCCGGTCCTCGCCACCCTCGTGCGGTCGGCGGCGATCCAGGTGCCCGCGCTCGCCGCGAGCCTCCACCAGTGCCTGCTCGCCGAGGACGAACGGCCCGCCGGCGCCTGGCACGCCGAGTGGCAGCCGCTGCGCGAGTGCCTGCGCCTGGTCGGCGGGGCCGCCGCCGTGACGGCCGAGCTGGCCGAGGGACTGGTCGCGTTCCCCGAGCGCATGCGGGCCAACCTCGCGCTCACCGGCAGCCTGACCGTCACCGAACGGGCGGCGGCCGTGCTCGCGCCGGTGCTGGGGAAGGTCGCCGCCAAGCGGCTGCTCGGGGAGGCGTCCGCGGAGGCCGCCGCGTCCGGGCGTCCGGTGGCCGAGGTGCTGGAGGAGCTCCTGCCCGTGCCCGAAGGGCTCGACCTGGCCCGGTTGTTCGACCCCGCCGACTACACGGGGGCCGCCGGAGCGCTCGTCGACCGCGTTCTAGGCTGCTGTCCAGACGAGTGAGGAGGCACCGTGACCGGTCGCGCCCTTCCCTTCGGGCCGTCGAGCCCGATCATCCAGGCGCCCATGGCGGGCGGCCCGTCCACCCCGGCTCTGGTGGCGGCGGTGTCCGGGGCGGGCGGCCTCGGGTTCCTCGCCGCGGGTTACCGTACGGCGGAGGACGTGCGCCGGGACATCGCGGCGGTGCGCGAGCGGACGGACCGGCCGTTCGGGGTGAACGTCTTCGTCCCCGACTTCGCGGCGCGGCGGGAGCCGGGTGACGACGCGGCGGTGGCCCGCTATCGCGAGGAGCTCGCCCCCGAGGCCGAGCGGTACGGCGTGACGCTGCCGGAGGCCCCCGCCTGGGACGACGACGCGTGGGACGCCAAGATCGACGTGCTGGTGGACGAACGCGTGCCGGTGGCCTCCTTCACCTTCGGCTGCCCGCCGCCCGAGGTGACGGCCCGTCTCCACGACACCGGAGCCGTGATCATGGTCATGGTCAACACCCCGTGGGAGGCGGTCGCGGCGGCCGAGGCCGGCGCCGACGCGGTGGTGGTGCAGGGCCCGGGAGCGGGCGGGCACCAGGCGGCCTTCCTGACCCCGCCGCCGGACTGGCCGAACTCCTGGACGGCACCCGACGACCTGCCGGAACTCGTGCGGCTCGTGCGTGAGACGACCGATGTGCCGCTCGTCGCGGCCGGGGGGATCATGGACGGCGCGGACGTCGCCGCCGCCCTCGCCGCGGGCGCGGTCGCCGCGCAACTGGGCACGGCGTTCCTGCGCACCCCGGAGAGCGGGACGCATCCCGTGCACAGGGCCGCCCTCGCCGACCCCCGCTTCACCCGCACCGCGTTCACCCGGGCATTTTCCGGACGCACGGCACGCGGCCTGGCCAACCGGTTCATGGCCGAGCACGAGGCGTCGGCGCCCCCGTACTACCCCCAGGTGCACCACCTGACGAAGGGCCTGCGCCGGGCGGCGGCCGAGCACGGCGACCCCGAGGCGATGGCGCTGTGGTGCGGCCACGGTTACCGCCGCTGCCGCGACCTCCCCGCCGCCGCCCTCGTGGACACCCTCATGAAGGAACTCGCGACCGCCCGCGCCTGACGGCCGGAGTCACAGCGTGATCACGATCTTGCCGTGGACGTGGCGTCCGGCCTGCAGCGTCACGGCGTCGCGGATCCGCTCGATCGGGAAGGTCGCGGCGATGGGCACGGTGATCGCGCCGGCGAGGATCGCGTCGGTGATCCGCTCCAGGTCGGCAGGGGTGGCCTGCTCGCCCCCGGTCGCGCGTACGCCGCCGGGAGGGTTCGGGCCCGCGGCGATCGTGGAGATCCGCTCGCGTGACACGCCGAGCGCGAGCGCCGCCTCGGCCGTCTCGGTGCCGAACAGGTCCGTCGCGGCGGTCACACCACCGGGAGCCAGCGCCCGCACCCGGTCCGCGAGCCCCGGTCCGTAGGTCACGGGCTCCGCGCCCAGTGATCGCAGGAAGTCGAACGTGCCCTCCGCGGCGGTCCCGATCACCCTTGCGCCGGCGAGCCGCGCGAGCTGTACGGCGAACACGCCGACGCCGCCGGCCGCGCCGCCGACCAGGAGGGTGTCGCCGGATCGCAGGCCGATCGCGTCCAGAGCGGCGACGGCGGTCAGACCGGCCACCGGGAGCGTGGCCGCCACCTCGTCGCCGATGCCGTCCGGCGTATGGAACAACGCGCCGGGCGCCGGAGCCTTCATCACCAGGAAGTCGGCGGCGGCCCTCGCCATCGCGCCTCCGTAGACACGGTCGCCCACGGCGAAACCGCCGGCCCCTTCGCAGGCCCCTTCGCCGGCCTCGTCGACGACGCCCGCGAAGTCGTAGCCGAAGCCGGACGGCAGGGTGAGACCGAACATCTTGGCCGCCTCGGGGGTCGAGGTGATGATCCAGTCCATCGGGTTCAGGCCGGCGGCCGTCACGCGGACGCGTACCTCGCCCGGACCGGCGTGCGGCTCCGGGACGTCGCGCAGCTCCAGCACCTCGGGACCTCCGAACGTCTCGTAAACGACGGCTCGGCTCATGGGGACCTCCGGACAGCACTGATGGGACTTGGTCCCATCACCATACATGAGTGATGGGACCAAGTCCCGTACACTTGCCTCATGGCCCGCTGGCAGCCCAACGCGTCGGAACGACTGATCCTCGCCGCCCTCGAACTCTTCGAGGAGCGGGGCTACGAGAACACGACCGTCATCGAGATCGCGGAGCGTGCCGGGCTGACGAAGAGCACCTTCTTCCGCCACTTCCCGGACAAGCGGGAAGTGCTCTTCGGCGGAGACACGATGAGCGGCCTGCTCGCCAAGGGCATCGCCGAGGCGCCCGCGACCGCCACGCCGTTGGAGGCGGTGGCGCACGCTCTCGACGTGGTCGGGAAGGAGGTCTTCACCCCCGACCGCCGCGAATTCGCCGCCCGCAGGCTGGCGGTGATCGCCGCCCACCCTGAACTGCAGGAACGCGAGGCGCTGAAGGGCCTCGGCCTCACCGCGTCGATGGCCGACGCGCTCACGCGGCGCGGAGTGCCGGGCCTGACCGCGTCCGTGGCCGCGCAACTGGGCGCGCTGGCCATGAAAATCGCCTACGAGCGCTGGAGCGCCACGACCGGCGGCGACGACTTCGGCGAGCTCGCCCGCCAGACGATCATCGAGCTCCGCGCCGCCGGCACCCTGTGCTGACCGCGTCTTCCTGCTGACGCCGCCCGGTGGCCGCCGTCAGGCGTCGGGCCGCGTGCTCCGCATCTCGTCGCGGAGGCGTTCTCGCGCTGCCGTGACGTCGGTCTCGAACGCCGAGTCCGAGGTCCCGGCGCTGCTCGCCAGAAACGCCTCGACCATGCGGCCGTCCGCGACGGGGTGGGAGCCGATCACCGGAGCGGAGTAGCCGCGGAGAGGCGCATGCGGTGTCAGTTCACGGTCTGGAAGAAGGGTGGGGACGACACCGCGTCGTAATGGACGGGTAATCCGGAGATGGCACGGTGAAGAGGTCGGACAAGGGCGGAGGTGCTTGTTTTCGCCTCTGAACTAAGATGACCGTGTCGCGACGGGGAGGGTGGTCATGGCGAGGCCTCAGCGCAGGACGGTTCGGGATACCCGCAGGGGCAACCGGGCCGTGTTGCTGCGCACGCTCTACTTCTCCGGCCCGACCAGCAGAAACGACCTCACCGCCCGCACCGGGCTGAGCGCCGCCACGGTCAGCACGATGACCGCCGACCTGCTGGGCGAGAACATCGTCATCGAGGCGGGCCAGGTGGAGTCGGACGGCGGCCGGCCCCGCGTGCTGCTGCGGGTCAACCCCGAGTACGGCTTCGCGGTCGGCGTCGACGTGGCGGAGACGCACGTCCGGGTCGGGCTGTTCGACCTGGAGATGACCGAGCGGGCCAAGGTGGACTACATGCTGCGGCCGGCCCGCCACGATCCCGAGCTGATCGCCCGGCACATCCTCGCCGGGGTCGACGTCGTGCTGTCGGACGCCGGGGTGTCCCCGGAGCAGGTGCTCGGCATCGGCGTGGGGGTTCCCGGCATAGTCGAGCCGGGCGCCGACGGCGTCATCCACGCCAAGACCTTCGGCTGGGACGGCGTGCCGCTTGGAGCGCTCCTGCGCCGGGGGACCTCGCTCCCGCTGTACGTGGACAACGGCGCCAAGACGATGGGCCAGGCCGAGCTGTGGTTCGGCTCGGGCCGGGGCGCCTCGGAGGCGGTCATCGTGCTGCTCGGCGTGGGGGTGGGCGCGACCATCGTGGCCGACGGCACCACGTTCCGCGGGGTCAGCAGCAGCGCCGGGGAGTGGGGCCACACCAAGATCGTGGCGAACGGGCGGCCCTGCCGCTGCGGCGGCCGCGGCTGCCTGGAGGCGTACATCGGGATCGAGGCCATCCTCGACCGGGCGGGAGTCACCTCGCGGGGCGACTGGGAGGAGGACCTCGCGGGCGTACTGGCCTCGAATTCTTCGGTGGTCGAGGAGACCGTCACCTATCTGGGCGTGGGCCTGGCCAACCTGGTCAACCTGATCAACCCCGAGAAGATCGTGATAGGCGGCTGGGTGGGGGTCCAGCTCGGCGAGAGCCTGCTGCCCGACATTCGCCGCGCCACCGCCGCCAACTCGCTGGCCGAGCCGTACGCCGCGACGTCGATCGTGCTGGGCCGCCTCGGCCCCGACGCGGTCGCGCTCGGGGCCGCCACGCTCGTGCTGGAGGAGTTCCTGAACGCGCCGCAGGTCGCGCGGATCACCGCCGCCGGCTGACGACACGGCCCGGGCTTCACGGAAGGGCCCTGCACGCGGCCGGGCGCTGGCCGGGCTTCATGCGACCCCGCACGCGGCCGGGCGACGTAGGAAACCCCGCGCGTGGCGGGGGGATGAGGCACGCCTTACGGGACCTCCTTGTGCATGCCGGGACCGAGCCGCGCGCCGAAGTGCCCCGGAGGCGGGCGCCGCGCGAGGGGAAGGGGAGCGGCGGCCGCGGGTGATCCGGCAGTGTTAACGGGCGGGGAATCGGTCGGACTCGTGACGTTGGAGAGCGCTCTCCCGGAGACTAACATCCGCCGGGGCGCCGGAGTCAACCGATAATTCTGGTCGTGAACTAAGCCTTGACATAAGCGATCAGGGGGCGCACGCTCATGCCGCTGGACCTCTCTCATCCCCCGCACCCTCGCCCGAGGGGCTCCGCACCGAGGAGACGTACATGCCTCCATCCTCCCCGCCTCACCCCGCGCACGGACGGCCGCGCAGGCGGCGCGGGCGCTCCGGCCTGGTCGCGGCCGGGCTCGTGGCGCTGGCGACCTTCGCGGCCGTGACCGGCGTCGTCCCCGCCACCTACACCGCCGCGGCGGCGGCCTGCGGCACCACCAACGTCGCGCAGGGCAAGACCGCGTCGGCCTCCTCGACCGAGAACGCCGGGACGCCGGCGTCGGCGGCGTTCGACGGCGATGCCGGCACCCGGTGGTCGAGCGCGTTCAGTGATCCGCAGTGGATCCAGGTGGATCTCGGCAGTTCGCAGCAGATCTGCCGGGTCGTGCTCAACTGGGAGACCGCACGCGCCCAGACGTTCAAGATCCAGGTCTCGGCCGACGGGTCCACTTGGTCGGACGCGACCGCCACGGTCAACGGCGTCGCCGGGACGCAGTCGCTCGACGTGTCGGCGACCGGCCGCTACGTCCGGATGTACGGGCTCACCCGCGCCACGGCGTACGGCTACTCGCTCTGGGAGTTCGCCGTCAACACGGAGACGGGTGGCGGTGGGACCACCTGCGGCACCACCAACGTCGCGCAGGGCAAGACCGCGTCGGCCTCCTCGACCGAGAACGCCGCGTCCCCGGCGTCGGCGGCGTTCGACGGCGATGCCGGCACCCGGTGGTCGAGCGCGTTCAGTGATCCGCAGTGGATCCAGGTGGATCTCGGCAGTTCGCAGCAGATCTGCCGGGTCGTGCTCAACTGGGAGACCGCACGCGCCCAGACGTTCAAGATCCAGGTCTCGGCCGACGGGTCCACCTGGTCGGACGCGACCGCCACGGTCAACGGCGTCGCCGGGACGCAGTCGCTCGACGTGTCGGCGACCGGCCGCTACGTCCGGATGTACGGCCTGACCAGGGCCACGGCGTACGGCTACTCGCTCTGGGAGTTCGCCGTCAACACCACCGGCGGCGGTGACGACGGCGGTCCCGGCCTGCCGGGTGGCGGCGACCTCGGGCCGAACGTGAAGATCTTCGACCCGTCGATGTCGAGCGCGAGCATCCAGAACACGCTCGACACGATCTTCAGTCAGCAGGAGTCGAACCAGTTCGGCAGCGAGCGCTACGCGCTGCTGTTCAAGCCGGGCACCTACAGCGGCCTCAACGCCCAGATCGGCTTCTACACCTCGATCTCCGGCCTCGGCCAGTCGCCCGACGACGTGACGATCAACGGTGACATCACCGTCGACGCCGGATGGTTCAACGGCAACGCCACCCAGAACTTCTGGCGGTCGGCGGAGAACCTGGCCGTCGTGCCGGTCAACGGCACCGACCGCTGGGCCGTGGCCCAGGCCGCGCCGTTCCGGCGGATCCACGTGCGCGGCGGGCTGAACCTCGCCCCCAACGGGTACGGCTGGGCCAGCGGCGGCTACATCGCCGACAGCAAGATCGACGGCACGGTCGGCCCGTACTCCCAGCAGCAGTGGTTCACCCGCGACAGCACCATCGGCGGCTGGACCAACGCGGTGTGGAACATGGTGTTCTCCGGCGTCGTCGGCGCTCCGGCGCAGAGCTTCCCCAACCCGCCCTACACGACGCTGGCGACCAGCCCCGTCACCCGGGAGAAGCCGTACCTGTACGTGGACTCGGGCGGCGCCTACCGCGTGTTCGTCCCGTCGCCGCGGACGAACTCGAGCGGCGTGACCTGGGCGAACGGCCCGACCCCGGGCTCGTCGATCCCGCTGACGCAGTTCTACGTCGCCAAGCCGTCCGACAGCGCCGCCACCCTCAACCAGGCGCTGAGCCAGGGCCTCAACCTGCTGTTCACGCCTGGCGTCTATCACCTCAACCAGACGCTCAACGTGACCAGGGCGAACACGGTGGTGCTCGGGCTCGGCTACGCCACCCTGATCCCGGACAACGGGGTCGTCGCGATGAATGTCGCGGACGTCGACGGCGTGAAGATCGCCGGTCTGCTCTTCGACGCCGGCACGGTCAACTCGCCGGTGCTGCTGCGGATCGGCCCCGACGGCGCCTCGGGGAGCCACGCCGCCAACCCGATCTCGGTGCAGGACGTGTTCTTCCGGATCGGCGGCGCGGGACCCGGCTCGGCCACGACGAGCCTGGTCGTGAACAGCGACAACACGATCATCGACCACATCTGGGCGTGGCGGGCCGACCACGGCGCGGGCGTGGGCTGGAACACCAACCCGGCGGACACCGGCGTGATCGTCAACGGCGACAACGTCATCGCGTACGGCCTGTTCGTCGAGCACTACAAGAAGTACGAGGTGATCTGGAACGGCGAGGGCGGCAGGACGATCTTCTTCCAGAACGAGCTGCCCTACGACCCGCCGAACCAGGCGTCCTGGATGAACGGCTCGACCCGGGGCTACGCCGCCTACAAGGTGGCCGACAACGTGAACACGCACGAGGCCTGGGGCATGGGCAGCTACTGCAACTTCAGCACCGACCCCTCGATCGTCGCCGATCGCGGCTTCGAGGTGCCCGACAAGACGGGTGTGAAGTTCCATGACCTGCTCACGGTGTCGCTGGGCGGCGTCGGAACGATCGCCCACGTCATCAACAACACGGGCGGCGCGGCCCAGGGCACGGCCACCGTCCCGGTCAACGTGGTCAGCTACCCCTGACCCCTGGTGTAGGCGACCCTTGATGTAGGCGACCTGAAAAGCCGGGCGCGGCGGGAGGCGCATCGCCTCCCGCCGCGCTCCGCGCGTCCACGACTACATCCGGACGCCGGCGGTCTCCAGCAGGTGGATCCGTACGGCGTCCCGCACGCGTATCTCCAGCTCGTCCAGCTCGGCCGGGGTGGCGGCGTCGATGAGGAACGTCACCGCGCGGTCGTCGGAGCTGTGCAGCGGCCCGAGCTCGGCGCCGCGGTCCTTGAGCACGAGCACGGCGCGCAGCGTGGGCGGGTCGTCCGGGGCGCCCGGCTCGACCTCGGGCCACAGGCCGCCCTCGCCGACCCAGGCCGGTGAGACGCCCGGCCAGTCCACCGTGACGTCGCCGAGCCGCCCGGGCTCGTGCTCCAGGTAGACCTGGCGGGCGTACCGGCGCGGCGCGGGATAGGCCGCGGGCTCGCCGAGGGCGATGCGGATGATCTCCGGCTCCATCGGGGCGCCGGTCGCGAGCGAGTAGAGGATCGACAGGCCGTCGCCGGGAGTGCGCGCGGCCACCTCCATCAGATAGGGGCGGCCCTCGCCGTCCACCCGCCATTCGGCGTGCGCGATGCCGTCGGCGAAGGCCAGCCGTTCGAGCATGCGCCGGTTGGCGTCGAGGATGATCTGGTTCACGCCGTCCAGCTCGTTCGGCACCGAGTGGGACAGCTCGACGAAGGTGCGGGCGCCCGACTCGGTCGTCTCCTTGCGGGTCACCGAGGCGAACAGGACCCGGCCGTCCTGCACCAGGCTCTCCACGGAGAACTCCTGGCCGGTCACCTTCTCCTCCACCAGCACCGTCTCGTGCGGCAGATACGCGTCGAGCTGGGCGCGCAGCTCGGCGGCGTTGTGCACGGTCTCCACACCCGAGCTGGAGTGCCGGCTCGCGGGCTTGACCACGGCGGGGAACGACACGCCCTCGCCGGTGAACGCGGCGCGCCCGGCCGCGGGGACGACCACCGAGGCCGGGCTGAACTCCGGCAGATACCACCGCTGCAGATACTTGCTGCGGCAGGCGCGGGTGGCCCGCAGGCCGGGAGAGGGCAGCCCGAGAGCGTCGGCGACCAGGCCGGTCGGCTCGACCAGGGTCTCGCCGACCGCGTAGACGCGGGTGATGTCGTAGCGGTCCCGCCATGCCCGTACGCCGGAGATCACGCCGGCCGTGAACGAGTTGTCGGTGTTGACGTCGCCGTCGGTGAAGGCGATCTCCTCGATGACCGAGGCCGGGTGCGCGGGGTCGCGCATCTGGGCCAGGGCCTTCTCCCGCCAGGAGGCCGGCGTGACCACCAGGATCTTGAGCCCCCGGCGGGACAGTTCGCGCAGATAAAGAGGGGCCCGGCAGATCACCAGGAATGATCCGGTAAGTACGAATGCTCGAGGTTTCACTTTCGCCACCGCCGTTTCTCGCACGTGCTCACAGGCACTTCGCGAACGGACATTAGTTCCGCCATTTTCGGACGGTCAATGAAATTTCCCGATCATTCGGGATGACCGGTTTCCCGATAGGGGTGGACCGGGGTCGCCGGCCGCCTCACGCCCGCCCTGCCTCGGGGTTCCGAGAAGTCCGAGGTCGTCCTGGATTGTCCGGCCGCGCTGTGGGGCCGTTAGGGGTTGTGAGAAATGCGCGCCCGACCGAATCCTGAATTCGTTCCGATAGGGCCGGAACATCCGTGAACCCCCGATTGGAGGGCTGTTCAATGGCTGGCAACGGCGCCGGAGAAGACGGTCTGGAGACGCTGCGGGCCTCGCTCGACCGTATCGACGAGTCGCTGCTCGACACACTGCGCAGGCGTATCGAGTGCTGTGTGGAAATCGCGCATTTCAAGCGCGAGCACAACGTCCCGATGATGCAGCCCCACCGCATCGGCATCGTGCAGCGGCGGGCCGCCCGATACGCGCAGGACCACGGAATCGACCCCGACTTCCTGCGCCGCCTCTACGACCTCGTCATCGCGGAGACCTGCAGGGTCGAGGACCTGGTGATCGGCGATGTCGCCGCTCGGTGAGCGCGGCGCCGGCGACTCACCCGGCTATTTCGACACGGCTTGGAGGAACCCCGGCATGAGAACGATCCTGATCGACAATTACGACTCGTTCACCTACAACCTCTACCAGCTCCTGGGTGAGGTGAACGGACAGCCGCCGGTCGTGGTGCGCAACGACGCCGACTGGTCCCAGGTGCCGATCCACGAGTTCGACAGCGTCGTGATCTCCCCGGGTCCCGGCCGGCCCGAGCGGGCCCGCGACTTCGGTGTGAGCGCGCGGGCCATCCGTGAGAGCGGGCTGCCCGTGCTCGGCGTCTGCCTCGGCCACCAGGGCATCTGCCACCTGTTCGGCGGCACCGTCACCCACGCGCCGCAGCCGATGCACGGCCGCGTCTCGCAGGTGCGCCACACCGGGGCCGACATCTTCGCCGGCCTGCCCTCGCCGTTCTCGGTCGTGCGCTACCACTCGCTGGCCGCCACCGACCTGCCGGACGAGCTGGAGGCCGTGGCCTGGACCGACGACGGCGTGGTCATGGGGGTGCGGCACCGCACCGAGCCCATCTGGGGCGTCCAGTTCCACCCCGAGTCGATCAGCAGCGAGCACGGCCGCGAGCTGCTGGCCAACTTCCGCGACCTCGCGCTGGCCCACCGCCGGGCGAGGGAGGAGCGCGCCGCCGCCGCCCGCTCGCCGTACCGGGTGCACGTGCGCAGGCTGCCGCTGCTGCCGGACGCGGAGAGCGCCTACCGGGAGCTGTTCGCGGGCAAGGAGCACGGCTTCTGGCTCGACAGCAGCTCGGTGATCGAGGGGCTGTCGCGGTTCTCGTTCATGGGCGACGGCTCCGGCCCGCTCGCCGAGTACGTCACCTACCGGGTGCCGGAGCGGACGGTCACCGTCAGCCGGGCCGACGGGTCGCGGCAGCGCATCGAGCAGCCGTTCTTCGACTACCTGGACGAGCAGCTGCGTGAGCGCGCCGTGCCGGCGCCGGAGGGCCTGCCGTTCGACTTCAACCTCGGCTACGTCGGCTATCTGGGCTACGAGCTCAAGGCCGAGGCGGGCGGCCAGGCCGCGCACCAGGCCGAGGAGCCCGACGCGGCGCTGCTGTTCGCCGACCGGATGCTCGTGCTCGACGCCGTGGAGAAGGTCTCCTACCTGCTCGCGCTGACGACGAACGAGGAGGGGGACACCGACGGCGGCGCGCTCGCCTGGCTGGACGAGACCGCGGCGCGGCTGTTCTCCCTGCCGCGGCACGAGCCGCCCGAGCCGGTCGCGTTCGCGGGGATCGGCATGACCGACCCGGCGATCGCCGGCGTGGTGGAGATGCGGCACGACAAGCAGGGCTACCTCAGCCGGATCGGCGAGTGCCTGGAGGAGATCTACCACGGCGAGTCCTACGAGATCTGCCTCACCAACGCGGTCACCGTCCGCGCCGAGATCGACCCGCTGCGGACCTACAGCCACCTGCGGAAGATCAGCCCGGTGCCGTACGGCGCGCTGCTCGACTTCCCCGACGTCGCGGTGCTGAGCGCCTCGCCCGAGCGGTTCATGACGATCGGCCCCGACCGGGTCGCCGAGTCCAAGCCGATCAAGGGCACCCGGCCGCGCGGCGCGACGCCCGAGGAGGACGAGGCGCTCCGCCACGACCTGCTCAGCCGGGAGAAGGACCGCGCCGAGAACCTCATGATCGTCGACTTGATCCGCAACGACCTGAACACGGTCTGCGAGGTCGGGTCGGTGCACGTGCCCCGGCTCTTCCACGTCGAGACGTACGCGCCGGTGCACCAGCTCGTCTCCACGATCCGCGGCACGCTGCGGCCGGAGGAGTCGGTGGTGACCTGTGTGCGGGCCGCCTTCCCCGGCGGTTCGATGACCGGCGCCCCGAAGATCCGCACGATGGAGATCATCGACCGCCTGGAGGAGGGCCCGCGCGGCGCCTACTCCGGCGCGCTCGGCTGGTTCTCCCTCGGCGGGGCCACCGACCTCAGCATCATCATCCGCACCCTCGTCGCCACCCGCGACCGGGTCAGCTTCGGGGTCGGCGGCGCGATCGTGGCGCTGTCGGACCCCGAGGAGGAGTTCGAGGAGACGGTCGTCAAGTCCCGCGCCATGATCACCGCGGTGCTGGAGACCGCGGCCCAGACCGTGGGGGCCTGACGATGACCCGCGGGGACCACACGACGACGGATCACGGGGACCGCCGGACGGCGGACCACGGAGACACGGACCTGCTGCGGCGCTGCGTCGTCGTCGGCGGCGCGGGCGCCGTGGGCGGCCTGTTCGCCGGGCACCTGCTGCGGTCCGGCGCCGAGGTGCTCGTCGTCGACCCCGCGCCCGGCGCCGCCACCGGGGAAGGCGCCACCCGGTCCGCGCCGGCCGTGAACGTCGCCTCGCAGGAATCCACGGCAGGGGCTCCCCCGGCCGGTGAGGCGAGGGTCCTGCGGGGCGACATCACGGACATCGGGCTCGAGCTCGCCGAGGAGCTCGGGCGGGCCGACCTGGTCCTGCTCGCGGTGCCCGAGCAGGTGGCGCTGGCGGCGGTGAAGCAGGTGGCCGCCGCGATGCGGCCGGGCGCGCTGCTCGCCGACACGCTCTCGGTCAAGGGCCCGATCGCCGACGAGATCCTGGCCCACGCCGGGAACGTCGAGGCGGCCGGTCTCAACCCGATGTTCGCCCCGTCGCTCGGCTTCGCGGGGCGGCCGGTCGCCGCCGTCGTGGTCCACGACGGCCCGCGCACCCGGGCGCTGCTGCGGCTGGTCGAGAGCTGGGGCGGCCGTGCCGTACGGCTCGGCGCGCACGAGCACGACCGGCTGGCCGCGGCGACACAGGCGCTCACCCACGCGGCGGTGCTGTCGTTCGGGCTGGCGCTGGCCGGCCTCGGCGTCCGCGTCGCCGAACTGGCCGCCGTCGCCCCGCCGCCCCACGCCACGATGCTCGCGCTGCTGGCCCGGATCGCCTCGGGCACCCCGGAGGTCTACTGGGACGTCCAGTCGGCCAACCCGCAGGCCGCCGCCGCCCGCGCGGCGCTGGCCGACGGCGTACGCACCCTCGCCGGCCTCCTCGACGGCCACGCGGACGGGGAGGCGGAGTTCGCGGCGGCCCTGGGCGGGCTGCGCGACCTCCTCGGCCCCGATCTCGGCTTCTACCGCGACACGTGCGCCGGGATGTTCGGCGCACTCCCCACCTACGAACCCCCTTATCAGCCCGGCCCCACCACGAGCACCTCATCTCCCGTCACTACCGAAAGGTGAGATCGATGACCATCTCCATCTCCCACGAGACCGTCCTCACGACGGAGCAGCGCGCCAGGCTCGCCGCGGACCCCGACCTCGGCGGCGGCAACCTGCTGACGAAGGCCATCGAGGCCAACCCCCACCCGGAGCTCCCGTTCATCCACCTGGGCAGGCCGCTGACCAACACCAAGGGCGAGCAGCAGACCGAGTGGAGCCTGCTGGAGCTGGACGAGCTGGCCCAGAGCTGGTCGGTGTGGTACCTGCGCCAGGGCGTGCGGCCCCGCGACCGCGTGGCCATCTACCTGGAGGACTCCTTCGCCTACTCCCTGCACTTCTACGCGCTGGCCCAGATCGGCGCGGTTGCGGTGCTGGTCAACAGCAAGGCCTCGCGCTACATCGCCACCGAGCTGTGCCGCCAGACCAACCCGGTCGGCATGTACACCGACCTCGCCCACCTGGAGATCCTCGGTGAGGAGTTCCACCTGCTGCCCGGCCTGCGGTGGACGCAGGTGGCCGAGGAGCTGCCCGCGCCCCCGGCGGCGAAGCTGCCGCAGGAGGCCCGCTTCCGCCACGTCGGCGAGGACCCGGTCTCGATCCTGCACTCCTCCGGCACCACCGGGCGGCCCAAGCCGGTCATCCAGACCCACCGCTCGTGCGTGGCCGGGCCGCGGTTCCGTCTCGTGGACCACCACGAGCAGCCGGGCGCCGTCATGATGACCGCGCTGCCGCAGTCGCACCTCGGCTGCATCGCCTACACGACGTACGCCGTGCTCGGCGGCACGCCGATCGTGCCCTGGTTCGACACCAGCGGCCCCGAGCTGGCCAAGGCCGTCGAGAAGTACCGCCCGACGACCGTCATGGCCTTCGGCCACGCGTACGCCGAGCTGGCCGCCGCGGACCTGCCGGCCGGATCGATCGACTCGGTCAACGTCTGGATCTCCATCGGCGACGCGGTCCACGAGAAGCACATCAAGGGCATCCTGGCCAAGCGCGACCCCTCGCTGCCGCCGGCCGCGTTCTTCGACCGTCTCGGCACCACCGAGCTGGGCTGGGGCGTGCTGCTGAAGGTCCGTACGCTCGCCGACGAGCGCAACGACCGCTGCGTGGGCAAGCCGGTCGGCGTCGCCGAGGTCGCGGTGCTGCGCAGGGACGGCACGATCGCCGACGTCAACGAGGTCGGCCTGCTCGGCGCGAAGGGCCCGGCGATCACCGCCGGATACTGGAGCGACTCCGACACGACCTACCGCAGCAAGCTGTCGGGCTACTGGCTGACCGGCGACATGGCCTACCGCGACGAGGCGGGCAACTACTTCCAGGTCGACCGGGCGGTGGACGCGATCGAGACCCCGACCGGCACCGGCTACTCGGTCTTCATGGAGGAGCTGCTGCTCAACGAGCTGCCCGAGGTCCTCGACTGCGCCGTGGTGGCGGGCATCCACCGCGGCCGCACGGTCCCGGTGGCGGTCGTGACGTCCAGCGCCGAGCGGCCGGACGCGCAGCGGCTGCTCAACGAGGCGAACGAGAAGCTGAAGGCCGCCGGTCACCCCGAGCTGACCATGCTGGAGGTCGCGCGCAGCGAGGAGGACTTCCCGGTCGGCGTCACCGGCAAGGTCCTCAAGCGCCGGCTGCGGGAGAAGTACAGCTCGCTGTCCACCTACATCCGTGAGAACAGCGGCAAGACGCTCGGCACGATCCTCAACGACGTCTTCGTCTGATCCCGCCCGCCGCCCCCGATTCCCGCCATCCCCGTGCGGATCAACGGCGATCCGCACCCGATCCGCGCCGCCGGGCCGGACATCCCCCCCAGGACCGGCCCGGCGGCGCACACGCGGACACCATCCCGTCGCGACCCCGCACAGACCCGACAGCACGAAGACCCGACCACACGGATGTGGAGGACTCCCATGACCGACGCCGAGCTGTTGCTGGTGTTCGACTCGACGATCGATCCGTCCGGCATCGCCGGGTGGGCCCAGCACTTCGACTCCACCGGCACCACGACCACGACGTACCGGCTGGGCGGGGCGCACGTGATGGTGGCCCAGGGGCCCGGCGCCCTGCTGCCCCTCCCGGCCGACCTGCCCGGGCCCCGGCAGACGACGCGGGCGAGCGGCGGCTTCCGGCTCGGCCGGCGCGAGCTGTTCCCCTCGGGCACGGCCGTGACCATCGGCTCCGCGGTGATCGGGGACGGGGACGTCGCCGTCTTCGCCGGGCCCTGCGCCGTCGAGAACCCCGGGCAGATGATGTCCACGGCCGGGGCCGTCGCCCGGCACGGCGCGGTCGGCCTGCGCGGCGGCGCGTTCAAGCCGCGCACGACGCCCTACTCCTTCCAGGGCCTCAAGTGGGCGGGCCTCGACCTGCTGGTGCGGGCCAGGGAGGAGACCGGCCTGCCGATCCTCACCGAGGTGGTCGATCCCCGGCACGTCGAGCGGATGGCCGAGGTGGTCGACGGCTTCCAGATCGGCACCCGCAACATGCAGAACTTCGAGCTGCTGACCGAGGTGGGCCGCAGCGGCATGCCGGCCGTGCTCAAGCGCGGCTTCGGCTGCACGGTCGACGAGCTGCTCACCGCCGCCGAGTATCTCCTCGCCGAGGGCAACGACCAGGTCGTGCTGTGCGAGCGGGGGATCAGGACGTTCGAGGGGGCCACCCGCTTCACGCTCGACCTGTCGGCGGTCGCGCTGCTCAAGCGGCGCACCCACCTGCCGGTGATGGTCGACCCGAGCCACTCCCTCGGCATCCCCGACCTCATCGAGCCGCTCACGCTGGCCGCCGTCGCGGCGGGCGCGGACGCCCTGCTGATCGACGTGCACGTTCAGCCCGAGCAGGCGTTGTGCGACGGCAAGCAGGCGCTGCTCCCCGAGGACTTCGCCCGGCTGATGGGCCGCCTGGAGATGCTCGCGCTCGGCGTCGGCCGCCGGCTGTCCCCGGCCCCGGCCGCCGACTACTCCGAGATCCACGACGCCCTCACCTCCGACGTCGTCTAGCCGCGTACGAGTGCCGGTCGAGGAGGTGGAGCGATGCGCGCGGCGACGAGCACGCGCCTGGCGGACGCCGACGTCGGCGCCGTTGACACTCACTGTCCGTATTGTGCGTTGCAGTGCGGGATGACTCTCAGCCCGGCGGGCCGCGCCTCGGTGCGGGTGCGGCCCCGCGACCCGTCCGCGGGCGGACTGTGCCAGAAGGGCTGGACCTCCGCGGCCCTGCTCGGCTCGCCGGCCCGGCTCACCACGCCGCTCGTCCGGGACGGCGGCACCCTGCGCCCGGCGAGCTGGGACGAGGCGCTCGGCCTCGTCGCCCGCAGGATCAAGGAGATCTCCGCGGAGCGCGGACCCGACGCCGTCGCGGTCTTCGGCGGCGGCGGACTCACCAACGAGAAGGCCTACCTGCTCGGCAAGTTCGCCCGGGTGGCGCTCGGCACCTCGCAGGTCGACTACAACGGCAGGTTCTGCATGTCGTCGGCGGCGGCCGCGGCGCACCGCGCCTTCGGCCTCGACCGGGGGCTGCCGTTCCCCCTGACCGACCTGGAGGGCGCGGACGCGGTGCTGCTCGCCGGGGCCAACCCGGCCGAGACGATGCCGCCGTTCCTGTCCCACCTGCGCCGCGCCATGGACGCCGGGGGGCTGATCGTGGTCGATCCCCGGCGCACCCCGACGGCCGAGCGTGCGGCGCTGCACCTCGCGCCGGCCCCGGGCACCGACCTCGCGCTGGCGCTCGGCATCCTCCACGCCGCCGTGGCCGGCGGCCGGCTCGACCACGCGTACGTCGCCGAGCGGACGACCGGCTTCGAGGAGACCTGGCGGGTGGCCGCCGCCTGGTGGCCCGAGCGGGTCGAGCGGGTGACCGGCGTCGCCGCCGCCGACCAGCGCAGGGCCGCCGCGATGCTGTCCGAGGCCGCGAGCGCGTACGTGCTGACCGCCAGGGGGGTGGAGCAGCACGCCACGGGCGTGGACACGGCCGGGGCCTGGATCAACCTGGCGCTCGCGCTGGGCCTGCCCGGCCGCCGCGGCTCGGGCTGGGGCTGCCTGACCGGCCAGGGCAACGGCCAGGGCGGGCGCGAGCACGGGCAGAAGGCCGACCAGCTTCCCGGCTACCGGAAGATCGACGATCCGGCGGCCCGCGCGCACGTGGCACGGGTGTGGGGGATCGAGCCGTCCGCGCTGCCCGGCCCGGGGCGCTCGGCGTTCGAGCTGCTCGACGCGCTCGGCACCGGCGGCGGCCCGTCCGCGCTGCTGGTGTTCGGCAGCAACCCGGCCGTGTCGGCGCCGCACTCGGCCCGGGTGGCCGACCGGCTGGCCGCGCTCGACCTGCTCGTGGTCTCCGACATCGTGCTGTCGGAGACGGCCCGGATGGCCGACGTGGTCCTGCCCATCACGCAGTGGGCCGAGGAGGACGGCACGCTGACCAACCTCGAAGGACGCGTGCTGCTGCGCCGCCGCGCGCTGGCCCCGCCGCCCGGGGTGCGCACCGACCTGGAGGTCCTGCACGACCTGGCCGTACTGCTCGGGCAGCCGCCCGAGCGCTTCCCCGCCGCCCCCGAGACGGTCTTCACCGAGCTGCGGGCGGCGTCGGAGGGCGGCCCCGCCGACTATTCGGGCGTGACCTGGGACCGGCTGCGCGCAGGGGAGCGGCTCCACTGGCCCGTCCCCCGGCGGCCCGAGCACGGGCAGCCGGAGCGCGACAAGCCGGGGCACGACAAGCCGGAGCACGACAAGCCGGGGCATCCGGGGACGCCGCGGCTGTTCCTGGACCGGTTCGCCCACCCCGACGGGCGGGCCAGGTTCGCCGCGGTGGACCACAAGGGGCCGGCCGAGCCGCCGGACGAGGAGTTCCCCCTGTACGCGATCACCGGGCGGGTGCTCCAGCACTACCAGTCGGGCGCGCAGACCCGGCGTGTGGAGGAGCTGCGCGCGGCCGTGCCCGAGGCGTACGTCGAGGTGCACCCGGACACCGCGCGGCGGGCCGGGCTGAGCGACGGCGCGGCGGCGGCGGTCGTCGGCAGGCGCGGGCGGGTCGTCGTCCCGGTGCGCTGCGTGCCGTCGATGCGGCCCGACGTGGTCTTCCTGCCGTTCCACTTCCCGGGCGCCCAGCGCGCCAACCTCGTGACGAATCCGGCGCTCGATCCCGTCAGCCGGATGCCCGAATTCAAGGTCTGCGCCGTACGGCTGACGCCGGCGGGCGAACGGGAGGCGCAGTGACTACCAGGGTCGTGATCGCCGGCTATGGCATGGCCGGCGCCCGGCTGGCGGAGGAGATCCGCCGCCGTGATCCGGCGGGAGAGCGCGTCGCCATCGTCGCGATCGGCGACGAGCCGCACCCGCCGTACAACCGGGTCCTGCTGTCGAACGTGCTGGCGGGCGCGATGTCCCCGGCGTCGGTGCGGCTGCAGGACGAGGGCTGGGCCGCCGCGCACGGCGTGGAGGTGCATCGGGGCCGCGAGGTCGTCTCGATCGACCGCGAGGGGCGCGGTGTCACGCTCGACGACGGCACACGGATCGGCTACGACGTGCTCGTGCTGGCGACCGGCGCGCGTGCGTGGGTGCCGCCGGTGGAGGGGCTGACCGGCGACGACGGCGGTCTCGCCCCCGGCGTGGCCACGTTCCGCACGCTGGACGACTGCGCCGCGATCACCGCCGGAACCCGCGGCGGCGTGCGGGTGGCCGTGCTCGGCGGCGGCCTGCTCGGCCTGGAGGCGGCGCGCGGCCTGGCCGAGCGCGGCAACGCGGTCACCGTCGTCCATCCGCGCCGCCACCTGATGGAGCGCCAGCTCGACGACGGCGCGGGCGAGGTGCTCGCCCAGGTCCTGCGCGGCCTCGGCGTGCGGGTGCTGGTGAACTCGCGCGCGGCCCGCTATCTGCCCGGCGACGGGCTGAAGCTGGACGACGGACGGCTGGTCGAGGCCGACCTCGTCGTCGTGGCGGCGGGGGTCCGCCCGCAGACCGCGCAGGCGTCGGCGGCCGGGCTCGCCGTCGACGGCGGCGTGCTGGTGGACGACGACCTGCGCACGAACGACCCGCTGATCCACGCCATCGGCGACTGCGCCCGGCATCCCGGCACGGTGCCCGGCCTGGTGCAGCCCGCCTGGGAGCAGGCCGCCGCGCTGGCCGCGCTGCTCACCGGCACGCGCTCGCCCTACCGCGGCACGAAGGTGGTGACCCGGCTCAAGGCGAGCGGGGTGGACCTGGCCTCGCTCGGCGACGTGCACGCCGGGCCGGACGACCCGCGCGCCGAGGTGCTGTGGCTCAGCGAGCCGGCCCGGGGCCGCTACGCCAAGCTCGTCGTCCGCGACGAGCGGGTCGCGGGGGCCATCGCGCTCGGCGTGCCCGACGCAGCCGCCACGATCACCCAGTTCTACGACCGCGGCCTGCCCGTGCCGCCCGACCGGCTCGCGCTGCTGCTCGGCCGGGCCATGCCGTACGGCGAGGGCGGGGCGCCCGGCGGCACGGACGCGGCGGCGCTGCCGGGGACGAGCGTCGTGTGCCGCTGCAACGCGGTCAGCAAGAACACGCTGGTCGCCGCGTGGCGGTCCGGAGCCCGCGACCTGACCGCCCTCGCCTCGGCCACCCGGGCGACCACCGGCTGCGGCACCTGCACCGACACGGTCTGCGGCATCGCCCGCTGGCTCGCCCGGGCCGACAAGGAGGACGCCGCGGGGGTGGCGCATGCCCAATGAGATCCCTACGACCACGCTGACAAGGAGACCCGCATGAGCGAAACGACGGCGGCCGCCCGGCGCGGCCGCGGCTGGATCGAACACTGGAACCCGGAGGACGAGGAGTTCTGGGAGACCACCGGCCGCCGGGTGGCCCGGCGCAACCTGATCTTCTCGGTGTTCACCGAGCACCTGGGCTTCGCTATCTGGGTGCTGTGGTCGGTGGTGGTGCTGAGCCTGCCCGCCGCCGGGCTGCCGATGAGCGTGTCGGAGTCGTTCTGGCTCGTCTCCGTGCCCAACCTGGTCGGCTCGGCGATCCGGATCCCGTACACGTTCGCGGTGCCGCGCCTCGGCGGCCGGTTGTGGACGGTGATATCGGCGGCGCTGCTGCTGGTGCCGTCGGCGCTGCTGGCGTTCGTCGTGCCGAGCGGGTGGCTGGCCGCGCAGGACCACGACACGACGTTCTGGGTCCTGCTCGCCTGCTCCGCCACGGCGGGCGTCGGCGGCGGCAACTTCTCCTCCTCGATGGCGAACATCTCGTTCTTCTATCCGGAGCGGCGCAAGGGCTTCGCGCTCGGCCTCAACGCGGCCGGCGGCAACCTCGGCGTCGCGGTCGTCCAGCTCCTGGTGCCGCTGGTGGTCGTCGCGGGCGTGCCCGTGGCGGCGTCGGGCACACAGGTCCACCTCGCGTACGCCGGGCTCATCTGGATGCCGTTCATCGTGGTCGCCGCGCTCGGCGCCTGGTTGTTCATGGACAGCCTGGCCGAGGCCAAGGCCGACCCCCGGTCGTACGCCGCGGCGCTGCGGCACGGGCAGACCTGGATCGTGTCGCTGCTCTACATCGGCACGTTCGGCTCGTTCATCGGGTTCTCCTTCGCGCTGCCGCTGGTGATCAGGACGACGTTCCCGGAGTTCCTGGCGCAGCATCCGTTCATCCGCGACTACCTCGCCGGGCTGGGCTTCGTCGGGGCGCTGGTCGGCTCCGTCGCCCGGCCCTTCGGGGGCAGGCTGTCCGACCGGTACGGCGGGGCCCGGGTCACGCTGGCCGTCTTCGCCGGGATGGTGGTGGCGACGGTCGCGGCGGCGGGCGGGGTCATCCGCCACGACTTCGGCCTGTTCTTCTGCTCCTACCTGGTGGTCTTCGCCTGCTCCGGGGTGGGCAACGGCTCGACGTACCGGATGATCCCGGTGATCTTCGGCGAGCTGGGGCGCAGGGAGGCGGCCAGGCGCGGCCTCGACCCGGCGGCGACCGCGCCGGACTACAAGCGCAAGGCGGCGGCCGTGATCGGCATCGCCGGGGCGATCGGCGCGTTCGGCGGGTTCCTGATCCAGCAGGTGTTCCGCGTGGCGAGCACCGACGCGGCGAGCGCGATGAAGGGCGTGACCGGCGCCGCGGCGGCTCGTGTCGCACAGGAGCACGCGGGCTGGTCGCTGCCCGCCCTGTGGATCTTCGTCGGTTCCTACGTGCTGCTCGCCGGGCTCACGTGGTGGACCTACCTGCGGCGCGGGCCGAGCCGCGCGCCGAGCTTCGCCTACGCCCGGGTGTGAATTTTCGTAGCACCCCGGCGTAACCAAAGTTGTAGGCCGTCTGCCCCTTACGTCATCCGGCCTGGTCATTAGGGTGCGCGGCCGTTGTGGCGGCCATGGGCGCGTGCCAGCGTGCTGGTCAGAGGGCACGCGAAACGGTTCACCAGGGATGTGGAGGGATTTCGATGGCACGTCGCATTCAAGTCGGCAAGCCGACCAGGAAGCCCCAGTCGAACGCCGCGCCCGACCTGCGCACCCCGTCGGGCCGCCGGCTGCCCTACTGACCGCTGATCACCCGCATCCAGGAGAAAGAAGGGAGGGACCCGGTGAGCGACCTCGTCATGGTCATGCCCTACCGGGCGTTCGTCATCAAGGCCCGTGAGGAGGGGCACCGGATCTGCGCGGTCTGGGATCCCACCCTGCAGACGCCGGACTACCTGGCCGGCATCGCCGACCTGGCCGACGCCTTCGTGCTGACGGACTTCTCCGACCCCGTCGCGTTCGACCGGACCGTACGGCAGGCGGTGCGCGACTTCGACCCCGATTTCGTCTACCACATCGGCGCCGAGGAGAGCATGCTCGCGACCTACCGCATCGCGGAGGACCTCGGCAAGGCGGTCAACCCCGCACGCTCGATCGAACTGCTCAACGACAAGCTCCAGCTCCGGTGGCTGCTCGCCGGGCACGGCCTGTCGCCGGTGCGCTTCGCCCACGCGGCGCGCTGGCAGGACGTGCCCGCCCTGCTCGACGGCTTCGAGCTGCCCGTGGTCGTCAAGCCGACGGAGCTGGCCGGCAGCCGGGGCGTCTACCTGCTGCGCGAGCCCGGCCAGGTCGCCGAGTGGGGCGCGCTGCTCGACTCGTACGGCTACGCCGGCCCGGTGCTGGTGGAGGAGTATCTGCGCGGCCCCGAATTCAGCGTGGAGTCGCTCAGCGACCACGGCCGCCACCAGGTGGTGGGCGTCACCCGCAAGGTGCTCGGCCCGCCGCCGCTGTTCGTGGAGGCCGGGCACGTGCACCCCGCGCCCGCCGGGCCGGACACCGAGGCGATGGCCGAGCTGACGATCGAGATGCTGCGGCTGACCGGATACCAGACCGGCCCGGCCCACACCGAGATCATCTGGACCGCGGCCGGTCCCCGGATCGTCGAGTCACAGGCGCGGCTCGGCGGCGACCAGATCCCGCGCCTGGTGCAGCTCGCCACCGGGCTCGACATCGAGCGGGCCGTGTTCCGGATCCTCGGCGGAAAGGCGCCGGGCACGGTGGAGCGCCGTGCGGTCGCCCACATCTCCTACTTCAGCCTGACCCCCGGCGAGGTCCGCGCCGTCTCCGGCGTGGAGGAGGCCAGGGCGCTCGACTACGTCGACATGCTGGAGTTCCCGTTCCGGCCGGGCGACCGGATCCCGGAGACGGTGGACTGGCGCACCCGCCACGGCTTCGTCGTCGTGACCGGGGAGACCGAGGAGCAGGCCGTCGCGCGGGCGCGGCACGTCCACTCGCTCGTCCGGGTCGAGGCGGGCGAGCCCGTCGGAGCGGGTGTGACGTCGTGAACCTGGCCGCACTCCACCCGGCAGTGCTTCATCCCAACCTGCGCATCCGCATCGCGGTCGGCTTCCTGCAGCGCCTGCTCGACTCGATGGTCATGTCGTTCATGGCCATCTATCTCGCCTTCGAGTACGGCGTGGCGGTCGCGGGCGTGCTGGTCGTGACCGTCATGGTGCTCGGCGTCGTGGGCACGCTGGCGGGCGGGCACATGTCCGACGCCCGCGGGCGGCGGCGCACGCTGCTGCTCGGCGAGACCGGCGTCTGCCTGACGTTCGCGCTCATGGCGGTCGCCGACTCGCCCTCCTGGCACAACCCGGCGATCGTCTACTGCGGCTACCTCGTCAACAAGTTCGCCGCGAGCTTCGCGATGCCGGCGAACGACGCGATGATCCTCGACGTCACGACCCCCGAGAGCCGCAAGCTCGTCTACACGATCAACTACTGGTCGATCAACCTCGCGCTGGCCGTCGGCGCGCTGCTCGGCGGCTTCCTCTACAACGGCCACTTCACGCTGCTGCTGGCCCTGGCGGCCACGGGCACGGTCGCGATCGCCGCGGCGACGTACTTCTTCATCGCGGAGACCAAGCCCGAGGACACCGAGCCGACCGGGCCGGGGGAGAGCGGGCCGGGGGAGAGCGGGCCGCGCGGGTCGATCCTGCGGGACTTCGCCAACGGCTACCGGCTGGTGCTCCAGGACCGGGCCTTCGGCCGGCTGCTGATCGCCGCCACACTGTTCATGTCCATCGAGCTGCAACTGATCAACTACATCGGCGTACGGCTGGCCAGAGATCTGCCGGCGCAGGACCTGCTGTCGATCGGCTCGTGGTCGATCCGCGTGGACGGCGTGGAGATGCTCGGCATCCTCCGCGCGGAGAACACCGTGCTGGTCGTGGCGCTCGCGCTCGTCGCCCACGTCGTGCTGCGCCGGGTGCCCGACCGGGTCCGGCTGTACGCCGGAGCGGGGCTGTTCGCCGCCGGATACATGGTGCTGGCCGTCAGCGACACCGGCTGGGTGCTGCTCGTGGCCGCGCTGGTGCTCACCATCGGCGAACTGATGGACGTGCCGGTGCGGCAGGCGCTGCTCGCCGACATGGTGCCGGCCGCGTCCCGCACCCGCTACATGGCGGTCTACAACCTCAACATCCGGGTGGCCCTGGTGGTCGCGTCGCTGTGCATCACGATCGGCTCGGTCCTTCCCCCGTGGGGCATGGCCGCGATGTACGGCGTCTTCGGCCTGGTGATCATCTGGCAGTACCACGCGATCCTCACCCGCCCCGCCGCCCGTGCCGAACAGCTCGCGCGGGCGTGACCAGGGAGACGCCATGAATCTCACCGTCCGAGAGGCCGTGCAGGAGACCCGGCAGGACACCCGGCAGGACACCCGGCAGGAGACCCGGCAGGAGACCCGGCAGGAGACCGGCGTGGTGCTGCGGGGCGCGGAGCTGGAGTATCGGCGGCACGGCGACTGCTGGGTGAGCCCGGTGGCCGGCCCGCACATCGGCGCGTGGCACTCCACGGTCGAGGCGGTCCGCATCCCCGCGGGCCGCCAGTGGTCGCCGCCCGGCGCGGCGGCGGCCGAGCAGGTCGCGGTCGTGCTGGCCGGCGCGGGCGTCGGCACCGTGGGCTACGAGATCAGCCGGATGCGCGCCGCCTCGGCGTTGTATTCGCCCGTGGGCAGCCCCTACTCCCTGTCGGCCGGCGACCGGGAGATGACCGTCTACGTCTGGAGCGCCGTGCCGTCCTCAGGCGGCACGGGCGCCGCGGGCCCGGCCCGGTTCCGCTCGCTCTGGAACGGCGAGACCTGGCTGACCCCGCCCGTGGCGAGCGTGCTGTTCCGGCCGGGAGCCGGTCGCGCGGGGCTCTGCCTGCGTTGCGGGATCATGCTGCCGGGCGAGACGCTCGGGGTGCGTCAGCACGAGGAGAGCGAGACCGTGTACTTCGTCTTCGAGGGTGAGGGGCAGTTCTACCTGCACGACCGGTGGGTGGAGCTGGGGCCGGGCGACGGCGTCTTCGCGCCGCCGGGCGTCCGGCACGGAGCCCGCAACCCCCACACGGGCCGCCTCGCCAGCCGCTTCGTCGTGTTCGGCGGCTCCGTGGCCGAATTGCCGTCATATCTGCATGATGGTGTGCCGGATTTGTGATGCGGTCGGTCGCAGTGATAGGGAAAACTGGGGGCGGAAAATCCGCCTCGCGCAATATGAGTGGTATCCGGTGCATCATCGACTTTCTCGAATCTCCATTATTTTCAACGGTGTCCACGTGAATGACCAAGCGATATCCAAACCAATCAATCTGTCACCGCGACCCGGCACGCGGGCGGCGTCATGCGACGCGTGAACCTCGGCGGGCAGGGCCTGGTCTCCACGAGCCTCGGGCTCGGCTGCACCGCGCTGACCGGCGCGTACGGCCCGGTCGACCACGATGAGGCGATGCGGGTCGTCATGCGCGCGCTCGACGGCGGCGTGTCGCTGATCGACCTGATCGACGCCGACGGCGAGGCCGAGCGCCTGGTGGGCAAGGCCGTCGCCCACCGGCGCGACGAGGCCCTGATCGCGGCGGCGCCCCATGGCCCCGGATACGGCCGCGCGGCCGGACGGACCGGCGCCGGCCACTGGGAGGGGCGAGACCACGTGTCCCGCCCCGAGGACCTCGGCCGCGCCTGCGACGCGTCTCTGGCCCGCCTGGGGATGGAGCAGATCGACCTGTTCGTGGTGGACCCCGGCGCCACCGGCGCGCCGATCGAGGAGACGATGGGCGTGGCCGGCCGCCTCCAGGACGCGGGGAAGATCGCGCACATCGGCGTTCGCGGCGTCGACGGAAACCGGTTGCGGCGCGCGCACGCGGCGCGGCCCGTCGCCGCCGTCGCAGTGGAGTACTCCCTGTGGCAGCGCCGGGCGGAGCTGGAGGTGCTGCCGGTGGCGCGCGAGCTGGGGATGGGCGTCGTCGCCGGCCGGCCGCTCGGCCGGGGCTTCCTGACCGGCCGGATCACCTCGCCGGTGCAGCTCGGCCCCGGAGACGTACGCCGCCTCGACCCGCGTTTCTCCCAGGAGAACCTGGAGGCGGAGCTGCAGCGGCTGCGCGACGCCCAGGGGGTGGCGGCCGACATGGACATCGGCATCGGGCGGCTGGCCATCGCCTGGCTGCTGGCGCGCGGCGACGACATCGTTCCGGTGCCGAGCACGCGCGACCTGGTCCATCTGGAGATGAACCTCACCGCGACCGGCATCCTGCTGCCCGAGCCGGTCAAGGCCCGCCTCGCAGGGACGTATCCGCTGCGGGAGGAGTGAGCTCGCCCCTGTCAGCTCACCTCAGGGACAGGTCACCCCCTGCCGGGGCCGCGGCGGGGGCCGTGGCGCAGGGGCTCAGAGGCTCAGGGACTCAGGGGTTCAGAGGCTCAGGGGTTCAAAGACTCAGGGGAACGAGCGCTGTCCCCGTACGGGGGTGTTCGGACGGGGGCGGGGCGCGGGCTGGTCGCGGCGCGGCGAGATGAGCGAGGCGGCGAGCGCCTTGTTGACCGCGTCGATCCGGGAGACCGCGCCGAGCTTGGTGAAGATGTTGTGCAGGTGCCTCTTGATCGTCGCCTCGGTGAGCGTGAGCCGGGTGGCGATCTGGTAGTTGCTCAGCGCCTGGGCGGCGAGTTCGAGGATCTCCCGCTCCCTGTCGGTCAGCACCACCTTCGATCCGCCCCCCTGCCCCTGGGCGAAGGAGTCGCGCGAGACGGCGAGCACGAGCCGGTCGGGCTCGTCCCTGACGCTCCTGACGGCCGAGATCAGCTCCTGGCGGTGCACGCTCTTGAGCAGGTAGCCGCGGATGCCCGCCGACAGCAGCCGGCTCAGCAGCTGCGGGCCGTCGTACATGCTGAGGATGATGATCTGCGACTCGGGCGAGATCGCGCGCATGCGGGTCACGGTCTGCGTGGCGTCGTCGCCGGGGATCTCGACGTCGAGGAGGACCACGTCGGGGTGCTCCCGCTCGACCAGGGCCACCGCTCCCTCGGAGTCGCCCGCTTCGCCGACGACCTCGAAGTCCTCCTGGGTCTCCAGGATCTCGCGTAGACCCTCCCTGAACAGCGCGTGGTCGTCGATGATGGCGATGCTGATCATTTTGTCCGATTCGCTCATGTGCCTAGCCCCGAGAAGGGCACGTACAGCTCGACGTGCGTGCCGTGGCCCGGCCTGCTGGTGATGGTGGTCGTCCCTCCGATGATCGCGGCCCGTTCCTGCATCGACATCAGGCCCACCCCGTCGGAGCGGCGGCCTCCTTCGTCGAAGCCCAGTCCGTTGTCCTCCACCGACGCCCGCAGCTCGTGAGGGGCGAAGGCGACCCGGATCAGCACCTTGGTGGGGTTGCCGTGGTTGAGCGCGTTCCTCGTCGCCTCACGCAGGATGAGGAAGGACTCGTCGCGCACCGTGGGGGAGGCCCATGTCTCGTCCCCGCTGACCCGCAGCCGGATGTCCACCTCGTCCATGTCCACGGTCTCGAGGTAGTACAGCAGGGCCTTCTCGAGGCTGTTGAGCGGCTCCTGCGGGTGCAGTTCGCTGGTGACCGCACGCAGGTTCTGCATGGTCTCCAGGATGGCCTGGTGGGCGGTCTCCACTTTGGCGGTCGCCGTCGCCGGCTTGGTCGCCCGGTGCAGATCGTACAGCTCCAGTTGCCGGTGGGCGACGCTGAGGCCGTGCCCGAGCCGGTCGTGCAGCTCCCTGGCGATCCGGCGGCGCTCCTCGACCTGGGCCTCGTGGACCTTGTCGAGCAGAAAGCTGGAGTAGCTGGCCGACGCCTCCCTGATCCGGGTCGTGATGCTGCGTTCCAGCCCGAGGACGACCAGCGTGAGCAGCCGCATCGACTCGGCGTCGCCGGGCATCCGCTCCATCAGGCAGGTCACGACCGCCTGGAACCATACCGACGCCGCGCGGAGCGACTCGTCCGGGTGGACCCCGCTCGCCGCCCTGGTCGCACCCACCTCCCACGCGATCATCTTGTGGGAGTCGCCCACCTTGATGGTGCCGGCCCGCAGCGTCTCCGCCACGTCGTCGAGGATCTGCTCCGCGTTCGCCATCGCCTGCCGCAGCGCGATCGGGTCGCGGCTGATCGGGCTGTCCAGGGCCGCGAGGTTCCGTGCGTACGCTTCCAGAATCTCGGAGCGATGCGCTTCAAGGAATGCCTCGAAGTCCGGGACCGCCGGTCCGAGTTCTCCGTCTCCCGCCAATGGACCCTCCGAGAGGAAGCGGACGAGTGCCTCCATCCTGGACTAAGCCGCACGCCCAGACAATAAGAATTGTGACACCAGTGGGAGAAGGACGGCCAAATGCACGGCGTATTGCGTTGTCATGAACGCCCGGTACGGCAGGCGGCGGCGCATCCGGGACCCCTGGGAAAGCGGAGTAAGCGTCACCACGACGAGCAGTGAGGCGCCGGTGAGCATCGCGACGGGCGCGAAGCCGAGTGGCACTCGCAACAGCAGCGCGACCGCGCAGAAAGCGAGCGCGACAGACGCGGCGACCGCCGACAGCAGCAGCCTGACCGGCCATTCTCCGCGGCTCACCGCGAACGTCACGCGCCCGGCGGAGCGGTCGCCCGCGATGTCGGGCAGGTCCTTCGCCGGCGAGCCGACCAGACCCATCCACAGCGAGGCCGCGACGGCGAACGCGGGCAGCGCGATCGCCTCCCGCCCGGAGGGGCCGGCCCCGCACGAGGTGTAGCCGGCGCAGTAGGAGAGCACCCCGGCCCCCCCGCCGATCACCGCCGTGGCGCTGGACCACTTCTTCAACTGGAAGGGCGGCGCCGAGTAGAGGTAGCCGAGCACGAGCACCGCCGTGACCAGCCAGATCATCGGCCCGCCGAGCAGCAGCGCGCCGAGCAGGGCGGCCGCGGCGGCGGCCCAGGCGATGACCCGGGCCTGGGCGGGGTCGAGGTCGCCGCGCGCGATCGGCCGGCGCGAGCCGTTGACACGGTCCTCCCGCACGTCCATCACGCCGTTGAACAGGTAGACGAAGAAGATCGCGAACTGCCACACCAGGGCCCCCGCCACGAGGCGGAACGGGTCGGCGGGGGCGAGCCCGGCGTCCAGGGCCGCGCCGGCGGCGAACCGCAGGAAGAAGATCGCCAGAACGGACGGGCGCGCCTCGGTCAGACACATTCCGAGGATTCGGAAAGGCGAAATCGAAATGGCCGGGAATGCTGCTCTGCTGATCGACATGTCCCGGAGTATGTGTCCGATTCAGGGGGTCGTTAAGAGGGCTGCCCGGGAGGTTGTACCGGGACTACAACTTTCGATACCCCTACCGATCGTACGGGTGATCCGGGGCGCACTCTAGTTGCTTCTCTCTTGCCCCTTGACCAGGGCGCTTGTAGCTTCGGCAGCGTACCGGTCAGCGAATCACCGGCAATTTGGACGGGCTTCCGGAAGGAAGTAGACGCGATTCGCGGACAGCTTTCGGATAAACGGTCGGTCGCGAATTCGGTGGCAAGTCGCCGGATGAGAAAGGAATTCCTCATGAGCAGCTCTCCTTCCCGTTACTCGGCCTTCACCCCCGTCCGCCTGGCGGACCGGCGCTGGCCGGACCGGACGATCGAGGCCGCCCCGCGATGGCTGTCCACCGACCTGCGCGACGGCAACCAGTCGCTCGTCAACCCGATGAGCCCGGAGCGCAAGCTCGCGATGTTCGACCTGCTCGTACGGATGGGTTACAAGGAGATCGAGGTCGGGTTCCCGGTCGCGAGCCAGGACGACCACGACTTCGTGCGCATGCTGATCGAGCAGGACCGGATCCCCGACGACGTGCGGATCTCGGTCCTGGTGCAGGCGCGCGACGAGCTGATCCGGCGGACCGTGGAGAGCCTGGCCGGCGCGCCCCGGGCCAACATCCACCTCTACAACGCGACGGCCCCGCTCTTCCGCCGGGTGGTCTTCGGCATGACGCGTGACGAGTGCCGCGACCTCGCCGTCGAGGGCACCCGCCTGATGATGAAGTACGCCGAGGCCACCCTGGGCGACTGCGACCTGGGGTTCCAGTATTCGCCGGAGCTGTTCAACGAGACCGAGCCCGAGTTCGCCCTCGAGGTCTGCGAGGCGGTCATGGACGTCTGGCAGCCGGAGGAGGGCCGGGAGATCATCCTCAACTTCCCGACGACGGTGGAGCGGTCGCTCCCGCACGTCTTCGCCGACCAGATCGAGTGGCTCGACCGCAACCTGTCGCGCCGCGAGCACGTCTGCCTGTCGATCCACCCGCACAACGACCGGGGCACCGGCGTGGCCGCCTCCGAGCTGGCCCTGCTGGCCGGCGCCCAGCGGATCGAGGGCTGCCTGTTCGGCAACGGCGAGCGGGCCGGCAACGTCTGCCTGGTCACGCTCGGCCTGAACATGTACACGCACGGGGTCGACCCCGGCATCGACTTCTCCGACATCACCGAGATCCGGCGCACGGTCGAATACTGCAACGAGATGCAGGTCAGCCCCCGCCACCCGTACGGCGGCGACCTCGTCTACACCGCCTTCTCCGGCTCCCACCAGGACGCCATCAAGAAGGGCTTCGACGCACTGGCCGTGGAGGCCGCCGAGGCCGGCGTCAGCGTCGACGACCTGCCGTGGCGCATGCCGTACCTGCCGATCGACCCCAAGGACGTCGGCCGCACGTACGAGGCCGTGGTGCGCATCAACAGCCAGTCGGGCAAGGGCGGCGTGGCCTACATCCTGAGCGCCTGGCACGGGCTGAACCTGCCCAAGAGCCTGCAGGCGGAGTTCGCCCGCGTCGTGCAGGCCCACGCGGACGGCACGGGCGGCGAGATCACCCCGGCCGTCGTGCGCGACCTGTTCGACCAGGAGTACCTGTCGCGGACCGAGATCACCGTGCCGCTCGGGCTCGGCGGACGGCCGCTGCAGACCACGCTCTACATCGACGGCGCGCGCTTCGACATCGCCGGGTCGCGGGCCGACGCGATCCGCACCCTGGGCGCCCGGCTGGCGGTCTGGAACGTGGACGTGCAGATGGTCCACCGCACCGGCGTGGAGGCCGCGGCCGGCAGCGCGGAGGACCGGGAGGTCGCGGTCTACGCCGAGTGCGTGATCGACGGACGGCAGGTCTGGGGTGTGGGCCTCGACCACGACGTGGTCGCCGCGTCCTTCGCGGCCGTCCGCTCGGCACTGGCCCGCGCGGGCGAATCGAACGCGGAAGGCGCGGCGGAGCGGGCCGGCGAGAGCGTTTCCGCTCGAATGACGCTGGTCGGCTGATCGGCCAAATCTAGACCAAATATAGAAGGTTAACAGCAAGTCACGGCAATTGTGAAACCCGGCCGTGCGGCCGGGAAACGAACGAAATTCGGGAGGCTCATTATGGCCCTGGTTGAGCGGGAAGAGGTGTTGGCCTCCCTTGAGGACATGCTGGCCGACGCCGTCACCGGCAGAGGGAAGATCGCGATCGTCGGCGGGCCCGTCGCGACGGGCAAGACCGCACTGCTCAACACGCTGGTCGAGGACGCGCTGGAGCACGGCGCCCTGCCGCTGACCGCGACCTGCTCGCAGTCGGAGTCGGGACTGGCGCTGGCCGTGCTGTCGCAGATCCTGCACAACGCGCCGCTCACCCCCGAGGAGGAGGAGCGCACCCGCAACCTGCTGCGCGAGGGCGCCCGCTGCGCCATGTCGGCCGACCCGCTCGCCGACTACGTCGACCAGGTGGACGCCCACATCGTGCACGCCCTGTGCATGGTGCTCCTCGAACTCGCCGAGCGGCACCCCCTCATGATCGTGGTGGACGACATCCAGCACGCCGACCGCGCCTCGCAGCTCTGCCTGGCCTACCTCGCCCGCCGGCTGCGCTTCGCCCACATCCTGGCGATCTTCAGCCAGTCGGAGGAGACGTGGAACGCCCCGTCGCTGTTCCAGACCGAGCTGCTGCGCCAGCCGCACTGCCGCCGCCTCCCGCTGTCGGCCCTGTCCCGCGAGGGTGTCGAGATCATGGCCGCCGACATCGTGGGCGACGACGTCGCCCGGCGGTTCGCCGCGGACTGGCACGCGGTCAGCGGCGGCAACCCGCTGCTCGTGGGCGCGCTCATCGAGGACCACCTCGCCGCGGCCGACGCCGGAGGAGCCCCGGCGCCGAGCGAGACGGACGCCGCGATCGACGAGATCGTCACGGGCGACGCCTATCGCCAGGCGGTGCAGTCGTGCCTGCGCCGAGGCCATCCGCTCGCGGCCCGCGTCGCCCGGGGCCTGGCCGTCGCCGGCGACCCCGGCCACCTCGACCGGCTGCTCGACCTCGACGCCGGCGTCGTCGTCCAGGCGCTCAACGCGCTGCACAACGCCGGACTGGTCGGCGCCGACCTCCACCTGCGCCACCCCCAGGCGCGCGCCGCCGTGCTCGCCGACCTCGACCGGCACGAGCGGACCGACCTGCACCGCAGGGCCGCCGAGCTGGCCTACGGCCAGGGCGCCCCGGCCGCCGTGATCGCCGAGCACCTGCTGGCCGCCCAGCACAACGGGGGGCCCTGGGCCGTACCGATCCTGGAGGAGGCGGCCCGGCAGGCGCTCAGCGAGGGACGCGTCGAGCCCGCCGTCGACTACCTGCGCCTGGCCGACGGGGCCTGCACCGACGACCAGCGCCGCGCCACCATCAAGACGACGCTGGTGCGGGCGGAGTGGCGGCTCAACCCCAGCGCCCCCGCCGCCCATCTCGATGAGCTCACCGACGCCATGCACCGCGGCCACCTGCGCGGCTCGGACGCGGTCGTGCTGGCCAAGGCGCTGCTGTGGCACGGCAGGTTCGACGACGCCCGCGACGTGCTCGACCACCTGGGCCGGATCGGCTCGATCATGGACGCGGAGACGGTGGCCGAGATCCGTGCCGCCCGGCCGTGGCTGCGCTGCTCCTACACACCGTTCCTGGCGCACCTCCCGAGGGTCACCGACATGAGCACGCAGGCGCCGCCGTCCGCGCCGGTCATCGGCCGGCTGGAGGCCGCCACCGCGCTCGCGTCGGTGCTCACCAAGGGCCCGCACCCGCAGACGTTCGCCGACGTGGAGCGCATCCTGCGCAGCTCCCGCCTCGACGACATGTCGATGGACGCCGTCGAGTGCGCCCTGCTCGCGCTGATCTATGGTGAGCGGCCCGACCTGGCCGCTCCCTGGTGCGACCTGTTCTTCGAGGAGGCCGCCAGCCGGCGCGCCCCCAGCAGGCAGGCCCGCCTCGCGGCGCTGCGTGCCGAGATCAGCCTGCGGCAGGGCGACCTCGAGGGCGCGGAGGGCCTCGCCCAGACGGCCGTACGGCTCATCCCGCCGACGAGCTGGGGGGTCGCGGTCGGCGCCCCGCTGTCGGTGCTGCTGACGGCCGTGACCGCGATGGGCCGGCTCGACGAGGCCGTGCAGCTCGTGAACCAGCCCGTGCCCGAGGCCATGCTGCAGACCCGATACGGCCTGCACTACCTGAACGCGCGGGGCCGCTACCACCTCGCGACGGGCGACCTCGGCATGGCGCTGCGCGACTTCCAGACGTGCGGCGAGCTGATGGGCTCCTGGAGCCTCGACTCGCCGGGGCTGGTCTCCTGGCGTACGGGCGCGGCCGAGGCGCTGATCGGCATGGGCCGCGCGGAGCGGGCCCGGCCGCTGCTGGACGAGCACGTGGCGCGCTGCGCCCCCGGCCCGGTCCGCGCCCGCGGCACCGGCCTGCGGCTGACCGCCGCCGCGAGCGAGCCCCGGCAGCGTCCCCCGCTGCTGCGCCGCGCCGCCGACATGCTCCAGGCGAGCGGCGACCAGTACGAGCTGGCCCGCGCCCTGGCCGACCTCGCCGACGCCTACCAGGCGGTGGGGGAGCTGCGCCGCGCCCGTACGGTCGCCAGGCAGGCGCAGCGGATCGCCGAGGAGTGCGAGGCCATCCCGCTGGTCAACGCGCTCACCCAGGGCAGCCCCGGGCAGCCGGCCGAGCCGCCCCGCACGGAGAGCGGCCCGTCCACGCTCAGCGAGGCCGAGCGCCGGGTGGCCGCGCTCGCCGCGGTCGGATACACCAACCGCGAGATCGCCGACAAGCTCTACATCACGGTCAGCACGGTCGAGCAGCACCTGACCCGGATCTACCGCAAGCTCAACGTCACCCGCCGCTCCGACCTGCCCGCCAGCCTCGAGTTCAGCACCTCCGCCTGAGACCGCTCCACGCCCTCGGCCGGCCGGGAGACCCCCGGCCGGCCACTTCCCTGACTGGAAGGTGAACGCGCATGACTCAGACGAGCGTCACACCTGTCACCCCTGCCGCCACATCGGCCGCCCCACCGGCGGGCCGTCTCACTGCGGCCCAGGGCACCGCGATGTACGTCGGCGCGGTGCTCGGCACGGGCGTCATCGCCCTGCCCGCGCTCGCCGCCCAGGCGGCCGGACCGGCGTCGCTGCTGGCCTGGCTCGGCCTGGTCGTGCTGTCGGCCCCGCTGGCCGCGGCGTTCGCCGCGCTCGGCGCGCGCCACCCGGACTCCGGCGGCGTCTCCACCTACGCCCGCCTCGCCTTCGGCGACCGGGCCGCGGTCGTCGTCGGCTGGTGCTTCTACTTCGCGATCCCGCCGAGCGCCGCCGCCGCGGCCCTGTTCGGCGGCGAGTACGTCGCCGCGGCGGTGGGCGGCGGAACCGGCACCGCGACGCTGACCGCGGCGGGCCTGATGGCGGTCGTGACCGTGTCGAACGCCTCCGGCCTGCGGGTGACCGGCCGGGTCCAGCTCGGGCTGGCCGGGCTGCTCGTCGCGTTGCTCGTCGTCGCCGTGGCGCTGTCGCTCCCGCACGCCGACCTGGCCAACCTGCGGCCGTTCGCCCCGAACGGCTGGACGGCCATCGCCCCGGCGGCGGCCCTGCTCGTGTGGAGCTTCGCCGGCTGGGAGGCGATCACGCACCTCGCGGCCGACTTCCGCAGGCCGTCAAGGGACCTGCCCAGGGCCGCCGCGGCGGCCGTCGTGCTCGTCGGCGTCCTGTACCTGTCGGTGGCCTTCGCCACGGTCGCGGTCCTCGGCCCGGCCGCCGGAGGTGCGCGGGCGCCCCTCGGCGACCTGCTGGCCCTCGGCCTCGGCGGCAACGCCCGGCTGCTGGCCGCCGCCGCCGCGCTGCTGCTGACGCTCGGCGCGATGAACGCGTACTGGGCCGGTGCGGCCAAGCTCGGCGCCGCCCTCGGGCGCGACGGCGCCCTGCCCGGCTGGCTGTCCCGCGGCAGCGTCGCGGGGGAGGTGCCCCGGCGCAGCCTCACGGTCGTCGCCGTGCTGTCCTTCCTGGCGCTCGCCGTCGTGTACGCGGCGGGGACGGGCATCCGGCCGCTGGTGCTGATGACCAACGGGTCGTTCGTGGTGGTCTACGCGATCGGCGTGGCGGCCGCGATCCGGCTGCTGCCGCGCGGCCGGGCCAGGGCCGCCGCCCTGCTCGCGCTCGTGGCGGTCGCCCTGCTGGTCGCCGCGTCGGGCGTCTACCTCGTCTGGCCGCTGCTGGTCGGCGGCGCCGCCCTGGCGTACGCGCGGTTCGTCCGCAGGGAGGAGGCCGTACCCGGGGGTGAGCAGCCCGACCATTGACGAAAGTGGAGGGTCACCGGCGACCTTCCGAGAGTGCCCGCCGTGCCGTCCGGTCTCTAGGGTCTAGGGGCCGGACGGCACGGCGGGCAGCGGCACGAAAGGGAACCGGTGGGGAACCAGATCGAGGACGTTCCGGACATCAGCGCGGAGTGGTACCGGGAGATCACGGCGTTCGCCCTGCACACCCCCGGGTGGGTGCGCGACGCGGCGGCGGTCGCGACGGACGCCGTCCCCGTGATCCTCTTCGCGCTCCTCGTCTTCGGCTGGTGGCGGGCGCGGCGCGGGGACGACCGCACGATGGCGCTCGCCCTGCTCGCACCGGTCGCGGTGGTGACGGCCTACCTCGCGAGCGAGGGCGTCAAGAGCGTGCTGCGGCTGCACCGCCCCTGCTGGGACCTCACCGACGTGGTCACGGTGGCGACCTGCCCGCCGTACGGCGACTGGTCGCTGCCGAGCAACCACGCGACGTTCGCCGCGGCGGCGGCCGTCGGGCCGGCCGTCCTGTGGCGCGGCGTTGTGGCGGTGGTGGCGCCGGTGCTCGCGCTGCTGGAGGCGTTCTCCCGGGTCTTCGTCGGCGTGCACTATCCCCACGACGTGGCGGCGGGGCTGCTGCTCGGCGCGCTGGTCGCGCCGGTGGTCCTGCCGGCCCTGCGGAGCCCGGCGACCGCGCTGATCTCCGCGATGCGGCGGCGCCCGGCGCTGGCGGTGCTGGTGGCTACGGGCCGCCCGCCACCCGGACGAACCCGTGCAGGGTGCGGGCGCTGGCGTGGCCGGACAGGGACATGAGCATCGGCGCCGACCAGCCGTCCTCGCCGAGGTGGGCCAGGCGCGAGTGGCGCAGGCGGTGGAGGGTGTAGCCGCCGCCCTCCGGGTCGAGCTCCGCGGTGGCCCGTTTGAACAGATACTCCGCCCGCTCGTACGACAGGCGGCCCCGGCCCGTGTGGGGGCACAGGTCGGCCGCCGCCGGCATGCGGCCCGGCCCCGGCCTGCGGTCGGCGAGGAACAGCGGGCCACGGCGGCGGTCGCCGACGAGGAGGGGAAGGAGCGCGGCCGTGCCGGACTGCCAGCGCAGCCAGTGACCCCTGGCCTTCACCTCGCCGCGCATGCCGGGCAGGTCGAGGTGCTCCACGTTGAGCGAGAGCGCCCATTCCGCCGGGGCCGCGCTCTCGTACAGCAGCAGCCAGAGTGTGCGCTCGCGCAGCGGGAGGTCCTGCCGCTCCCACAGGCTCTCCAGGCGCGACCGGTCGATGGGGCGGGTGCGGCCACGGGGTTCGGGCCGCCGGTCGAGCGGGGCGGCGAGGTCCGCGGCGGCCCAGCCGCGCTCGGCCGCCCACGCGGCGAACGACCGCAGCGCCGCGCGGTGCCGGTTCCAGGTCGCGCCCGCCGCCGTGCCCCACGCCGCGGCGAAGACCTCGGTGATCCGGTCGGACGTCACGTCGCGCAGCGGGACGTCTTCGCCGAGGTGCCGGCACAGCCGCGTCAGAGTCTGGTTGTAGGACCGGACGGTGTCGGCGCTCAGACCTGGCCGGGTGAGGAAGAGCGTCATCGCCCCGCCGAGGGTGACGTCCCCGCCCGCCGTCTGCCGCCCTGCGGCCCTTGCGGACAGTGAATTCGCGGGTTCGGCGTTCTCGGCGCACGTCGCGGCGCGGCGCAGCAGCACCGCCCGTTCGGCGGTGTTGCGGGTGAGGGACGCGGCGCGTTCGAACTCCGCACGGGCTTCGTCGTGCCGGCCGAGCCGGGCCAGCAGGTCCCCGCGTACGGCGGGCAGCAGGTGATAGCCCTTGAGCGCCGGTTCTCCGGTCAGCGTGTCCACCAGCGTGAGACCGGCGCGCGGACCATGGGCCATGGCCAGCGCGACCGCGCGGTTGAGCTGGACCACCGGCGTGGGCAGCACCCTGACGAGGGCCTCGTAGAGCGCCGCGATCTGCGGCCAGTCGGTCTCCTCCGGGGTGGCGGCCCGCGCGTGGCAGGCCGCGATGGCCGCCTGCAGCACGTACGGGCCGAGGGGGCCGCCCGCCTGCCGCGCCCGCAGCAGCGCCGCGAAGCCACGCCGGATGAGCAGCGGGTCCCAGCGCCCCCGGTTCTGCTCGTGCAGCACGACAGGCTCCCCCGACGGGCCGGTGCGCGCGGCGGAGCGCGACTGCTGCAGTTCCATCAGCGCGACCAGGCCGTGCACTTCGGCCTCGTCCGGGGCCAGATCGGCCAGGAGGCGGCCCAGGCGCAGCGCCTCCAGGCACAGGGACGGGCGCATCAGGTCGTCGCCCGCCGTCGCCGAATATCCCTCGTTGAACACGAGATAGATCACTTCGAGCACCGACGACAGCCGGGCCGCCCGCTCGGGCCCCGATGGCACCTCGAAGGGGACGTGCGCGTCGGCGAGCGCCCGCTTGGCCCGCACGATCCGCTGCGCGACGGCGCTCTCGGAGACGAGGAAGGCCCGCGCGATCTCGTCGGTCCGCAGGCCGCCGATCAGCCGCAGCGTGAGCGCGACCCGGGCCTCGGTGGACAGCACCGGGTGACAGGAGACGAACATCAGCCGGAGGACGTCGTCGCCGATCTCCCCGTCGAGAGCGTCCACCACCTCGTCCACGTCGCGTTCACCCTCGTCGGGGCGGGTGGTCAGATCGTGGGCGAGCAACTCCTGCCCGCGGTCGCGCCGCTCCTCCCGGCGCAGGTGGTCGACGGCCCGGCGCTTGGCGACGGCCATGAGCCAGGCGCCCGGGTTGTCCGGGACGCCCGCCTCGGGCCACTGCTCCAGCGCCGTGAGAACGGCGTCCTGCGCCAGCTCCTCCGCCAGGCCGACGTCGCCGATCATCCGTACGAGACCGGCGACGATCCTCGCGGACTCCATCTTCCAGACGGCGTCCACGACGCGATGGGCGTCCAGGGAGGTCACCCGACCGATGACAGCATCGGCCCGTCCGCCGCGCAACCCGGCGCGTACGCCGCCGGAGGCCGGACGCCTGCCTGGTCACGGCCTCGCCGGCGCTCTCCGGGTGTCAGCGGGGGCCGTCCTCGGGGGCGTCTCCGGGGGCGTCTCCGGGGGCGTCTTCGGGGCCGAACACCTGCTGGATCAAGCCCTCGCCGTCACCGACGATCTTCCAGAAGCGGCGGGCCAGCTCCACGGCCTCCTCACGGGAGCGCGCCTCGACCAGGGCGAAGCTGACGATCGCCTCCTTCGCCTCCGTGAAGGGGCCGTCCGTCACGGTGATCTCGCCCCCGGAGGAGACCATCCGCACCCCGCCCGGCTCCAGCCCACCCGTGGCGAGCAGCACGCCGGCCCGGGTCATCTCCTCGATGAAGGCGCCCATCTCGGCCATCATCGCCGCGTCCGGGGTGCGGGAGCCGCCCTTGGTGGTCATCAGAAACCGCATCGTCGTTCTCCTTCTTTCTCTGGTCCTGTGGCCGGCCGGGCCGTTCGCCGGTCCCTGCCGTCACCTCCACGTCGTACGGGCCGGGCCGGAATCGACAGGCTCCGATCCTGGCACGCCGTGACCTGGGCCGACGCCTCGATGTGACAGGGAATGCGCATGTGACAGGGAATGCGCATTCGCGACCGTTATCGCAGGTGGGCGGGGTTGAAGGGCGGCCGGGCGGCGGAAGCGGGCGCGGTTGGTCGAATCGCGCCGCCGCCGTTCGACGCGTGAGCGAGGCCGGACACCACCCCGGCCAGGACACCGAAGGCCGGACGAGCCAACCCCCGGCCGGGACACCGAAGAAGGGAACGGCCATGACCGCCACGCAGGACACCGCCCAGCCCACGACCCAGCTCACCTCTCAGCTCACCTCTCGGCCGACGTCTCGGCTCATCGGGCGGCAGGCCGCACGGCGCTCCGCATCGGGCACCCCGGGCTCGTCGGGCGCGGCGGGGGCGACGGGTGCCACGAGCCCGGCGGGCTCCACGGGATCGACGCGTGCGCTGCTCACCTGCGCCGCGCTCACCACGCCCGTCTTCGGGATCGTCTCGCTGACGCAGGCGTTCACCCGCGAGGGGTTCGACCTGCTCCGTCACCCGCTGAGCATGCTCAGCACCGGCGACCTCGGGTGGCTGCAGATCGCCAACTTCTGGATCACCGCCGTCCTGACGGCCGCCGGGGCGATCGGACTGCGCCGGGTCATGCGCGGCACGCCCGGAGGGACGTGGGCGCCCAGGCTGCTGCTCGTCGAGGGCGCCGGACTCGCGGCGGCCGGGGTCTTCAGCATGGACCCGGGCGACGGCTTCCCCGCGGGCACCCCGCTGGGTGCCCCGGCCGGGATGAGCTGGCACGCGATGCTGCACATGGCGGCCGGCTCGGTGGCCTTCACCTCGCTCATCGCGGCCTGCTTCGTGCTCGGCCGGCACTTCACCCGCGCCGGGCGGGCCCGGCATGCGGTGGCCTCCCGGCTCGCCGGCCTGGCTCTCCTGCTGGGCAACGGGTGGGCCATGTCCGGCGGGCGGGCCGGTTCCCTCACCCTGTGCGTCGGCGTGCTCGTCGCGATGGCCTGGGTCTCGGTGGTCGCCGCCGTCAAGCGCGCGGACCTCACGGGTGACGCCGCACGACGCTGACCACTCCGAGGCGGACCGGCGCAGACCAGTTCCGCGCTGACCTGCCCCGTGCTGACCGGCCCGACGCTGACCCGCCCCGTGCTGACCAGTCCGGCGCTGAAAGTCCGGCACTGACTCCGGCCACGCGCTGACCCTGGCCACGCGTCGGCCCCGCCGACGCGGAGACCGCGCAGAGCTCCCGGTGTAAACCACTGGGAGCTCTGCGCGGTCTGGTGATACGTTCTGCGTCGCCGTGCATTGCCGCGACCCGAGGAGGTGAGACCGATCAACGCTGTGTCAGGTCGGGGCTCCCTCCGTCGCATGGTCTAGGGAGCGCCCGCAGAAGGCATCCCGAAAGGCGTGTAACGCGTTGCGTTTCATTTCTCGGACGTCGTCGGACGGCGTCACCGAACAGCAGTTCTTCCTCGGCGAGATCCCCGGTGTGCTGTGGACACCGGAAGGCGCCGCCGGGGCTCGTCCCCTGATCCTGATGGGCCACGGCGGCGGGCAGCACAAGAAGGCCCCCGGCGTCGTGGAGCGCGCCCGCCGCTTCGTCGCCGAGGGCGGCTTCGCGGTGGTCGCGGTCGACGCGCCCAACCATGGCGACCGGCCGAAAACAGAGGAGTTCGCCCGGGTCGCGGCCGGATTGCGGGCCGGCATGGCCGCGGGTGAGGACGTCGCCCCGCATCTCGCCACCATGCACACGTTCCTGGCCGGTCACGCCGTGCCGGAATGGCAGGCGGTCGTGACCGTGGCGCAGAAGCTCGACGTCGTCGGCACCGGCCCTGTGGGCTACTTCGGCATGTCGATGGGCTGCGGGCTCGGCGTGCCCTTCGTCGCAGCGGAGCCCCGGGTCCGCGCGGCGGTGCTGGGCCTGCTGGGCGTGGACGGGCTGGCCGAGGACGCCGCCCGGGTCACCGTTCCGGTCCGGTTCCTGCTCCAGTGGGACGACGACAGGGTGCCGCGAGACCGGGCCCTGGCGCTGTTCGACGCTCTGGGGCCGGCCGACAAGACGCTGCACGCCAATCCCGGCGGCCATGGGGAGATCCCCGAGTTCGAGACCGGCAGCTCGCTGCGGTTCTTCGCGCGGCACCTCGGTTAGCGCCTGTACGGCGTTCGGACCTTCAGGCAGGCCCGAGGCTGCGGGTGCCCACGATCTCCGCCGACTGCAAGGAGCCCCGGGCACTCCCTGGGCATCCCCCCGGGGGTGCCTAGGGCTCCGCCTGCTCGGCACACGTCGGCAGGGTCAGCCGCAGTAACGCGCCCCTTTCACACGGCACGGCTTCGGCCGTACCGCCGTGAGCCTCGGCGACCTGCCGGACGATGGCCAGGCCCAGCCCGGAGCCAGGGTGCGCGCGGGCCGCGGGTGATCGGTAGAAGCGGTCGAAGACGAATTCGAGATCGCTGTCGGGAATCCCCGGGCCGGTGTCCGCGACCTCGAGGGTGCCCGCCTTGACGCTGATCCTGATCCGGCCGTCGGGCGGGCTCCACTTCACGGCGTTGTCGACGAGGTTCGCGACGGCGCGTTCCAGGGCGTCGGGGTCTCCGTGGACGAGAGTGGGCGCGCAGGTCAGCTCGAATCCGATCCGCGGGGCCCGGTGCGCCGCCCGGGCCGCGACCCGGTCGACGACCAGGTCGCGGGCTGTGAGCATCAGGATCGGCGTGTCGTGCCCGCCCGTGCGCAGCGCCCGGCACACCTCCAGCCCGTTCGGTTCGGGCATGAGGACGTCGAGCACCACCGCGTCCGGGCGGAACACGCCGTGCTCGGCGAGGGCGGACGCCCCATCGGCGGCGGATGACACGTCATAGCCGTCCCGGCGCAACGCATGCTCCAGGGACCGCCGCACAGCCGGGTCGTCGTCCACCACGAGTATCCGCATGGTCGCCCATCCTCACCCTCGATGCCGCAGTTGTGTGAGACGCGGTGGCTGTCAGCCCTGGCTCAGTGACCGCTTCAGGTCGCGTAACGCGGCTTCGAGCCGGTCGGAGCCCACCCCGAGCGAGGCGGCGATGTCACCGAAATCCCTGGACGTCGGGCGGACTCTGTCCGACGCCACCAGAGCGGCCAGAGCGGCCTTGGCCTTGGCTTGATCGACACCGAGCGCCGCGGCCAAAGACGCCGCCGCGGCGTCGGTGGTGAACGGCGAGTCCTGCGAACCATCTTGGGCCTTTGGGCCCGCGCTGTCAGGCTTGCCCTGATTGTCGCCACCGGACGCGGGCTTGGCGACGATCGGTCCCAGAGCATCCCGAACCTGCGAGACCGGCAGTTCCAGGCCGGCCGCGACCGCCGCGACGAAGGCATCCGGCGTGAGGTCGGCCGAGCCGGCCGGCGTCGTCTTGGCCGCGACCAGCGCGGCGTCGAGCCGCTCGGTCGTCACCCCGACCTTCGCCGCGATCGCGGCCAGATCGGCGTCCGCATCCGCCCCGGCCCTCGCGCCTGGCTTGATCGTCGCGTCGTCGGATTTCACCGCGCCGGGTGTCGGGGCCGGACCGGCCGCCGCGGCCGTACCGCTCGCGGCCAGCGTGGTGAGCGTGATCGCGGCCACGACCAGTCGTGTGCGTTTCACCATCGTGATGCCTTTCGTCCACGAAGCGCGCCGGACGATTACCGGCGTCCTGGCGACAACGCAAACATCGCGGCCTCTGGCGTGGTTTCAGCCACCTTTAGAGGTTCCTTAGAAGGGCCGCGTTGTCCCAAGCGAGCGATCGATCGGTCATGTCGCCGACGATAACGCCGCACGGCGAACAGCCACCGGTCTGAACGAGACGGCCACGCGACGCCCGTACGCCGGCGACAGCTGATCGCTGTCCCTGCGGGGTGGGTGGTGGGGGAGCTGGTCGGGAGGGGCTGGACGAGCCCATTGGGAGGGGGCGGCCGGGCCGGGGTCATTCGCGGGGGAGTTCCGCGCTCACGATGGTCGGGCCGCCCGGCGGGCTGTCCACCTGGAACCGGCCGTCCAGCGCGGCGACCCTGCGGGCCAGCCCGGACAGGCCGCCACCGCCGGGGTCGGCGCCGCCCCGCCCGTCGTCGCGCACCCGCACGACGATCGTGTCGCCGTCCTCCACGATCTCCACCCGCACCTGCCCCGCCGCCGCATGCTTGGCGGCGTTCGTCATGGCCTCCCGCACGACGAAGTAGACCGCCGTCTCCACCTCGCCGGGCGGGCGGGCGGCGAGGCCGTACGCGACCGTGACGGGCATCCCGGCCCGCTCGGCGACGGCGGACAGGGACTCGCGCAGCCCGAGCGTGTCGAGCTCGGCCGGGTAGACCCGCCAGGCGACCTCGCGCAGCTCGCGCAGGGCCTCCTGTGCCTCCTCGTGGGCCTGATGAAGCAGGTCGTCGAGGAGCTGGGGACTCCGCCCGCGCCGGGCCCGCCCGATCAGCACGGCGAGGGCGACCAGCCGCTGCTGCACGCCGTCGTGCAGGTCGCGTTCGATCCTGCGCCGCTCCTGGCCGACCGCGCTCACGATGCCGGCGCGGGTCCTGGCCGGCTCGTCGATGCTCCATCGCCCACCCGGCGATTCCTCCGATTTCGGTGCTGTTCATGCGGATTGACGCTAGAAGCCGGGTGGTGCGGTCACCATGAGGGGCGCCGCCGGGCTTCCTACGGTGCGCCTCACATCAGGGGTGCCGAAAACCGCAGCTCCGGACGGTCATCCACAGGCTGTGGATATCGGCGTGCCGCTCGGCCGCCGGTCCTCCAGGGAGGCGGCCGGAATGCGCCGGAAGATGATGAGCATCACCTCGCCATGCAGTACGGCGTCGGCCGCTCCACCCTCCGCCGCATCGTTCACGGGCCGGGGAACGATCGGAGACGACCAACGCATCGTTCGCGCCTGCCCCGAGATCAGAGCTGCATGAGCTTGCAGACCAGGGCAGTGAGCTGGGCGCGTTCGCCGGTGGTGAGAGGGGCGAATGCTTCTTCCAGGTAGGAGGAGACGGTGCTCTCGGCCTCGGCGAGGCGTTCGCGGCCCTTGTCGGTGATGGTGACGGCGTAAGAGCGGCGATCGTCGGGGTTGCGTTCGCGGCGGACGAATCCGGACTGCTCCAGGTCGTCGCACACGTTCACCATGACGCTGCGGTCGATCCGCAGTTCCTCGCTGAGCGCCTGCTGGGAGCAAGGGCCGACGGCGTCGAGCATCTTCAGCACCAGGTGCTGGCCGACGCCGAGGCCGTGCCGGGTGGCGTGGGCGTCGGCGGCGCGGGCCAGGTACGCCGAGGCGCGGCACATCGCGATGTCCGGGCGTTCGGCCGCCAGCGTCGGGAAGTACGCCGGCCGGGCGGGCTTGGAAGGCATGGGTCTCCTGCATTGTCGACCCGTCCGAGGCTACCAGGGCCATCTGTCAGGCGATTGTTTGACAGCAGATTGTTTGTGAGAATACGGTTTCGTCTTGCTGTAGATCATCTGCTCAAAGACGGAGGGCTCTGGTGATGCGTTCCGACCGCCGGGCGGCGGCGGCCCTGATCCTGCTGTGCGCAGCGGCGTTCCTGACCGCCGGATCCTGCTCGCTGCTCGGCGTGCTCATCGCCTGCCTCGGCCTGCGAGCCGGCGTCGAACCCGCGGCCGGCGAACCGGCGACCACCGCACCGACCTCCACACGCGCATGAGGAGCATGACGATGACCCTCAACCTGACCCCCGACGAACTGCTGTCCACCACCCGGGCCGTCCGCAAGCGGCTCGACTTCGACCGGCCCGTCCCGCGCGAGCTCATCGAGGAATGCATCGACCTGGCCACCCAAGCACCCACCGGACGCAACCGGCAACGCTGGCACTTCATCGTGGTCACCGAGCCGTGCCTGCGCCGCAAGGTGGGCGACATCTTCCGCCGCGCGCTCGCCGTCGCGGAGGGCCAACCACTGAACGAACATGACCTCCGCCGCATGAACCACGCTCCGCGCTCCACCCAGGGCGTGTTCGAGGGGCTACGGCACCTGACCGACAACATCCACCGCGTCCCGGCGTTCGTCATCCCCGCCATCGAAGGACGCACCGATCACGCCTCGGCGGCAGTCCAATCCGGCACATGGGGATCCATCCTGCCCGCGACCTGGAGCTTCATGCTCGCCGCCCGCGCCCGCGGCCTCGGCACCACATGGACCACCGCCCAGGGACCCCTCGAACGCGAGCTCGCCGCCACCCTGGGCGTCCCCTACGACGAGGTCATGCTCGCCGCGTTCATCCCGCTCGCCTACACGATCGGCACCGACTTCAAACCCGCGCGCCGCATCCCACGTGACCAGGTCCTGCACTGGGAAGGATGGTGAACGCCCGGCCACCAGGCCGACCATCTGACCCGAGCCGCAAAGGCCGCGGACCCACTGCCGGTTCGCGAACGTCCGTGTCCCGCCGCGTCGGGGCCGGAGCCAGGTTCAGAGGTCGTCCTTCGGCGTCTGGGACAGCACCCGGTCGGCGGTCGCCGTGACCACCGCCGCGGCGGCCGAGATGTCCCTGACCTGCTCCGCGGGGAGGCCCCGCAGCACCTTTTCCAGCGTTTCCAGGTCGGCCTGGTAGGCCGCCGCCATCGCGGCCTGGGCCTTGGCGGTGCGCCCCGCCTGCTCCACCGCCTTGCCGAGTGCCCGGCCGGCGCGTTCGACGGCCCTGGCCGCCTCGATCGCCGCCTTCTCAAGATTTCTCGCCCACTCGGGCGGCTGGTCGTTCATCGACGTCCTCTGCGTGAGGGTGGTTCCGCGGGCACGGATCGCCCGCGGAGCGGGCTGCATCAGGGCCTTAATGCCCTCCCTGCGGCCTCTACACCCCACAGCCCATGCTTTCGCAGATCTCCGCACCAGCACCGGAGGGCCCCCGCGCAGTGCGGCGCGCGGAGGCCCCGGATCACGAACCGATGCCGGAAAAGGTCAGCCGCAGTGCTCGAAGGGGCTGTCGTAGGTGTTCGAGCCCGCCTTGCCACCCCATTTAACGCACTTGTCCGCCGCTGCCGCCCGTACCGGCCCGGCGTAGTAGCCGAAGTTGCCCGAGTCGGTCACCCGGCTCTTGCCCTGGACCTCCAGGTACGCGGTGGTCGCGGTGGGCGTGCCCAGCGAGGTCTTCTTCAACGTGACGACGCAGTTGTAGCCGTTGCCGGAGTTGTAGAGCAGATAGACGGAGCCCGCCGTGCCGAGGCCGGCCGAGTCGATCACCGAGTAACCGTCGCCGCACACCTGCTCCGGCGTGTACGGGTTCCCGGTGCCGCCGCCGCCCGTGACGTACTGCATGTACGTGGTCCAGTTCCAGTTGGGCCCGGGATCGGTGTGGTCGGTGCCGGGGACCTGGGAGTGCCCCACGATGTGCGACCGGTCGGTGGGGATGCCGTACCGCGCGGCGATGGAGCGCACGAGGGCGGCCGAGGAGCGGTACATCGCGTCGGTGAACCACGACGCGTTGTCGACGTATCCCTCGTGCTCGATGCCGACGGAGTGGTGGTTGTAGTCGGAGTTGCCCGCGTGCCAGGCCCGGTCCTTCTCCCGCACCATCTGGGTGATCGCGCCGTCGGACGACCGTACGACGTAGTGCGCGGACACCTGGGCGGCGGGGTTCTGGAACCAGGAGATCGTCCCGGCGTACGAGCCCTGGGTGACGTGGATGACGATGCGGTCGATGGAGTCGCTCGCCGGCCGGTCGGACACGGCGTAGTTGGCGCTGCTGGCGGCCACCCACGTCGCGCCGGGGTAGTCGACGGCCGCCGCGGCGAGCGTGCGGTTGTTCTCCGGCAGGCCGAGGTCGCGGGCGTTCGCGAGGGCTCCCCGGTCGGGATGCGCCGGACGGGCGGCCACCGTGATCGTCTCGCCCGCCGGCGTCCGCGCGGTGAACCCGGCCGACAGCAGGTCGTAGACGGCGTCGGCGTACAGCCGGGCGACCTCGGGCGTGCTCGCCCCGCCGTAGCGCGCGACGGCGGTGTACCAGCGGTCGGAGTCGGCGCGGGCGGCGGCGTCCAGGCCCAGGGCGTCGGCCCTGGCCCGCAGGACGGCCGCCGCGCCCGCCACGTTGGCCGTGTCGTCGGCCTTGAGCGAGGCGACCGGCGCTCCGGTGAGCTTTGCCGCCTCCTCCAGGGTGTGCAGCGTGGGGTTGCTGACCAGGTGCGCCACGCCGTAGCCGCCGCTCGCGCTCGGCCTGCCGCCGTGGCCGTCGAGGTGGGTCTCGGCGTAGGCGAGCGCGACGAGCAGGTCGCGGGGGACGCCGTGGGCCGCCGCCGCCTGCGTGAAGGCGGTGGCGAGCGGGCCCTCGGCGGCCGAGGCAGGCCCGGCCGAGGCGGGTCCGGCTGAGGCGGGTCCGGCTGAGGCAGGCCCGGCCGGGACGAGCCCGGCCAGGCACAGCAGGAGCGTCACGACGCCCGCGGCGGTCAGGGCCGCACATCGGGGCGCGCGGACGATCGGGGATGCGGTCATGGGGATCAGCCGCAGTGCTCGAAGGGGCTGTCGTAGGTGTTCGAGCCCGCCTTGCCGCCCCACTTGACGCAGGTGCCGGCGGCCGAGGCGCGCACCGGTCCGGCGTAGTAGCCGAAGTTGCCCGAGTCGGTCACCCGGCTCTTGCCCTTGACCTCCAGGTAGGCGGTGGTCGCGGTGGGCGTGCCCAGCGAGGTCTTCTTCATCGTGACGACGCAGTTGTAGCCGTTGCCGGAGTTGTAGAGCAGATAGACGGTGCCCGCCGAGCCGAGGCCGGCCGAGTCGATCACCGAGTAGCCGCTGCCGCAGACCTCCTGCGGGGTGTATGGGTTGGTCGATCCGCCGCCGCAGTTCTGCGAGGTCACGGTCTGCGCGGGGTAGCCGAAGGTGACCCCGTTGAACACCGCCTTCTGGATGTTGGCGGGGTAGGTCGTGTCGCTCGTGCGCACCTCGTAGTGCAGGTGCGGGGAGATGTTGTTGCCCGGCTTGCTGGTGTTGCCGACCTCGCCGATCTTCTGACCCTGGTTCACGTGGGCACCCTCGCCCACCGAGCGCACGCTCAGGTGGGCGTAGTAGGTGAACCAGCCGCCACCGTGGTCGATCTTGATGAGGTTGCCGAAGCCGTTCGTCGAGCCCTGGTGGGCCGAGATGACGACGGTGCCGGCCGCCGCGGCCACGACCGTGTCGCCGTAGTCGGCGTCGGCCGTGCTGCCCCGGTTGAAGTCGATCTCGTACGACTGGTGGGCGCTGCTCGCGCTGGAGTTGCCCGTCCAGGTCTGGCCACAGGGGAACGGCATCTGGAAGTTCGGGCGCGCACCCGCTGCGGAGGCCGCCGGGGCGGTGGCGGTGCCGAACGCGAGGCCCAGGACCAGCGCGAAACCCGCCGTGACAAGCGATTTGAGTCTCATGACCAAAAGAGTCGGAATCTGCCGCACAAAAAACATCAAGAGTTGGGTACAAAGACTGCGCGAGTCATGGCGAACCGGTCCTTCGAGGAGCAACACGGTCATGACAGTCGATCGGCCTATGTTCAGCGTGCTCGGTCCCCTGGAGGTCCGCCTGCCGGGCACGGCGCCACGGCTCGGCGGGCCGAAGCCCCGCATGCTCCTGGCCACCCTTCTCCTCCACGCCAACCACACCGTCGGCGGCGACGAGCTCGCCGAGGTGCTGTGGCCGGACCACCGGCCGCGCTCGGCCGCGGCCAACCTCCGCACGTACGCGAGCGCGCTGCGCGCGGAGCTCGGGCCCGCCCCGGCCCGCATCCGGGCCATCGGGTCGGGGTGCGCGATCGAGCTGCCGCCACATGAGCTCGACCTGCTGCTGTTCGAGGAGCGGGTGACCGCCGCGCGGGAGCGCCGGGCGCGGGGCCGGCCGGACGAGGCGGCCGGCCTGCTGGCACGGGCGCTGGCGCTGTGGCAGGGCGTCCCGCTGTCCGATCTGCCCGGCAGCCCGCTGTGGGACCGCAGGCTCGGACGGCTCGCGCAGGCGCGGCTGCGCGCCGCGGAAGACCTGGTCGAGCTGCTGATGGCGGCCGGAGAGTACGGCGAGGCGGCCGGGGAGCTGCGCGCCCTGCTCGCCGACCATCCTTTCCGCGAGGACCTGTGGGGCAGGCTCATGCTGGCCCTGCACTGGTCGGGACGGCAGGGTGAGGCGCTGCGCGCCTTCGGCACGATCCGCGAACACCTCGTGAGCGAGCTCGGCGTCGGGCCGGGGCCCGAGCTGCGCCGGGCGCACGCTGCAGTGCTCGCCGGGGAGCCGCCCCCACGACCACCCGCCAAGCACGGCCTCATCGTCAAGCCCATCAAGCCCGCCACCCGTTCCGGCGGCGGCGCTCACCCCGTCGTGCCGCGTCAGCTGCCGCCGGACCTGGTGGACTTCACCGGGCGGGCCGCCGAGGTCGCGGCGCTGACCCGGGCGCTCGCCCCGGGCGGGGTCGCCGTCGTCACCGGGCCGCCGGGCGTCGGCAAGACCGCGCTCGCGGTGCGCTGCGCCCACGCCGTCCGCGAGGCGTACCCGCACGGCCAGCTCTTCCTGTCGCTCGGCGGCACCGACCCGCGGGACGGCGCGGCGGGATCACCGGCGGAGCCGGGAGAGCTGCTGGCCGAGGCACTGCGTGCGCTGGACGCGGCGGAGCCGCTGCCGCCCACCGTTCACGAGCGCGCCGCGCTCTACCGCACGCTGCTCGCCGTACGGCCGATGCTGGTCGTGCTCGACGACGCGGCGGGCGCCGCGCAGGTGGGGCCGCTGCTGCCGGGCGGCGGCAGCGCCGTCGTCGTCACCGGCAGGCGCCGCATCACCGAGCTGCCCGGCGCCGCCCGTATCGACCTGGACGTCCTGCCCCAGGCGGAGGCGCTGGAGCTGCTGACGGCGATCGTCGGCGCGGAGCGGCTGGAGCGGGAGCCGGAGGAGGCCGCCGCCATCGTGCGGGCCTGTGGCCGGCTGCCGCTCGCGATCCGGGTGGCCGGGGCGCGGCTGGCCGCCCGTCCCGGCTGGTCCCCGGCCGTGCTGCGGCGGCGGCTCGACGACGAGACGGTCAGGCTGGCCGAGCTGCGCGCCGGCGATCTGGTGGTGCGGGAGTCCTTCGACCGCAGCTATCGCCTGCTGCCCGACGACGCCGCGCGCACGTTCCGGGCGCTCGGACTGCTCGGCACCCGGCCGCTGCCCGGCTGGGTGGTCGACGCGGTGCTCGACCGGCACCGCAGCGACGCCGTGACCGACGTGCTGGTCGACGCGAACCTGCTGCGCCCGGTGGGCACCGATCCCCTCGGCCAGCCCCGATATCGGCTGCCCGACCTGCTGCGCGTCGACGCCAGGGACAAGGCGAGCGAGCTGGACATGCCGGCGCTGGCGCGCGTGGTCGCGGGCTGGACGGCCGCCGCGGAACACGCCACGGCCCGCCTGCCCACCACGGTCTTCCGCCTGACCTCGCCCGCCGCCCGGCGCTGGCGGCTGCCCGACGACGCCCTGCGCCGGGTCGGCGCCCATCCGGTCTCCTGGTTCGGCGCCGAGCACGAGACCCTGGTCGAGGCCGTACGGCTGGCCGCGGAGGCGGGGCTGACCGGCGCCGCCTGGGGCCTGGCGGCGGCGCTCGTGCCGTACTTCGACCTACGCTGTCACCTCGGCGCGTGGGAGGAGACCCACCGCGTCGCCCTGGAGGCCGCCCGCGCCGCAGGAGACCGGGCGGGGGAGGCCGCCATGCTGCGCGGGCTCGGCCAGGTGGCCCTCTATCGGGACAGGTACGCCCAGGCGGCCGGCATGTTCCGCCGCTCCCGGCTGCTCTTCCGCATGCTCGGGGACGTCAGGGGCGAGGCCGTGTCGGTCTGCGGGCTGGGCGCGGTCGGCCAGTTCAGGGGCGACCACGTCGCCGCGGCCCGACACTTCCGCCGGGCCCTCGCGATGTTCGTGTCGCTCGACGACCGCTCCGGTGAGGCGTACGCGCGGCAGGCGCTCGGGCGCGGCTGCCTGAGCGCGGGCGACCTGAACGGCGCCGCCGACTGGCTCGGCGGCGCGCTGCGCATGGCGCGCGAGCTCGGGGACGCCCACCGGGAGGGCTGCGTGTCGCTCCAGATCGGCCGCCTGCACGACCTCGCGGGCGAGACCGGGCGGGCGATGCGCGCCCAGGGCCGGGCGCTGACGATCTTCGAGGGCTATGGCGACCGGCACTGCGCGGCGTACGCGATGCAGGGCCTGGGCGGGCTCCAGGCGGCCAGGGGCGACTGGCGGAACGGCTCGGCCCGGCTGGAAAGCTCGCTGGCGATCTTCCGGCAGCTCGGCGACCGGAGCGGGGAGGCGGCCACGCGGCGGCTGCTCGGCGAGCTGCACCGTTCGTCCGGGCGGCGCGCGCTCGCCCGCGGCTACCTCCACGCGGTCACGTCCCGGCGGGTGGTGGGCGACGCGGCGATATCTCGTGATTAGACCGGCATGAGCGGGGCATCAGAGGCGTCGTGGGTGGTGGATGGCTCTCCCGCTGGCCGGTGATCCGGCAGCTCAAGGGAGAGGACGGCAGAGGGCGGGCGGCGCGCTCGGCGCGTACGGACGCCCTGCGGCCCCGCGTCGAGGACGCCGAGACGGTCGCGCGGTCCGTCTGCCCCTACTGCGCGGTGGGCTGCGGCCAGCTCGTCTACGTCAAGGACGGCAGGGTCCCCCAGATCGAGGGCGCCCCCGCCTCGCCGATCTCGCGGGGGCGGCTGTGCCCGAAGGGATCGGCCAGCAAGCAGCTCGTCACCCACCCCGGCCGTCAGACGACGGTGCTCTACCGCAGGCCGTACGGCACCGAGTGGGAGCCGCTCGACCTCGAAACCGCGATGGACATGATCGCCGACCGGGTCGTGCGGACCCGGCGCGAGACCTGGCAGCAGACGCACGAGGGGCGGGAGGTCAGGAGGACTCTGGGCATCGCCAGCCTGGGCGGGGCGACGCTCGACAACGAAGAGAACTACCTGATGAAGAAGCTCTACACCGCCCTCGGCGCGATCCAGGTCGAGAACCAGGCGCGCATATGACACTCCTCCACCGTCCCCGGTCTGGGGACCAGCTTCGGGCGTGGCGGCGCGACCCAGCCTCAGCAGGACCTGGCCAACGCCGACTGCATCGTCATCCAGGGCTCCAACATGGCCGAGTGCCATCCGGTGGGCTACCAGTGGGTGATGGAGGCGCGGGCGCGCGGCGCGAAGGTCTTCCACATCGACCCGCGCTTCAGCCGTACGAGTGCGACCGTGGACAGGTATCTGCCGATCCGGGCCGGTACTGACATCGTCCTGCTCGGCGCGCTGATCAACTATGTGCTGTCGAACGGGCTCGACTTCCGCGAGTACGTCCTCGCGTACACGAACGCCGCGACGCTGGTGAACCGGGACTTCCGCGACACCGAGGACCTCGACGGCCTGTTCTCCGGCTTCGACGAGGAGACCGGCAGGTATGACCCGTCGAGCTGGGCGTACGAGGGCGACGTGCCCGAGCAGGAGGAGCCGGTCGAGGGCGACGAGCGCCACGCGGAGGCGGCGGGGTCCGACTCGTACGGCGCGCGCGGCGCGGGCGCGAGCGCGACGCCGCCCCAGGACCCGACGCTGACCGACCCGCGGTGCGTCTACCAGATCGTCAAGCGGCACTACTCCCGCTACACGCCGGAGATGGTCGAGGAGCTGTGCGGCATCCCGCCCGAGCTGTTCCACGAGCTGGCCGAGGCGATCACGGCCAACTCGGGCCGCGAGCGGACCACGGCGTGGGTCTACTCGGTGGGCTGGACGCAGCACTCGGTCGGCGTGCAGTACATCAGGGCCGCCGCGATCCTGCAGCTCCTGCTGGGCAACATGGGCCGGCCGGGCGGCGGCATCATGGCGCTGCGCGGCCACGCGAGCATCCAGGGCTCCACCGACATCCCGACCCTGTTCAACCTGCTGCCGGGCTACATCGCGATGCCGCACGCCCACCGGCACGAGGGCTTCGACCACTACCTGGAACGCGAGGGCGCCGACACCGGCTGGTGGGGCAACCGGCGGGCGTACGTCGTCAGCCTGCTCAAGGCGTGGTGGGGCGACGCGGCGACGGAGGCCAACGACTACTGCTTCGACTACCTGCCGCGCCTCACCGGCGACCACGGCCACTACGCGACCGTGATGGGCCAGATCGACGGCACGGTCAAGGGCTACTTCGTCGTGGGCGAGAACCCGGCGGTCGGCTCGGCCAACGGCAGAGCGCAGCGGCTGGGCCTGGCCAACCTCGAATGGCTGGTGGTCCGCGACCTCGTGCTGGTCGAGACCGCGACGTTCTGGAAGGACGCGCCCGAGATCGAGACGGGCGAGCTGCGCACCGAGGAGATCGGCACCGAGGTCTTCTTCATGCCCGCCGCGAGCCACGTGGAGAAGGAGGGCACGTTCACCAACACCCAGCGGCTGCTGCAGTGGCGAGAGAAGGCCCTCGACCCGCCCGGCGACTGCCGCAGCGACCTGTGGTTCTACTACCACCTCGGCAAGCGGATCAGGCAGCGGCTCGGCGACGACGACATCGACCGGCCGGTCAAGGAGCTGACCTGGGACTACCCGGAGGTCGGCGCGCAGCGCGACCCCGACGCCGCGGCCGTGCTGCGCGAGATCAACGGCCGGGCCGCCGACGGCCGCCTGCTGGCGTCGCTGCGTGAGCTGAAGCCCGACGGCTCGACGAGCTGCGGCTGCTGGATCTACTGCGGGGTGTACGCCGACGGGGTCAACATGGCGGCCCGGCGCACCCCCCACACCGAGCAGGGCCCGGTCGCGCTCGAATGGGGCTGGGCCTGGCCGGCCAACCGGCGCGTCCTCTACAACCGCGCCTCGGCCGACCCCCAGGGCCGCCCGTGGAGCGAACGCAAGAAGTACGTCTACTGGGACGGCGCCAAGTGGACCGGGCCGGACGTGCCCGATTTCGAGGAGGACAAGGCGCCCGACTACGTGCCGCCCGAGGGGGCCAAGGCCGAGCACGCGCTGGCCGGCACCGACCCGTTCATCATGCAGTCGGACGGCAGGGGCTGGCTGTACGTCCCGTCCGGCCTGTCCGACGGGCCGCTGCCCGCCCACTACGAGCCGCACGAGTCGCCCGTGCGCAACGCGCTCTACGGTCAGCAGGCCACCCCGGCCCGCCGCACCATCGACCACCCGGAGAACCCGTACAACCCGGCGCTGTCGCCCCGGTTCCCGTACGTCTACACGACGAGCAGGCTCACCGAGCACCACACGACGGGCGCCATGAGCAGGCCCCTGCCGTACCTGGCGGAGCTCCAGCCGGAGGCGTTCTGCGAGATGTCGCGGGAGATGGCCGAGGAGCTCGGCCTGGACAACGGCGACTGGGCGACGATCGTCACCGCGCGCACCGCGATCGAGCTGCGCGTGCTCGTCACCGGCCGCGTACGGCCCCTGCGGCTCAACGGGAAGGTCGTCCACCAGATCGTCATGCCGTACCACTGGGGATACAGCAGCGGCGGGGTGATCACCGGGGACGTCGTCAACGACCTGCCGTCGATCGTGCTCGACCCGAACGTCTACATCCAGGAGAGCAAGGCCGGCACCTGCGACGTCCTGCCCGGACGCCGCCCGCGCGGCCCGGCGCTGCTCGACCTGATCGAGAGGTATCGCCATGGCTGAGCGGGTGGGGTTCTTCACCGACACGTCCATCTGCATCGGATGCAAGGCCTGCGAGGTGGCCTGCAAGGAGTGGAACGACGTGCCCGACGACGGGTTCGTGTTCCGGGCCACCTCCTACGACAACACCGGCGCGCTCGGCGCGAGCACCTGGCGGCATGTCGCGTTCATCGAGCAGGACGGCCGGTGGCTGATGTCGTCCGACGTGTGCAAGCACTGCACCCACGCCGCCTGCCTCGACGTCTGCCCCACCGGCGCGTTGTTCCGCACCGAGTTCGACACCGTCGTCGTCCAGCCCGACGTCTGCAACGGCTGCGGCTACTGCGTGCCCGCCTGCCCGTACGGCGTGATCGACCGCAGGCAGGACGACGGCCGGGCCTGGAAGTGCACGCTCTGCTACGACCGCCTGCGCGGCGGCATGGAGCCCGCCTGCGCCAAGGCGTGCCCGACGAAGTCCATCCAGTTCGGGCCGCTCGACGAGCTGCGGCAGCGGGCCGAGGAACGGGTCGAACGGCTGCACGCCGAGGGCGCGACCGAGGCCCGGCTGTACGGCGCGGACCCGGACAACGGGGTGGGCGGCACGGGTGCCTTCTTCCTCTTGTTGGACGAGCCCGAGACGTACGGCCTGCCGCCCGATCCCGTGGTGACCACCCGTGACCTGCCCGCGATGTGGCGCTGGGCCGGCGGCGCCGCGCTCGCCGTGGCCGCCGGAGTGGCCGTCTCGTTCGTACGGAGAAAGCCGTGACACCGCCTGCGGAGCAGGACATGAGGCTTCGTGGGGAGCAGGACAAGACGCTTCATGCGGAGCAGGACAAGACGCTTCGTGTGGAGCAGGCCGTGACACGCGGCGCGGAGCAGGACGTGATCGTTTCTGTGGGGAGGACCTGATGCCGAGGCGGCGCGACGAGATGGTGCCGGACGCCGAGTTCCGGTCCTACTACGGCCAGCCGGTCATCAAGCAGCCCCTCTGGCACGAGCCCCACATGCCGGCGTACCTCTATCTGGGCGGGCTGTCCGGCGCGGCGGGCGTGATGGCGGCGGCCGCCCGCCTCACCGGGCGGGATCGGCTGGGGCTGGCCGCCCGCATGGCCGCCTTCGCCGGGGCGGGCGCCGGAACCGTCTTCCTCGTGGCCGAGCTGGGCAGGCCGATGCGCTTCCTCAACATGCTGCGGGTGTTCAAGCTCACCTCGCCGATGAGCGTCGGCTCGTGGACGCTGGCCGCCCACAGCGGGCTGGCCGGAGTCGCGGCGGGCTCCGCGGTGACCGGCCTGCTGCCCCTCGCGGGCGACGCCGCGTCGGTCGCGAGCGGCCTGAGCGGCGTGGCGATGGCCACCTACACGGCCGTCCTGCTGGCCGACACCGCCGTCCCCGCCTGGCACGAGGGCATGCGCGAGCTGCCGTTCCTGTTCGCCGGGAGCGCGCTCGCCTCGGCGGGCGCGGCCGTCATGCTGACCACGCCCCGGGCGCTGGCGGGGCCCGCCCGCACCGCCGCGGCGGCGGGCGCCATGGCCGAGATCGTCGCCGGCGGGCTGCTGGAGCACCGCCTCGGCCTGGTCGGCGAGCCGTACCGGACGGGCAGGGCGGGCAGGCTCATGCGGGCCTCCCGCGTGCTCACCCTCGGCGGCGGCCTGCTCGCCACGGTCGCCGGGCGGAGCCGGGCCCTCACCGCGCTGTCCGCAGTGGCGATCACGGCCGGAGCGCTGTGCACCCGGTTCGGCGTGCTGGCGGCGGGCCGGGCCTCGGCCAGGGACCCCAAGTACACCGTCGTGCCACAGCGTGACCGCCTCGACGCGGGCCGCCCCGCCTCTGTCCCCGGCCGCTGAAAATGGTTGGAGAGACGATCGGCGAGCCTGGTAGCGTGCCGGTGACCGTGACCGGCCGAGGAGGTGAGACCCATGAACGCAGGAACGACGTGGGTGCTCCCCCTTCCCGTCACGGCCGGGCGATCGACGTAGGTGTCGCCGGGAGCGCCAAGACTCTCCCGAAAGGCAACACCTGTGCACTCTCTGCGGTTCACCGCCGAGTCGTCCTCGGACGGCGTGATCGAACGTGATTTCACCGTGGGCGACGTCCCCGGAGTCCTCTGGTCGCCGGCTCCCGGCACCGGCCGCGCGCCCCTGGTCCTGATGGGCCACGGCGGCGGCAACCACAAGAAGCATCCGGCGATGGCCGGCCGCGCCCGCCTCCTCGTGACCGTCTGCGGCTTCCACGTCGCCGTCATCGACGCGCCCGGGCACGGCGACCGGCCGCGTACGGCGCACGACGAGCAGGAGATCGCCGAGCTGTTCCGGGCCAGGGCGGCGGGCGAGCCGGAAGGACCGATCGTCGTCCGCTACAACGCCCATTTGGCGGAGCTCGCCGTGCCCGAATGGCGGGCGGCACTGGACGCGCTCCAGGAGCTTCCGGAGATCGGCTCCGACGGGCCGGTCGGCTACTTCGGCATCAACATGGGCACCGCGATCGGCGTACCGCTGGTGGCGGTCGAACCCAGGATCACGGCCGCGGTCTTCGGCCAGCACTGGCCCGACGTCCTGATCGAGAAGGCGAAGCAGATCACCGTACCGATCGAGTTCGACATGCAGTGGGACGACGAGCACATCCCGCGCGAGGCCGCTCTCGCCCTGTTCGACGCCTTCGCCTCGAAGGAGAAGACGCTGCACGGCAACGCGGGCAGGCACAAGGAACTGCCCAGGTTCGAGGCCGACAGCGCGGTCCGCTTCTTCGCCCGGCACCTTCGCCGACCGGCCTGACGTACGGTCGCGGCGTCCGGGAATCCGGGCGCCGCGACCCCGGGCACCGCCCTGTCACGGCTCAGGCGGGAGCGGCTGCTGGACCCTCCATCACGCCGCGGGCGGCCAGGCCGATGAGGTGCCGGAAACGTCCCGTCGGCGAGGTGGGCCGGCGGGACGTTCGGATGGGATGGTCACCGCCTGCGGCGAGTCGTGTGTCAGTTCGGCGTGATGATCACCGGGGTGTCGTCCCCGGCGCGCACGTCGTCCATGCCCTTACCGGGCTTCTTGGGCAGGGGGCACGTGGCGTGCACCGGCTTGCCGTCGACGTAGGTCTTCTCGTCGCTCGTGCCGAACCCGCCGCCCTCGCCCTTCTTGTGCACGATGCAGATGACGCCCTTGCCGGGCAGCGGGAGCTTCTGGCAGCGAGCGCTCTGCTTGTTCTTCGGGATCTCCTTGCCGTCCACGAAGACCCTGCCGATCCTGGTCTTGACCCTTCTGATCGTGTCCCCTCTGAACGTGCCGCCCTTCTTGTGCACCATGCAGACGACGCCCTTGCCGGGCAGCGGGAGCTTCTCGCAGAGGGTCTTCAGCTCACTCTTCGAGACCTCCTTGCCGTTCACGAAGACCCTGCCGTCCTTGTCGACTTTGACGGTGGTCTTGCCCTTCTCCGCGGCCGTCGGCCCACCCTTCACGGCGCAGACGACCCCCGGCTTCGGGGCACCGGTGGAGGTCGCGGACGCGGCCGTGCTGCCGCCGATGCCGAGGCCCACCGTCATGATGACCCCCGCGAGGATCATGCTCCTCTTCCTCATTCTCTGGTCACTCCCTGGATCGGCCTGCCCGTGGGGCCGGCCGTGATCGGTTGACGGAACGCTCAGGAGTTTGGGCTCCCCTACCTGAAGCGACCCTGAAGAGGCAAAGACGATCTTCATGTTTCTCTTAGGTGCGCACCTTCACCCTGTTGAGGTGCGCCTACTTCTGGTGGAAGACGAACGCAGGCTGACCGAGCTGCTCAAAGACGGCCTGACCAAAGAGGGCTTCGCGGTCGATCTCGCTCACGACGGGCGCGAGGGCCTGTGGATGGCGACCGAGCATTCGTACGACGTGATCGTGCTGGATGTGATGCTGCCGCTGCTGCACGGCTACGGAGTCTGCGCGAAGCTGCGGGAGGCCGGAAACTGGACGCCGATCCTCATGCTGACCGCGAAGGACGGGGAGTACGACGAGGCGGAGGCGCTGGACATCGGCGCGGACGATTATCTGACCAAGCCGTTTTCGTACGTCGTATTGCTGGCGCGGCTGAGAGCACTGGCCCGGCGCAAGGTGCGGGAGCGGCCGACGACGCTGACCGTCGGGGACCTCCGGGTCGATCCGGCGGGGCTGAAGTGCAGTCGCGGGGACGTGCAGATCGCGTTGACGCCCAAGGAGTTCGCGATCCTGCACTGCCTGGCGCGGCACGCGGGCGAGGTGGTGACCAAGGCCGAGCTGCTCGCCCAGGCATGGGACTTCGCGTACGACGGCGATTCGAACGTCGTCGAGGTCTACATCAGCGCGCTGCGCCGCAAGATCGACAAACCGTTCGGACGGACGACGCTGAAGACCGTGCGGGGCGTGGGCTACCGGCTGGAGGGCTGACATGGGAGTGCGTCTGAGCACGACGCTGACGGCCACCGCGGCGGTGGCGGCGGCGCTCTGCCTGGCCTCGATCGCGCTTTTCACCGCGCTGGACTCGAGCCTGACGGCCTCCACCAAGGAGCTGGCGGCGAACGACGCCAAGAAACAGATGCAAATACTGAAGGCGGAGTCGGGGCCGGGTGGCGTGGTGGACGAAAAGGGAACGGTGCCACCGTTCGAAAAGGGAACGGCGCCACCGCTCGGAAAAGGAGTGGTGCCGCCGGGAGAGAAGGGACCGATGCCGGGCTCGGCCGCCACCGGCGAAGACGACGGCCCGCCCGACGAGGCCGTGCTCGTGGTCAGACGGACGTTCGAGACCGAGGAAGGCCCGGTCACCGTCACCGGAAGAGCCTCCAGGGCACCCGCCCTGGCGGCGATGACCACGCTCAGGAACCTGCTGATCTGGGGGGTGCCGGCGCTCCTCGCGGTGGTCGCGCTGTTCACCTGGATGGCGGTCGGCCGAGTGCTCCGCCCGGTCTCGGCGATCAGGTCGAAGGTCGCCGACATCACCGCGAACGGCCTGCACGAACGCGTGCCGGAGCCGGACACCCGGGACGAGATCGCGGCACTGGCCCGCACCGTCAACGCGACCCTCGACCGGCTGCAGACCTCCGTCGACGCGCAGCGGCAGTTCGTCGCCGACGCCGCACACGAACTGCGCAGCCCACTGGCGATCCTGCGAACCCGGCTGGAGCTGGCCCGGCCCGCCGAAAAGGCGCTGGCGACCGCGGCACTGGACGATGTCGCACGCCTCCAGTCCCTTGCCGCCGACCTCCTCCTGCTGGCCCGGCTCGACGCGGGCGAACCCCTGTCGCGGGCCGAGGAACTCGACCTGGCCCAGGTGGTCGCCGAGGAGGCCGTCCGCAAACGCCCTCGTCCGGACGTCCACGTGCACCTTGACCTCACCCCTGACCTGCTCCTCGACGGCTCCGCCGATCAACTCCGCCGTCTTGTGGCGAACCTCGTCGACAACGCGGTCCGCCACGCCTCCACGTCGGTCCACGTCACCCTCACGTCGTCGGGCGACCACGCGGTCCTCGACGTCGTGGACGACGGCCCCGGCATCCCTCCGGAACACCACACCACCGTCTTCGACCGATTCACCCGCCTGGACCACGCCCGCACCCGGGACACGGGAGGCTCAGGGCTGGGGCTGCCGATCGCCAGGGATATCGCGCGGGCTCACGGGGGGACCCTCCAGGTGGTTCCGCACAGCCCGGGCGCGAGGCTACGTGCGGTCTTCCCGTTGTCCGGACGGCCTGTCGCGTACCCGCCGGGTGACCCCGCCGTGCGGGCCCGCGTGTAGGAGGCACGGACGGCCGGGCCGGTCAGCGGGTCTTGGGGAAGGCGGCGCGGGGGCCGGAGCCGTTGAGGATGAACGCGACCGCGACCAGGGGCAGGACGCTCACGGCCTGCAGCACGGCGTACCACATCGGGCAGATGCCGGGGATCAGGTCGACGCCGATGATCGCGATCGGCATCGTGACGGTGATGACGCGCATACGCTCGAAGCTGCGCCGCGAGCCCTGCGAAGCACGCGCGATCATCCGGTGGAGCATCGGGGCGATGGCGAGCAAGATGGCGGCCCTGGCCCACATGAACGGGGTGCCCGGGTGATCGGCGATCGACATCACGACGACCGTCGCGAGTGTGACGGCGCAGATCACGCCGGAGAGCGTGACGCACTTCCTCGCCAGGTCGAAGGCCTTGTGGGCGTGGGTGTTGTCGATGGTGGTCATGTCTTTTCCTCCTTGTTGTCGTGATCTCGACGCTAGGGAGGGCATGGGCGGCGCGGTATGCGTCTGGACGTACGGAGGGGTGGGGCCAGACCCACTCCCGGGCCGAGCCGATGGTGACCAGGCTCCGCGCGGTGCACAGTGGAGACACCACGCCGGATCGGCGCATTTCGGGACACATCGGGGACCGGGGTCATGGAGCACGAAGGAACAAGGATGCGACAGCCGCTGTCGTGGGCGGCGAGCGCCGCCGTGGGATTCGTGCGATCGTGCGTCGTGCTGGTCGTGAGCATGCTGGTCCCGGCCGTGTGGGCCGCCGCCGCAGGGCTGTGGATGTGGTGGTGGGGCGGCAACCCGTGGCCGGCGATAGCGCCGGTCCTGTGGGCGTCCGTCGGCACGCTCGCCCTGGCGCGCCCGGTCTGCCGGATGACCCGTTCCCTCGTGGCGAAGTGGACGGGCACCGTCATTCCGCCCGGATATCGGCAGGCCGGGCCGGTGGTGCGCATGTCGACCGGATACTGGTGGAACGGATTCTCCTACGAGCGCACCAGCCGGGACGCGCGCCGGGACCAGCGGATGCGGCTCTGGCGGAGCGATCCCGCCACCTGGCGTGACCTGCGCTTCGCACTGATCGCCCCGTTCACCATGGGGCTGGTCGCGGCCGTCCCACCGGCCGGAGTCGTGGTGGCGGTCGTCGGGTTCGCTCACCCGGCGCCCTCCATGCGCCTCATCGGGGTGCTCGGCGTGGTCGTGGCGGCCTGCGCCGCGCCGTACGCCTGGCGGCCGGTCCGCCCGGTGGCCGTCCGGTTCCTGCGGCCGTCGCCGGCGATGGCGCTGGCCGACCGGGTGGACGAGCTGACGGCCCAGCGCGCGGACACGACGGTCGCGCAGGCCGCCGAGATCCGGCGCATCGAGCGCGACCTGCACGACGGGGCGCAGGCGCGCATGGTCGCGCTCGGGATGTCCCTGGCGACCGTGGAGAAGCTGATGGAGACCGACCCCGACCGGGCCAAGGCGCTGCTGCGGGAGGCGCGAGCGGGGGCCACCGCGTCCCTGGCCGAGCTCCGCGACCTGGTCAGGGGCATCAGCCCGCCGCTGCTGACCGAGCGCGGGCTGGTCGACGCCGTACGCGCTCTCGCCCTGGACAGCCCTCTCGAAACCACCGTCAGCGTCGATCTCGGCCTGCGCCTGGACCCGCCGATCGAGTCCGCCCTCTATTTCGGCGTCGCCGAACTGCTCACCAACGCGGCCAAGCACGCCCGCGCGACCCACGCCGGGATCTCGATCGCCCGCACCGACGAGGGCATCGTCGTCGACGTGGCGGACGACGGCAGGGGCGGTGCCGGGGCACGGGCGGGGGGCGGGCTCGACGGGCTCCGCCGCCGCCTCGCGACCTTCGACGGCACCCTGGAGATCACCAGCCCGGCGGGCGGTCCGACCCACGTCAGAATGGTCGTGCCATGCGAATCGTTGTAGCCGAAGACCTCTACCTCCTGCGCGACGGGATGGTCCGCCTCCTGGAGGCGTACGGACACCAGGTGGTGGCGACGGCGACCACCGGGCCCGAGACGCTCGACATGCTGCTGACCCAGCGGCCGGACGTCGCGGTCGTCGACGTCCGCATGCCGCCGACCCAGTCGGACGAGGGCCTGCGGGCGGCTCTCGAAGCCCGTCGCCAGGTGCCGGGGCTGCCGATCCTGATCCTTTCCCAGCACGTCGAACAGCTCTACGCCCGTGAACTCCTCGCCGACGGCACGGGCGGCATCGGCTATTTCCTCAAGGAGAGCGTGTTCGACGCCGATCAGTTCGTGGACGCCCTGGAGCGGGTGGCAGGCGGCGGGACCGCCATGGACCCGGCCGTCATCGCCAAGCTGCTGTCCAGCGGGACGTCCAACCGGCGGCTCGAACGGCTCACCGAACGCGAACACGACGTGCTCGGCCTCATGGCGGAGGGGCTGTCGAACCAGGCCATCGGCCAGCGGCTCTTCCTCAGCGAGAGCGCCATCAGCAAGCACACGACGTCGATCTTCGGCAAGCTCGGCATCACCGACGACGGCAACAACAACCGCCGCGTGCTCGCCGTCCTCACCTACCTGAACAACGCCTGACGCGCTCGGCTAAGCCGGGTGGGGGCGGGCGTTGCGGAGGCGGATGCCGCTCCAGCCCAGGGAACTGGTGGTCACCGCGTCCCAGAACGGCCAGAGGTTGTCCAGCACCCTGAGCTGGATGCCGGCCTCCTCGTGCAGCCGCAGCAGGTCGCCGACGGGTTCGGGCGGCCCGAGGGGTGTGACGGGCTCGGTGGCGACCACCGCGCTCGGCACCGGCTCCCCGAACGGGACGAACTTCTCCGCCGGGAAGCGGTAGGCGTACAGGCGGACGCTCAGGAACGCCTCCAGCCAGCCGTACTCGATGGCGTGGACCCGCTCGCCGCAGCCCGGCCCGATGATCCGGTCGCGGTCGTCGCCGGTGGTCGCCGGGGTCGTCCAGGCCATGGCCCGCGGACACTGGCGGGGGAACCAGTAGTCGGGGCAGCGCTCGGCCGTCACCGCCCAGACGTACGCCTCCGGCTGCCGTGCGGTGGCGGCCACGTGCGGGACGAATCGGGTGATCTCGGGGTCCTCGGAAAAATGCAGCACCTCGCCGGGCTCAGGTCGCATGTCACCGGGTCTACCACTTCACCGCCGTTCCGGGCGGGCCAGGGATGTCAGGCGAGCCGGATCGCGGCGTCCCCGGCCGGGACGAGTACGCCGACGACCGGCGCGCCGGGGATCTCGCCGGCGACCAGCAGGCCGCCCGAGGTCTGGGCGTCGGCCAGCAGGAGCAGGTCCTCCTCCCCGAAGCGGCCAGGATCGAGATGGGCGCGGACCCACTCCAGATTGCGGCGGGTGCCGCCGCTGACGTAGCCGTCGTGCACCGCCTGCCGTGCACCCTCCAGGTAGGGCACGGCCGCCACGTCGACCACCGCCGTGACGCCGCTCGCCCTGGCCAGCTTGTAGAGATGGCCGAGCAGACCGAACCCGGTCACGTCGGTCGCGCACCTCGCCCCCACCTCCAGCGCCGCCCGCGAGGCGTCCCGGTTGAGCGTCGTCATGACCTCGACCGCCTGCGGGAACACCTCTCCGGTCGCCTTGTGCCGCGTGTTGAGCACGCCCACGCCGAGCGGTTTGGTGAGGGAGATCGGCGTCCCCGCCCGTCCCGCGTCGATGCGCAGCAGCCGGTCGGGGTCGGCCAGGCCGGTGACCGCCATGCCGTACTTGGGCTCGGGGTCGTCAACGCTGTGCCCGCCCGCGACGTGGCAGCCCGCCGCCCGCGCCACGTCCAGGCCCCCGCGCAGCACCTCCCTGGCGAGGTCCATGGCCAGCCTCTCCCTGGGCCAGCCCAGCAGGTTCACCGCCACGACCGGCTCGCCGCCCACCGCGTACACGTCGGACAGCGCGTTGGTCGCCGCGATGCGCCCCCAGTCGTACGGGTCGTCCACGACGGGCGTGAAGAAGTCGGCGGTGGCGACGACCGCCCGGCCGCCCTCGATCCTGACCACGGCCGCGTCGTCGCCGTCGTCCAGCCCGATGACCAGTTCGTTCGCGTACGCCGAGGGGTCGGGGGCCATGAGCCCGGCCACGATGCTCTCCAGCTCACCCGGGGGAATCTTGCAGGCGCAGCCGCCTCCGTGTGCCTGCTGGGTCAGCCGGATCCCGGCCCGGTCCGCCGTCTCGGTCATGTCGCACCCGTCCTCGCGTCGTCCGTCCGTCACGCCGCCTGCCGCGGGGCGTCGCCCAGGGTCCCTACCCCGTACCGGTTAGGTTTCTTCCTGGAGGTGTGTGGGCGCCTGGTGGCCCCCGCGGTCTTCAAAACCGACGAGGCCGAGGTCCTCGGCCTGGCGGGTTCGATTCCCGTCCACCTCCGCTCACCGTTCGCCTTCCTCTGCCAAGCCTGTGGCCTGGCCTCGGCCCTGCGGCAGCCGAGCCAAGGCGGCGACTACTCATAGTAATTTGTTGATGACATTCCGTGTCATGCCGTCCCCCCTGCATGACACGCTCAACCTGCTGTTCCGGCACAGGCCGCAGTTCGCCGTCGAGATGCTGCGCGACCACCTCGGCGTCGATGTGCCTGACGGGCTCCCGGTCCAGGTCGCGAGCAACGACCTGAACGACCGCCCGTCCATCGATCTGCGCCCTGACGTCGTGATCACGGTCGGCCCCCGGCACTCTCCCCTTCACGCGATCGTCGTGGAGATCCAGCAGAAGGAGGAGCCGGACAAGTTGCACGCGCTGCCTCGATATGCCGCCGCACTGTGGCTGCAGTTGGCCTGCCCGATCACCGTCCTGATGATCTGCCCGAAGGCCCGTACGGCCAAGTGGGCGTCCGCCCCGATCCGTACCAGCCTGCCCGGCTACACGCTGGCCTGTCAGGTGATCGGCCCGGATCAGATCCCGGCTGTCACCGATCCCGCGGAAGCGGCGGCCCACCCGGAACTGGCCGCGTTGTCGGTGATGGCTCACGGCGAACATCCGCCGGTGATAGAGGCGTTCGTGGCCGCGCTGCGACACCTACCCGATGAACACGCTCCGCAATACTATGAATACGCATACCGACTCGCTACGAAGGCCGCCAGATACGTCATGGAGAGAGTCATGGAAACCACCACTTGGCCGGTCTACAGTTCCTTCGCTCGTCAGCACTACGGGAAGGGTCTCGAAGTCGGCCGTGCGGAAGGCCGTGCGGAAGGCCGTGAAGAGGGCCGCGAGGAAGGCCGGAGAAGGGGCCGGGCAGAGGGTGAGGCGAGGGCGGTGCTGACCGTTCTGGAGGCGCGTGGCATTGCCGTCTCGGATTCCGACCGCGCGTTCATCAGTGCCTGCACGGATGTGGGCCTGCTTGACGAATGGGTGCGGCGTGCCGCCACGGCGACCTCGGCTGCCGACCTGTTCGCCGAGGAGTCCTAGCCGCTACGACCAGCCGCCCCGGCGGGCCGTGACGCGAGTCCACACGAGGCGGCGCACGTACGGCCTCGATGTGGTGCCGGCGGGACGACCTGGGGCAGCGGGCCGTGGACCGTCAGGTGCGGCCGAGGTTGCGGGTGATCTCCCGCGACGCGCGCAGTACGAGTTCGGTGAGCCCGGCCGGCACCGCCGGTCGCACCGCCAGCGCGCTGATGGACGCGACGATCTCGCCTTCCGGGCGCCGGACCGGTGCGGCCACGCAGCAGACCCCGGGCATCACCTCATGGTGATCTACGGCGACCGAACCCGACCGGCGGAGGGCCGCCTGGGCCCGCCGCCATTCGGTGAGCGTGAACCCCGGCGGCGCGGCGTCGCCGTCCGGTCTCTGCGTCAGCAACACCCGGCCCGCGGCGGTCGCCTCGGCAAGCTCGGAGCCCGGCAGGATCGGCGGCACCTCCTTGATCTCTCCCCGCGCCACCGTGATCACCTTGACCCGGTCTCCTTCCAGCGCGGTGAGGAACACGACGGTCGTGGTCAGCGCCGACAGCAGGCGTACGGGTTCGCGGGCGGCGGCCCGCAGCCGCGGGTCGGGCTGCCAGGCGTCGCCCAGGAGGGCGAGCCGCCGCCCCACGAAGTAGCGCTGCCCGTGCTGGTGCACCGCGCCGAGGTCGGCGAGCTGCCGCAGCAGGCGATAGGTGGTCGCCTTCGGCATGCCGGCGTCGCGGGCGAGCTCGGACAGACCGGCTCCCTCCTCGGCCGCCGCCAGCACGTCGAGCAGGTGGAACGCCCCTTCGAGCACGCCGCGCCCGTTCGCCGTACCGGCTCGAATCGCCGGCTTCCGGTGCGGTCCGGCAGCGGCGTGGTCCCGCACGTCCATGGGGCTTCCCTCCCGAGGCGGTCACAAGGAACTCGCGGACGAGCACTCCGCCGTTACCGCCATGGCAGGGAGAAAGGTGTCACCTGCCCGAGGGACGGGGGAGCAGAGCAGGGCCGGAGCGCCAGTCGCCTAGGTAGCTCCCGAGGGTGCGCCCGGCGGCCTGTCGCGGTGTGAGTTCCGCCGGTTCTCGGGCACGGGCATCGCTGCGCCCGGGCTCAGCTCGCACCGCTCGAAGACGGCGGTCGCGCGGCCGAAGACGAGCGACGTCCCCCTTGATGTGGCACGCGCGGTAGTGCTGCCGGGCGAAGGTGTCGAGGCTGCGGGAGTCGGCATACAGCGTGTCCTGGTGGCCGAGGAGACGCTGATGAAGAACCGTCGTGCCCGGCCCGGCTTATGGGCTGTGCCTCGGCGGCGCCAAGCCGCTGGTGAAGAACCGGCGTGCCCGGCCTGGCTCATCGGGCGGCCGGGCACCGCCGCTGTAGTTTGAAGTGTGGATCCACGGAGGCGGGTGCCGCGCACCGACGCCGTGCTGGCCGATCCGCGGCTGGTCGCCGCCGTCGAGCGGCTCGGCCGTACGGCGGTCAAGGACGCGGTCGTGCACGCGCAGCAGCGGGTGCGGCAGGGCGAGATCGAACCGGAGGACGTCGCCGACGTCGCGCTGGCGGCGCTGCCGCGCCACGCCACGAGCCTGCGGCCCGTCGTCAACATGACCGGCGTGCTGCTCCACACGAACCTGGGCCGCGCGCCGCTGTCGCCGGCCGCCGTCGAGGCGGTGACGGTGGCGGCTGGGGCGACCGACGTGGAGTTCGACCTGGAGTCGGGAGCGCGTGCCCGCCGGGGACGCGGCGCGATCGAGGCGCTCGCCCGGGCCGTGCCCGACGCCGAGGGCGTCCACGTGGTCAACAACAACGCCGCCGCCCTCGTGCTGGCCGCCACCGCGCTCGCCGCCGGACGGGAGATCGTGATCAGCAGGGGCGAGCTGGTCGAGATCGGCGACGGATTCCGCATCCCCGACCTGCTCGTGTCCACCGGCGCGCGGCTACGCGAAGTGGGCACGACCAACCGCACCGCCCTGGCCGACTATCGGGACGCGATCGGGCCGCAGACGGGGTTCGTGCTCAAGGTCCACCCGTCGAACTTCCGGGTCGAGGGCTTCACCGGCTCGGTCGAGGTGGCCGAGCTGACCGGGCTGGGCGTGCCGGTGGTCGTCGACATCGGTTCGGGGCTGCTCGACCGTGATCCGCTCCTGCCGGAGGAGCCCGACGCCGCGAGCGTGCTGCGGGTCGGCGCCGACCTCGTCACCGCGAGCGGCGACAAGCTGCTCGGCGGTCCGCAGGCCGGTTTGCTGCTCGGCCGCAGCGACCTGGTCGAACGGCTCAGGCGGCACCCGCTCGCCCGTGCGCTGCGCGTGGACAAGCTGACGCTGGCCGCCCTGGAGGCGACGCTGCGGGGCCCGGAGCCGCCCGTACGGCAGGCTCTCCACGCCGATCCGATCATCCTCGGGGAGCGGGCCGAGGCGCTGGCCAAGGCGCTGTGCCAGGCGGGTGTGGACGCGGCGGCCGTGACCACGGAGGCGACCGTGGGCGGGGGCGGAGCCCCCGGAGTGCGCCTGCCGAGCACGGCGGTGAGCCTGCCGGAACGGCTGGCTGGACCGCTGCGGCGCGGCGAGCCGCCGGTCGTCGGCCGGGTCGAGGGGGGACGCCTGCTGCTCGACCTGCGCGCCGTGCCGCCGGACCTGGACGGCGAGGTCCTCGCGGCCGTCCTCAGGGCGGCCTCCTGATGGCCCCGGGAACGCATGTCGTGGCCACGGCCGGGCACGTCGACCACGGCAAGTCGACGCTGGTGCGGGCGCTGACCGGGATGGAGCCCGACCGGCTGGCGGAGGAGCGGCGCCGTGGGCTCACGATCGAGCTGGGCTACGCCTGGACGACGCTGCCCTCGGGGGAACGGGTGGCGTTCGTCGACGTCCCCGGGCACGAACGCTTCCTCGGCACGATGCTCGCCGGTGTCGGCCCGGTGCCCGCCGTGATGTTCGTCGTCGCCGCCGACGAGGGGTGGATGCCCCAGTCGCAGGAGCATCTGGTCGCGCTGCGCACCCTCGGCGTACGGCATGGCCTGCTCGCCGTCACCCGCGCGGACCTCGCCGACCCCGCGCCCGCCCTGGAGGACGCGCGCGCCCGGCTGGCGGAGGCCGGGCTGGGCGAGGTGGAGGCATTGGCGGTGAGCGGGCGCACCGGTGAGGGCCTCGACGGGCTGCGGGCGGCCCTCGACCGGCTGGTGGCGGCGCTGCCCGCGCCCGATCCGCAGGCCCCCGTACGGCTGTGGATCGACCGGGCGTTCAGCGTGCGCGGCAGCGGCACCGTCGTGACCGGCACGCTGCCCGCCGGCCGCGTCGCGACGGGCGACGAACTGGAGCTGGACGGCGAGCCGGTGCGGGTACGCGCCCTGGAGTCGCTCAAGGAGCACGTCGAGTCGGTCACCGGGGTCGCGCGGGTGGCGCTCAACCTGCGCGGGCGGATCGCGCCGCAACGCGGCCACGCCCTCGTCACGCCCGGCGCCTGGACGGCGACGAGCCTGGCCGACGTACGCGTGACGATGGCGGAAGGCGCACGCGGGCCGCTTCCCGCGCGGCTCACCGCCCACATCGGCTCGGCGGCGGTGCCGTGCGAGGTGCGCCCGCTCGGCGCGGAGGCCGAAAGTGCCGAAAGTGCCGAAAGTGTGGCGGCCCGGCTACGCCTGGCCCGGCCGCTTCCCCTGCACGTGGGCGACGCGCTGCTGCTGCGCGACCCGGGCCGGGGACAGGGCGAGCTGCGGGTGCTCGCGCGGGCGACCGTGCTCGACGTACGCCCTCCGGAGCTGCGCCGCCGGGGCGCGGCCAGGGAACGGGCGAAGGCGCTGGCGGACGCGTCGGCGGACGCCGCGTCGCTCCTGCGTACGCACCTGCTGCTGCGCGACGGCGAGCTGCTCGCGATGGGCTGCCCGCCCACGGGACGGCCGGTGGCCGCCGGCTGGCACGCCGACCCCGATCACTGGGCGGAGCTGTCGGCTCGTCTCCCCGAGGTCGTACGGCGGTACGCCGCCGATCATCCTCTGGAGCCGGGGATGCCGGTGGAGGCCGCCCGCCACGAGCTGGGCCTGCCCGACCGGCGGCTCGTGACGGCGCTCGTACGCCCGCCGCTGACGGTGGCCGACGGGCGGATCACCACGGCGGGCCGCGTCGTGACCGGGACGGCCGGGCTGCCCGCCCCCGTGGCCCGGGCGGTGCGGGCCCTGCTGGACGACCTGGCCACGGCTCCGTTCCAGGCGCCGGACGCCGGGCGGCTGGCGGAGCTGGGACTCGGACCACGCGAGCTCGCCGCCGCCGTACGCGCCGGGGCGCTGCTGCGCGTGGCCGAGGGCATCGTGCTCGCGCCGGGCGCGGACGCGGGCGCGGCGGCGCTGCTGGCCCGGCTGCCGCAGCCGTTCACGGTCAGCCAGGCCAGGAGCGTGCTCGGCACCAGCCGCAGGGTCGCGGTGCCGCTGCTGGAACACCTCGACCGCAAGGGCCTCACTGAACGGGTGGACGAGGTCCACCGCCGCTGCCGTGCCACCGGCCGATCCGAGTAAAAGGCCGCTCACGCCCCCGCGCCGCTCACGCCCCCGCGCCGCTCACGCCTAAGCGCCGTTCACCGCCTCCGCGCGGTTCAGGCATCAGCGTCGTTCACGCCTCCCCGGACCACTCACGGCCTCCGGGCCGTGCACGCCTCCCGGACGCGCACCGCCTGCGCGCCGTTCACGCTTCCGGGAAGTCGCGCTTGCCGGCGGCGGGGTTGCCGGGGTCGATGCCGAAGCTGATGATCCGCCGTGGACGGACGCGGATGATCGGGCCGGGCAGCGGGGCGTTCGAGTCGGCGGCCTCGGTGAGCGCCTCGCCGCGCCCGCGTATCTCCAGGCAGCGCACCTGCCAGGGATCGACGGACGGGATGTCGTCCACGACGAACGCCACCTTGCCGTTGGCCAGCACGTTGCGGAACTTGCGACTGGCCGCCATGTTGTGCCCGGCGATGTCGATCGTCTGGAGCTCGGGGTTGTAGCGGAATCCGACAGGGCTCACCTGGAGCGTCCCGTTCGGCTGGAGCGTGGCCAGGCGCCCGATCCGCTGACTGGAGAGGTATTCGATTTCGCGCTCTGTGAAGATCATGCGCCCCATCCTCTTCAAGTGATTGATTGATTTTTGTCACTCAACCACATGATTGGCTAGGGTGCGACGCATGGCTTCATCAGGGCGGCGCGCACCACAAGAGCGTGGGAAGGCGGCGGAACGGACCCGCGAGCGGATCCTGGCGGCGGCGGTCGAGGAGTTCGGTGCGAAGGGGTACGCCGGAGCCCGGACGGCCGCCATCGCGGCGCGAGCGGGCGTCAACCAGCAGCTCATCTCGTACTACTTCGGCGGAAAACAGGGGCTCGTCGAGGAACTGCGGCGCAGGTGGGCACGCTCGCAGGAGAACGTGACGCCGCCCGGCGCGACGTACGCCGAGAGCGTGGCGGCCCACCTCGACGCGACACTGGACAACCCGGACTGGTCCCGGCTGGTGATCTGGCAGGCGCTGGGCGACGGCTCGTCCCCCGAGAGCGACGACGAATGGGCGACGGCGCAGCGAGACCGGCTGCACCAGGCCGTGGAGCGGACCCGCCGCCGTCAGGAGGAGGGCGAGATCACCGGCGAGCTGGACGCCGAGTTCGTCCTGCTGGTCGCCTACGCGCTGGCCTTCGCGCCTATTGCGCTGCCCCGGATGGTCGAGGGGATCGTCGGCGCCGATCCGCTGTCGAAGGACTATCGCGAATGGGTCGTCGGCCAGCTCGACAGGATGACGAGGAGACAGCCATGACGTGCTCCGCCCATGGCCGTACGGAAGCGCCGGGGACGGGCATGATCATGGTCCGGGCGGGGTCGACTCCCGACGCCGAACTCTGACCGGACGGCGGGACGGGCTCGGCGGCCGTCACGCACTGAGCTCGCCGCCGAGAGGAGTGGAGGGGTAGCCCGGCACCCCGCCGCGCACCTTCCACGGCTCGTGCACCAGGTGGCCGGGCAGCGCGGCGAGTTCGGGGACGTAACGCCGCACGTACTCCCCGTCGGGGTCGAATCTCTTCGCCTGGCGCAGGGGGTTGAGCGTGCGGTAGGGCCGGGTGTCGTTGCCCGTGCCCGCGACCCACTGCCAGTTGCCGGAGTTGTTCGGCATGTCGCCGTCGAGCAGCCACTCGGCGAAGTGCTCCAGCCCGGCCCGCCAGTCGATCCCGAGCCGCTTGGTCAGGTAGGAGCCGGTGACGAGGCGCACCCGGTTGTGCATCCAGCCCTCGGCGCGTAGCTGGCGCATGCCCGCGTCCACGATCGGAACCCCGGTCGCGCCCTCTCGCCAGGCGGCCTCCGCCTCCTCGTCGCGCCGCCAGTCCACGTCCCTCGGCCGGTAGTCGCGCCGGCCCATGTCGGGGAACGCGTCGACGACCTGGTAGTGGAAGTCGCGCCAGCACAGTTGCCTGACGTACTCCTCGCTGCGGGGCCGTTCGCAGGCGCGGGCCACGACCTCGGACGGCGACAGGCAGCCGAAGTGAAGGTAGGCGCTCAGCATCGAGGTGCGCCCCGCCATCAGGTCGCGCGTCTCGGCGTAGGAGGCCAGGCCGTCGTTCACCCACCGTTCCAGCCGCCGCCGCGCCTCGTCCTCCCCGCCCCGCACGATCCCGTACGGCGTGGGGGACGCCCCGGGCAGGACGCCGGGATCGACACCACGTGGCAGGGACAGGCGGTGGGGCGCGCCGAGGTCCGGCCGTCTCGCGGTGGCCGACCAGGCCCGCCAGTAGGGGGAGAAGACGCGGTAGTGGCTCCCGCCGCCGGGTCGCAGCGCGCCGGGGGGCACCACGGTCACGCCGGGGAAGAGACGGAACTCCAGCCGGTGGGCCTGGCACTCCTCCGCCAATCGCCGTTCGCGTCGCCGCGCCAGCGGGCTGACGTCCTCGCTCGCCCAGATCGCCGCCGCGCCCGTCTCCCCGGCGGTCCGTACGGCATGGGCGACCGGGTCGCCGTGCCGTACGACGAGGTCTCCGCCGAGCGCGCGCAGGGACGACCGCAGGTCGTGGAGGGACGCGAGGAGGAAGTCGCGGCGGTGCCGGGCCCCGATGGCGGGGTCGAAAACGAACAGCGGAACGACGTGCCGGGCCGCGGCGCACGCTTCGGACAGCGCCGGATGATCGTGAACTCGCAGGTCCCGGTTGAACAGGACGACGACGGCCTCCACGCACGTCTCTTCGTGGTCCCCGGCACCGGTGGTTGCGGGCGTCACGTCAACGAAGGCAGACGCCGCCTGAGTGTCAGTCCGATTCGACACGTGCCGGACGGCCTCCGGCGCGGGAAATCGCGGAGATCGCCGGAGAGTGTTGAAGATCGTGGAAGGTCGTCGAAGATCGTTGGAGATCACGTTTTCGCGACCTCGCGGCGGCCGTTCGAGGGTGATCCGAGGTGGGCGGAGGCTGCTTCACGCAGAGACCGCGCGTGCGCATGCTGTAATGCTGAAAAAGCATGGAACGCTGGTTATTCCCCAGAAATATGAAGGCTATTCATATCGGATGTGGCGATCGGATGACGGGTGAAAGGCCGGCACCGAAACCCGCCCGCCGCCGAATGTCGCTCGTGCCGGAAAGCGGAATGAAGGGGCAGGTCATCCGGGCTGTCGGGGTGGCGAAAGCAATCATGGTCCGCAAGTTCTCCAGACAAGTCGGGAGACGATACGGAGCCGCTACCAGATCCCTTTCGGATGACCATATCGGTGTTATTTGCGGCTTATCCTCAACTCAGGATTTCTCTGGTTCTTTTCCTTCCCAACACATCGCGGTCAGTCTAAGATCTCGTTCTATGTATCGGTATGCATCAAGATTTCCTGTTAGGCAAGTGCCATGCCTAAGTCGCAGGGATGCTCTGGCCGAACATGACGCCGTCGTCGTCCTCACCCCGATCCGGTGCGCATGAGCCCGCCAGTCGGGGATGTGACGCTCGACCCCGGCCAGGGGATGACGTGGGTGGACGAACACGGCGCCCACCTCGTCGACTATGCCTCCGGCCATCTCGCGTCCGGCCCCATGCTCGCGGCGGTGACCGCCGCTCTGGAGTCGTGCGCGGCCCGCGAACGGCCCGGGAACGTTTCAGACCGGGCCTGGCTGCTGTCCGCGCTGCGCCGTGAGGTCGCCACCGGCCCGGGGCGGGGATTCGTGCCCGGGCCCGGGTCCGGCGGACCCGACCACCTCGCGGTGCGGCGCGCGTGGCGCCTGGCCGACCCGCTGGGCGCGGAGACGCTGCTCCTCCTCTACCGTCACGAACTCCCGCTTCGGGATCTCGTGTACGTGCTCGCGCTGCCGCTGAAGGAGGCAGGCAGGCTGATCGCACGCACCCAGGACGTGGTGGAGATCCTCGTGAGCGGGCTGGACGGCCTCGCCCGGGGCCGTCCGATCTGCCCGGACCTCGCTCCGCTGGCCGCCGCCGTCTTCCCGGACGAGCACGGCGAGGCGGCCGACTTCGGCACCGCCCGTACGGCGCTGCTCCGGCACATCGTGACGTGCGTGGTGTGCAAACGGCCCATCAACATCCGATACACCGTTCCGCAGATCCTGTCCCGCCCTCCGGTCGCCGACCTCACGCCCGAGACCAGGCAGCGACTTCTGGACGCCCTGAGCAGGGCCAGCCACAGAGCCAGGCCCGCCCCGCCGCCCGTCCCGGCGCCCCCTTCGGCGTCCGCTCTGCCGACCGCGCCGGTGTTCACTCCGCCGTCCCTTCCGCCGTTCCCGCCACCATCGGCCCCGGCGTCTCCTCCGCCGTCCCATCCGGCGGGCCCTTCGGTGTCCCATCCAGCGTTCGCGCCGCAGTCCTCTTCGCCGTCCGTACCAGCGTCCGCCCGGGCGTCTTCGTCGCCATCCGTTTCGGAGCGTCCTTCGGCGTCCCATCCGGCGTTCGCACCGCAATCCTCGGCACCGCCGTCCTCTGCGCCGTCTGCTCCCGCGCCTGACCCGGCGTTTGCACCGCCATCTGCTCCGGCGGAGCGGACGGGGCAGCGGCCCCCATCGTCGTTCGGCATGCCGCTGTCCGCTCCCGTGGGCACCGCGCCCGCGCCTGCGCCTGCGGCGGCGTCCACACCCGCTCCCGCCGCGCCTGCGTCGGCATCCCCCATATCGCCGCCGCCCGCGTCGGCGGTCTCCGCGTCGCCGCCAGGCACGCCGGCGGCTCCTGCGGTCCCAGGGGCGACGCCGCCGGGCCCGCCGTCGGTGCCGCCCGGCTCCGGTCTGTCGCCGGTGGGGTCCCGGGAAGAGTCCCGCCCCCCGTCCCGGAAGGACGGGGAGGACCGGGACGACACGAGGCCCGGCCTCCTGCCCTCGCTGCCGGAAGCGCCGCGTCCTGCCGACACTGCCGCGACCGCCGGGGTCGAACTGCCGACCACGCTGGCTCCCGGGGCCATGCCGCAGGCTGCGGCGACTGCCGGGGCCGCGCTGCCGCTCACGCCGGCTCCTGGGGGCGCACTGCCGAGCGCGGGGGCTCCCAAGGCGGAACCGTCGGCCGCGGGGACTCCAGGGGCCGAGCGGCCGGAGCGCCCGGTGCGGCCCATCTCCCAGGAGGACACCCAGCCGAGCCTGCCGTGGCCGTCAGGAACGTTGAGGTCACGCGCCACGCAACGGCCCAACCCGTTCCCCGGGGTGGCGAGCAGGGCGCACCCGGCCTCCGGAGAGAGCGCCGCGCTGCAGCCGGGGCAGGACACGCCTCTCTACAACGCCCTGCTCTCGCAGATCAGGGCCAGGGAGGCGCTGGCGCATGCCGCCGAGGCGGTCCCTGCCCCCGCTGTCGGCACCGTCCCTGCAACGGCCTCTGTCCACGACACCACCGGTACGGCCGGGGAGGCAGGCTCCGCCCACAGGCCGCCCGCCGGTGCGCAGATCAGGATCGTCGCGGTCCTGGCCCGGGTCGGCTCACTGCTTCGGGCGACCGCCTTACGCATCGTCATCGTCGTCGTCGCGGGGGCGGCGGGGACCGTGACGGGGATCAACCTCTTCGCTCCCGCTCCCCAGTCCCAGAAGGGGGCGCTGGAGGCGAACGTCGCGCAGACGTCCGCCGATCCGGCGGGAACGGGGGCGGGCAACCCCGCGGCGAACCCCGCAGCGGACGGCACGGCGAACGGCGCGGCTAACGGCGCGGCTAACGGCGCGGCGGGTGGTACGGCGGACGGTGCGGCGGGTGCCGAGGGCACCACCAGCACGGGCGCGCCCCGGGTCACGGTGACCGCGACGGCCGCGGGGGACACCACGGCCGGGGGCGCCGCGCAGCCCGGCGGACAGGACACGACGGACGGGGACGCCGCACAGAGCGGGGATCAGAGCGACGGAAAGAGCGACGGAAAGAGCGGGGAAAAGAGTACGGCGAACGGGGGTGCCACAGGCGGGGGCACAGCACAGAGCGGGGGACAAAGCGGGGGACAGAGCGGCGAACAGAGCGGGGGACAGAGCGGCGAACAGAGCGGGGGACAGAGCGGCGAACAGAGCACGGCGGCAGGGGGCGCCACAGGCGGGGGCGCCGCGCAACCCGGCGGACAGGGCGCCGCTCCGGACACTCCCACACGTCCGGGCGTCTTCCTGATGGGTGCCTGGGGTGTGCAGGCGCCGTCCGTCGTCGCACTCGACGCGTTCGGGAGAGGAACCCTCACTCTCTCGACGACCTCCGGAAAACCCGTGAAATGGCGGATAACGGCTCCTGGCCTGGTGGTCGAGCCGTCCAGTGGAACGCTCAAGCCCGGGCACACCGACGTGCTCACCGTGCGCGCGTTGCGCGTCCGCTACTGGTGCGGGGTCCCCTCGCCCGTGACGGCGCCGCTCGAACTGCACGGCCCGAAGGGCAAGAAAGGCACCGCCACCGTGCGATGGAGCACCTGCTGACCGCCTCTGTTTCCTCCCGTCCTCGGTGAAAGGACCCGCCCATGACCGAGATCCACACTTCGGTGCCCACTCCTGCCGAGCAGTTCCCGGAGAGCGTGCCTCTCACGGCCGAACATCTGCTGACCAACCGCCGCATCGAGCCCACCAGCGGATGGCGGCGGCTCGTCTACCAGCTCTCCGGCGGCCGGATCATCCCCTCGGAGTCGGCGGCGGAGCTGGAACGGCGCACGCTGATCGCCCAGGCCCAGACGCCCGTCGCCAGCGGTCACCACAGGATCGCGGTCATGAGCCTCAAGGGCGGGGTGGGGAAGACCACGACGACGGCGGCGCTGGGCAACACGCTGGCCTCGTTGCGCGGCGACCGGGTGATCGCCATCGACGCCAACCCCGACAGGGGGACGCTCGGCATCAAGGTCAAGTCGGAGACCGCGGCCACGATAAGGACCCTGCTGGCCGAGGCGCCGCACATCGTGCGGTACGCCGACGCCCGCGCGTTCACGTCGCAGTCGTCCGCCCGGCTGGAGGTGCTCGCCTCCGACACCGACCCGGCCGTCAGCGAGGCGTTCAACGCCGAGGACTACCGTACGGTCGCCAACCTGATCGAGCGCTACTACTCGATCTGCATCACCGACTGCGGCACCGGGCTCCTGCACGGCGCCATGGGCGCCACGCTGGAGCTCGCCGACCAGATCGTGCTGGTCACCATGGTCGCGGTGGACGGCGCGAGCTCGGCCGCCGCCACCCTCGACTGGCTCACCGCCCACGGCCACGGCCACCTCGTGAGGAACGCCATCGTCGTGCTGAACGCGGTCGAGCCGAAGTCGCACGTTGACGTCGACCTGCTCGAACGCCACTTCGCCGGACGCTGCCGCACGGTGGTGCGGGTGCCGTTCGACCCGCACCTCAAGGAGGGCGCGGAGGTCGATCTGGCCCGGCTGCGGCCCACCACTCGCGGCGCGTACCTGCGCCTCGCCGCCGCCGCCGGGCAGGCGTTCTCGCAGCGGACGGACCGGAGCAAGTAGTGGGACCGGTCATTCCCGATCCGGCGCTCGACTGGGACCTGGGACCGCCGCGACGGTGGGATCCCCGGCACCTGGTCGTCGCCATCGCGGGTGTCGTCACCGTCATCGCCGTCGCGGTGATCGTCCTGCAGACCCGGCACGCCGACGCGCCGCCCAAGCCCGCGCACGTCGTCGCGCCGACCGTCGCGCTGGCGGTGCCCACCGGTCACGAGGGCGACGGGGGCTATCCCGTCGGCTTCCCGCACACCGAGATCGGGGCGGCGTCCGCTGCGGCCGCCGCCCTGGAGGCCGCCTGGACGCTCGACCTCGGCCAGGCGGAACAGGCGGCCGCGCTGTACGCCCCGCCGGACCAGCGTGAGGCGGCACGCGAGGGTGCTCGCGACGCCGTACGCGGCTGGCGGGAGACCCTCGGCCTTCCCCCCGAAGGCGAACTGCCCGCCGGGGCGGCCCTGCGGACGCAGACGATCGGCGTCCAGTGGAAGGTCCGCTCCGAGGACCAGGTGCAGGTCTCCGTCCTGGTGCAGGTGACGGCGACCACGGGCGCCGGTGCCACCGGCCCCGTCTACTCCAGCCCCTACGCCATGAGCCTGCTGATGGCGTGGAAACCCGATATGCGCGGTGCCGACAAGGGCGACTGGGTGAACATCCCCGACCCGACGCCTCCGTCCGTGCCCGCAGCCGCTCTCCCAGGGACACCCGAGTTCGCCGCGGCGGGCTGGAAGTCCCTCATCGGTCCCCGGCCCACTCCCTAGATCGAGGAAGAGCCTCAATGACCCCCCGAATGTCCTCCCGGCGCGCCACCCTGGTCTCCGGCCTGCTCCTCGCAGCGGTGTCCGCGACCGGTGGCGCCGTCGTCGCGCAGCCCTGGGCGGCCGTGGCCGACCCCGGCCGCGATGCCCCCCCGCCGATAGACGGTGCCGCCCCCCTGGCCGCGCCGACGTCCGACGAGCCCGGCCGCGCTTCGTCGTTCTCGTCGGATTCGTCCTCTTCGCTCGACTCGTCGTCATCGGATCCGGTGTCGGATTCGGCGCCCGGCTCCTCGTCGGGCGGCTCCGGTGGTGCGCGTGCCGGCGTGCATGACGACGTCGCGACCGCCTCGGACGACGCCTCGTCCGGCACACGTACGGAGGTCAGGGCCGGCCCCGGTTCCTCCGCAGGCACGTCCGGCGACTCGTCCGATGCGGCCCGCGGCTTCTCCGACGCCTCCCGCCGCTCCTCGGGCGGTTCCGATGACGTGCCGGGCGCGGAGCAGGACTCGTCCGGCGCGCGTGATTCGTTCAGCGGTCAGGGTGGTTCGTCCCGCGCTCCGGGTGGTTCGTCCGGCCGTTCGAGTGATGCGTCCGGCTCTGCCCGCGACGACTCCGCCCGGACCACCGCGAAGGCACCCGGCCACACCGCGAACGCACCCGACAGCACCACGATCGCGCCGCGCCGCACCGGCGACGAGCCCACCGGCACCTCCACCCGCGACCGGACGGCCCACCAATCGCGTGATCAGGACCGCCGAGTCCCGAGCCGTGCCTCCGGTGACCGTACGGCTCGCGACACCCGTGCCGACAACCGGCAGGGCTCCGGCCGGACCAGCACCGACTGGCCTTCCGGGACCTCACGGCAGGCCGGCACCGACCGTCCTTCCGGCACCTCACGGAACATCGGTGGCAGCCACGCCGGGAACTCCGCCCCGCGGCCTCCGGCCACTCCGTCGCCGTACAGGCCGGGTGGCGCGGCTCCGACGGCGAGTGGCGGTGCCACCGCGGCTCCGGGACAGCCCGGACAGCCCGGACAGACGGGCCAGCCGGGCCAGCCGGGCCAGAACGGCCAGGGAGCGCCTGCACCGACCGCGAGCGGCGGCCCCACCGCGTCGGCGGCGCAGGGTGCCGCGGGGCAGGGTGCTGTGGGGCAGGGTGCTGTGGGGCCGGGTGCTGTGGGGCAGGGTGCTGCGGCGAAGAGCGCGGGTGCGCAGGGTGCTGCGGGGCAGGGTGCCGCGGCTCAGGGCGCCGGTCCCGCCACGCCCGCACCTGCCACGCCCGCACCCGCCGCGAGCGGTGCGAACGCGCCCAAGGCGGGCGACGAGCACGCCGCGCCCACGACCCCGCCCACGACCCCGCCCGCGGCCCCGCCCACGACCCCGCCTACGACCCCGCCCGCGACGCCGCAGGCCAGCCCGCAGGCGCCCGTCCAGGTGAGCGTCTCGCCCAACCCGGGCACGACGGCGAGCACGCAACCGGGCACGCAACCGAGCGCCTCGCCCACAGGCGAACCGACTGCGAAGCCCACGAGCACGCCCACGAACGAACCGACCAGCAAACCGTCCGAGAAGCCGACGGGCAACGCCACATCCAGTCCAAAACCCACGGACACGCAGGCACCGGGCGGCACATCGACGGCCAAGCCGACCCAGCAGCCCCCGACCCAGCAACCTCCGACCCAGCAGCCCCCGGCACCCAGGCCGAGCGTGACCGTCACCTCTACCGGGCTTCCCGCCGCCTCGCCACCCGCCGTCCCACAGGCGGGCGGTGCGGCGACGCCGACGGGGGCGGCCCTTCCGGCCGTGACGCCCACGTCCGCTCCCACGGCCGTGCCGACGTCGCCGGGCAGCCCGGTGTGGGAGATCCCCGCGCCGCTCACCGGCCGGTCGTCGGTGGTGCCCCCAGCCGGTGGACAGCCGCCGACCGCACCGATCGCGATCCCGGGATATCTGCCGCTGCCGCCGCTGGTCGCCCATACGCACGAGCGGTGCGGGGACGACGGCACGGCCGGCTGCTGGAGCCTGGCGCCCTGGCGGAGCCGTACGTCCGGCCACTCCGCGCCGCTCTCGGGTGGCGGGCAGGCGAGCGGCACGGCGACGCCGCGATGGGCCTTCGCCCCGCCGAGCGTGAAGCCGGGCGGGCCCAGCCCGTCGGGCGTCCCAAGCGCGTTCGGCGTGCCGTACGCCGGGTTCGCGCTCGCGGCGGACGGAACGGACGTGGGCCGGGCCGGATGCTGGGCCTTCAGCCCCTCCGCCCACTGCGCGAGATGGGACTGACCATGCGCCGCTGACCAGGTGTTATGCCGTCACCGTTCCGGGCAGGTTGCTCCGCATGGAGCACATGGCGGAGGACCCGGACACGGTGATGGCGGTCCCGGTGACGGCGGTTACGGTGACACCGTGCGAGGACGGCCCGCTGCTGGTGCGCGGGCCGTTCACGTTGATGACACAGGACGGACGGCGTATCGATCCGGGCAGGGCCATGGTGGCGCTGTGCCGCTGCGGCCGGTCCGCGACCAAGCCGTTCTGCGACGGCTCTCACAAGGCGGCCGGGTTCCGCGCGACGAGCGAGCCCGACCCGCCCGCCTGACGACGCACCGGCCGCCGGCCGGCAAGACCCCATCCGGATGGCGCGGGCTCCTGGAGCGCCCGGCGGCGGAGCCGGCGCGTCGAGTGCGCGGCGACCCGCAGCCGCCGCCCCGCGTATGGCACGCCACCGAGCGCGAACCTCGCGGCGAGGGCCGCCCAGCTGCAGACGGCGCGTTCGAGCACCCAGACCGGCGCGAACAGGCTCACCGTGGCGGGGAAGACCCGGCGGCCTCCGGCGCGGCGGCGTCCGATCTCCGCCAGGCCGGCCGCCGCTACCGTTCCCGCCGCTACCGTTCCCGTCGCGACCGGCACCATCCGACACCGCCACAGAGCCGCGCCCAGGCAGGGGAGGACGGCGAGGAAGACCGCCATCCGCGCGGGCTGCGCCAGGTCGTCGTACGCCTGCCGGATCCGCTGTGACCAGAACCTGCGGGCGTCGGGCGGCAGGCGCCGCACGTAGAGGTCGAGCGGCCGGGCCTCCCGGCCGCCGTGGGCCCGGACCGTACGGATGAGCTCCAGGTTCTCGAACAGCACGTCGCCGTCGTAGCCGCCCATCTTCTCGAACGTCGAACGGCGTACGCCGAAGGTGCCCGGATAGTCCGCCCCGAGGGCGCGGTTGAGCAGGGTGCGGGCGGTGTCCCAGCGGGCGTGCCAGGGGAGCGGGTGGAAATGGTTCTGCGGACGGACGAGGTCGGCGTCGTCGAGCAGGGCGTCCACCCGGGCGAGCGCGTCCACGTCGTAGCGCACGTCGTCGTCGGCGATGACGACGTGCTCGGCGCGGGCGCGGCGCATGCCGGTGAGGACGCCCGCGACCTTGCCGTTCGCGATCGTCAGGTCATCGTCGGGCCGCACATGCTCGGCGATGCCGCGCCACAGGTGCGCGTGCCGTTCGAACAGCGGCGACGGTGAACCGTCGATCACTACGATCCGGGCATATCTGGACAGGAAACGCAGGTAACCGGTCAGCTCCGCCAGCCCGGCGTCGTCCTGCCAGCGCAGCGGCAGCACGTAGTCGATCTCGGCGCGGCCTGGTCGACGGGGGCGGCGGCCGGGCGTGGTCATCGCACCGCCGCCTCGGCGTCCGCCTCCCGCAGGGAGGTGCGTCCCTCGTGCCAGCGGTCCAGCAGGTGCTCCGCGAAGAGCCGGTCGAGAGCCAGCGCGCAGGCGGCGCCGTACATGATGTCGCCGGTCAGGCCGGGGTGTTCCGCCGCGAACGCGCCGCACAGGTCGTGCGCGGCGATCTGCTCGTGTACGGCGTCGGCCTGCACGTGCTCGTCGTAGTAGCGGCGCGCGCCGGCGTCGCCGCCCAGCCGCCGCAGGCCCTGGCTGTAGCGGCGGTTGGGAAGCGACGAGGTCATCTCGAACGCCGCGAGATGCCCGAGGAGCGCGCCCCGAGAGTGGCGGTGCAGCCCGAACAGCGACATGACGTTGCTGATCGCGAGCGTCACCCCGGGGACGTGGTCCAGATAGGCGCCATAGGAGTCGTCGAGGCCCAGCCCGCGCATGGTCGCGCGGAACAGCTCGGCGTGCATGCGCTCCGGCCTGCCCCCGCCGTACTCGTCGGACTGGATCTCCACCAGCGCGGCCTTCGGCCGTCCGAGCAGGCGCGGAATGCCCCACGTGTGGGGATCGGCCTCCTTGAGCTGGTAGATCGACCGGTGGACCACGAACTCGCGGAACTGCGCGGTGTCGCCTCTCGTGCGCAGGTACGCCGACAGGGACGGGCCGTTGTCGGCCGCCACCAGCGCGGCCAGTGCTCGGGGCACCTGCCGGGGCGGCGGAGCGGGCGGGCGGGGCACGCGCCGGGCCAGCCACCCCTCGAACCATGCCTCCAGGCGCTCCCGCAGGGCGAGCACCGACGGGTTCCACTCCCAGCGGTCGTCCACGCCGTCGAAGCCCTGGTAGTGCAGCTCGTAACAGACGAACAGCGCGAGATGGGCGTCCTCCTCGCCGAAGCACCGGTCGTCGTACGGGCCGGTGGGCGGCGTTCGGAAGACGTGTGGCGGGCGGGCCAGCTCCGCGAAGAGCCGGTCGGTGAGCGGCCCTCTGGGCACGGGTAACTGCATCAGCTCTCCAGTAGACGGTAGACGGACACGTGGGCACGGCTGTCGTCGGTGAACGGAGCGCCGGACCAGTCGGCCCAGCGGTGCTCCCGCCGCATCCCGGCGAGCCGGGCCATGAGGTCCAGCTCGCACGGCCAGGCATAGCGGTGGTTGGCCGGCAGCAACCGCAGGCCGTCCGGGGTCATCCGCAGTCTCGTGGTGTGCATGAACTGCTCGGCCGGGCTCAGCCGGGCGGCCTCCACGACGACCTCGTCATCGCTGAGTGACAGCAGCCGCAGCGACGTCCGGTCATGGAAGGCCGTGGGGTCCGGCACCCACGCCTCGATCACGAAGCGCCCGCCGGGCCGCAGATGGGCCGCCGCGTTGTGGAAGCACCGCACCTGGGCGTCCTGGGAGGGCAGCGCGAAGACGGTGTTGAAGGCCAGCAGCACGAGCGCGAACCGCCCCTCGGCCCGCACCTCCGAGAAGTCGCCGATGGTCACAGGGATGCGGTCGCCGCCGGGCTTGCCGCGGAGGACCGCCACCATGTCGGGCGACGCGTCGATGCCCGACACGGCCAGGCCGCGGGCGGCGAGGGGAAGCGCCAGCCTGCCGGTGCCGATCCCGAACTCCAGGACGGGCCCTCCCTCGGCCAGCCGGACGACGCGCTCGACCGCCGGACCGGTGGGCAGGTGCTCCACCATCTCGTCGTAGACGTCGGCGATCGCCCGCCCGTACGCGGACGCGTCGAATCCCCCCATACGTTCCCCCAATGCCCCAGTACCGAATGCCCCGGTACCGCGGGGTCTGCGACCGGTTTGTCACGCCCCCCAGTCGCGGGCGGCCATGACATCTCCCCCCGGCCGGTCTGCTCCGACTACCCCCGTCACCTGGTCGTACACACCCGGGTTCACGGCGAGTCGGTGGGTAGCAGCGTGCCGAGGGGGCCCAGGTCGAGGTTGAGGTCGGACGGCGAGATGTCGAACCGCTCGCACAGCTCGTTCATGGCCTCCTCCAGGCGCATGAGCGTCAGGCCGAGCGTCTCGACCTGCTCGTCGGACAGGTCACCCTGGTCCATCCGCCGGATGGCCTGCCGCTCCACGAGCTGGCGTACGAGCTCGACCAGCGTGAGCACGAGACGGCTCAGGTCGCGCCGCACCGCGTCCGGGTCGGTGTTCAGCCGCCACGGGCCGCCCCGCCCAGGCTCCGCGCCCCGCTCCCAGTGGCCCGGTTCCCGTTGATCCGGCTTGTCGGGCTCGGACTTGTCGGGCTCGGACTTGTCGGGCTCAGGCTGATCCCGCTCCCACCGGGCCGGCTCCCACTGATCCGGTTCCCACTGGTCCGCACCGCCGGTATTGGTCTCGGTCTCGACGCCCAGCCGCCACGGCCCCGCCGCCGTGTTCCACGGGGAGCCCCTGGCCTCACCACCGGTCATCCTCACTCACCTCTCTGCCGCCGCGATCGCCCGTCGCCCGCCCGCCCCTCGCGCCGTACGGCTCACCGAGCGGGTCGAACGGCTCGCTGCCGCGTACGGAGCCGAGCAACGCCCGCAGGGAGATGCGGACGAGGTCGATGTCGGCGATCGACAGCACGATGTCGCCGGCGATCACCACGCCGCCGGCGAGCAGCCGGTCGAGCAGATCGACCAGCGCCACGCGCTCGGGCGGCAGGCGGCCCTCGGCCGCGAGGGCGGTGCCCCGCGACCGTTCCGGCAGGTACGACGGGGTCCCTTCGGGCGTCATCGCACGCCTCCGGCCCGGCCGGCCCCGAGGTCGATCGAGGTGAAGGAATAGGGCGCCCACGGGCCGGTCAGCTCGATATCGAGGAACCGGTCGCGATAGCTGTCGAGCACCGCGGCGAACTCCTCCTCGCGGGCCGGATCCACCAGGTAGGCGCCGTTGAGCACCATCGACTCGCTCCGCCCGGACAACTGGGGGTCCTGCGGGCGGTGGCGGCGGCTCGCCACGGCGATCCGTCCCAGCTCGGCGTGCAGGAGCTCGGCTCGCTCGGCCGCCGCGCGCCACAGGTCCTCCCTGCCGCGCAGGCTCTCCTTCTTCCGGCGCAGGTAGGCCATGCCGGGGCTGTCGCCACCGGGCGCGGCGGCGGTCGCGGGCGCCGGGGAACGGGGCACCGGGGAAGGGGGCGGCGCGTCCCGGCGCAGGTAGGCCTTGACGCCCCACTCCCGCCGTCCCGCGACATGCGACAGGATCTCCATGAAGTCGTCGTGCCGCAGGTCGAGAAGGTCGCGGACCTGATCTTCGCCGGTGTAGACGGTCACGAGGCGCACCGGGGCGGTCGGCCCGGCCGCAGCCAGGGCCTCGACGACCCGGTGGTGGGCCCGGGCGACTCCCTCCACCCAGTCGAGGTCCTCCAGCGAGCGGCGCAGCGGTTCCTCGCCGAACCGGTCGAGAGGCACATCGCTGACGTGGGCCACGAGCCCGCCGCGAGGCACGGGCCGCACCACGCCCCCCATGACCCCGCGCAGGCCGGCCGGGCGCTCGCGGCTTTCCGCGTGCGCCTCACCGCCCGCGCCGCCCGTGTGCGCCGCGCTGTCCGCGCGCTCCGCGCTGTCCGCGCGCTCTGCGCTGTCCGCGCGCTCCGCGCTGTCCGCGCGCTCCGCGCTGTCCGCGCGCTCCGCGCTGTCCGCGCGCTCTGCGCTCTCCCCACCGCCCGCGCTGCCCGCGTGCGCCGCGCCGCCCGCCCTGTCCACGCCCTCTGCGCGCTCCGCGCTTTCGGTGTGCATCCCGTTTTCCGCGCGCCCGCCGTTCTCCGCGCTGTGCGAGGGCATCCCGCTGTCCCCGGGCGTCCCGATCTCCCCGGGCTTCCCGGCGAGCGTCACCGCGTACAGGTAGACCCCCTGCCCGGGCCCGCCGGGAGGGGCGTGCTCGCTCGTGGCGGGGTGGTCGTCACGCATCGCCGGGCTCCGTTCCGCGGGGGCGGCCGAACCGCCGGTCGCGGGCCTCGGCCTGGCGCTCGCGCGCTTCGGGCCGGCGGTCGCCCCGCCGCTCAGCAGTGCGATCTCCCGTTCGCTCCTGCGCGGGCTCGCCCGGTTCGAGTTCCGTACGCTCCTCCCAGGCGAGCAGGCGCTCCTCGACCGCGCTCAGGCGCTCGCGCAGCCGGCGGTTCTCATCGACCAGCTCCTGGTCCCTGCCGCTGAGCCACGGGTCGCGCTCCCACCAGTCGATGCCGATCTCCCGCGCGGTGTCGACCGAGGCGATGACGAGCCGCAGCTTGATGGTCAGCAGCTCGATCTCCAGCAGGTTCACCTTGATGTCGCCGGCGATCACGATGCCGCGGTCGAGCACGCGTTCCAGGATGTCGCCGAGGTTGGTCGACTCCCGCCCCATGACGGGCGGCGGCCCGTACGACGACTCGCGCAGGACGGGACGCGAGCGGGGATCGGTCATGGCCCACCCCCACAGGCGCCCGTGCCGCGCCGATAGGTCCGGGTGCGCCGGTAGGACATCAGGTCGCCCTCGTCGTCCAGCCGGCACTCGTAGAGCGACAGCATGTCGCCGGTCGACGGGATCCTGCGGTCTTCGACGACCTCGACGTCCACCAGCCAGCCGTCCTCGACGGGTTCGACCGACGTGACCCCCTCGGTCTCCTTGGACGTCAGATCCGCGATGTAGCGCTGGCCGAGCCGTCCGGCGGACACCGCGTTCAGCGTGGCCCGGCGCCGGCGCGGCTCGTCCCTGTCATCGTCCCTGTCATCGAACTCGTCCTCGTTGTCGTCCTCGACCTCGTCGTACGGCCCGTCCTCCTCGACGGGCACGCCGGACGAGGCCCGCCGCCGAAAGGAGGCGGGATCCTCGTCATAACGGGCTCTTCGCCGGGGAGGCATCAGGCGGTCACCTCCTTGGCGGGCCGCTCATGAGCTTGAGGATCTCCTCCACGGCCTGGGCCTCCTCCTCTTCGGAGATCTGACCCGAGCGTCTGGCCTCCTCGATGGCCTCCAGCCGCCGCCGGACCGCGGCCGGATCCCGCAGCTCGTGCTCGACCTGCTGCTGGATCAGCTCGCCCAGCTTGATGACGCCGTGGACCGGGGCGAGCGGCCAGGTGAACAGCAAACCGATCAGTCCCACGGCGGCCTCCTCTCGTGAGTCAGGTGGTGACGAAGTCGTACGGCGCCATCGGCCCGAGCACCCGGACCTCGACCCGGTCGCCCCACTCGGAGCGCAGCTCTCCGACGACGCGTTCGAAGTCGGCCTGGCGGTCGTTCTCCACGAGGAACGCGACGTGCGCGGCGTCCCGTTCGTGGCTGGGGTCGCGGACCACCGCGCCTGCGGTGAAGGGCTCGAAGCGGTCGACGACCGCCTGGGTGTCGGCCTCGCGCTTCGCGGCGATGAGCTGGGTGATCAGCTCGCCGAGCCGGATCCGTTCGTTGCGCGTCACCTCTTCGGGCAACTGCCTGATCCGTTCGCGTAGCTGCCTGGCCTCGGCGTTCTCCGTCAGCACCTCGACCAGCACCGGCTGCTCGGCGTACCTCGCCTTGAGGACGAACTGGGCCCGGCCCTCGATCTGCTTCAGGGCGGCCGCGAACGAGTCGTGATGTGGGGCCAGCAGCTCCTCCACGACCGCTTCCGGCGTGGTCATCACGGCGCCGAACCGCAGGGGGAGCACGGGGACCTCCGCCGCGGCCTCGTCGAGCAGCTGCTCGTGGGCCACCAGGTCCTGGGCGCGGCCGAGGGGACGGTCCACATCGACGTCGCTGACCAGAGCGGCGATCTCACCATGCCTGACGATCGTGACCGGGCGGGGAGGATCACCCACCCCGACGGCGTCCTCGCTGATCTCGACGTCCTCGGGGAGGATGCCGTAGACGTAGCACGCGGTGTTGCGCGGGGGAGCCTCGGCCTGGTCGCCCGCCCCGGACTGCCTGGTGGAGCCCGTCATCTCAGTCCTCCTCCCGTCGGCGCCGGCGGGCACGCGGCGCGGGTTCGTCCACGTAGCTCTCCCTCATGTCCTGCAGCTTCTCTCCGGCCGCCTCCAGCACGCCCTGGACCATGCCCTTGGTCTTGCCGCGGGCGACGCTCTGCGGCGCGCTCGACAGGAGGTCGGGCAGCCCTTGCTTCTGGGACGCCAGGTCGAGGCGGTTCACCGCCTCGGCGAAGCGGAGATAGGTGTCGACGCTCGCGACGACGACGCGTACGTCGATGGTCAGGATCTCGATGCCGACCAGTGAGACCCGCACGTAGGCGTCGATCACGAGGCCCTTGTCCAGGATCGTGTCGATGACGTCCGCCAGGCCCGATCCCGATGATCGGCCCGGCAATCCGCCGCCACCAGCCGGTGGAACGGCTACCGTCATGCGCTTCCCCTCCTCGGTTCTCTGTCGTGTTTCCGATCACTCGCTCCGCCCGGCGTACGAGCGGCCGTCAGGCGTGGTCGCCTCCTATTCCGGGGAACGGCGGCGCCGGATCAGGGGACGGCGGCGCGCCGGCTGCTCCTCGGCCTCGCCCGTCTCTTCGGGCTCGTCCGCGCGGGCCTGCTCGCCCCCGCGGGCCTGCTCGCGCCTCGGGGGCCGTTCGGCGGCACCTCGCTCGGCCTCCGGCCCGCGCCGCCTGGCCGATGGCCTCGCGCCGGGCTCCTCGGGCCCGTCCGCGGGCCCACGGGTGGGTCCTTCGCGTCCGCCCGCCCGGGCGCCCGCGTACGCCGGCCTGCGCGCCCGCTCCGGCTCCTCCTCTTCCTCTTCCTCCTCCTCGTACGGCTCCTCTTCGAACTCTTCGGCCTCCCCGGCCTCCTCGCCTTCCCCGGCTTCCTCGGGCTGCTCGGCCTCGGGCTCCTCGCCTTCCCGGCCTTCCTCGCCTTCCCGGCCTTCCTCGCCTTCCCGGCCTTCCTCGCGTTCGCGCTCCTCGCGCAGCGCCGTCTCGTGGTCCTTGACGACCTGACTGTCGCGGATCTCGCCCCGCCAGCCCTCGATCTCGTCGGGACGCAGCAGGGCGTTGGTCATGACGTGCCGTCTGAAGTGCTTGAACTCGAGCCGGACGCGGCGGCCCTGGGCCCGCCACAGGTTGCCCACGTGCTCGAAGAAACCCTGCGGGTGATATTCGATGACGAGCAGCACCCGGGTCAGCTCGGGAGCGATCTCGTGGAAGGTCACCGAGCCGTCCGGGAAGCCCTTCGGGCCCTGCGACCGCCAGATGATCCTGCTGTCGGGGACCTGCTCGACGATGGTCGACTCCCACGTGCGGTGGGACCAGAAGACCTGCGCCTTCCACCCGAGCTTCTCCTCGGACTTCTGCTCGACGGTCTCGACCTTCTTCATGAAGCTCGGGAACTCCTCGAACTGCGTCCACTGGTTGTAGACCAGGCGGAGCGGCGCGCCGATGTCGAGCGCCTCGACGATGTTGGTGACCTTGAGCTTCTTGCCCTTGCGGCCCTTGCCTCCGCCGCCCCCGCCGAACAGCCCCTTGATCTTCTCCTTGCCGTACGCCATGAGGGCCGCGCGCACGGGGTGGCCGCCTCCGCCGTCTTCGGTGAGAGCGCTGGCGACGGTGCCGAACAGGCCGCCTCCGCCCGTCGCGCCGAGCCGGTCGGCCGCCGTTTTGAGCAGGCCCCGGGCGCCCTGTCCGTGGGTGAGGCCGCCGAGCAGCCCGCCGAGCGCCTGCCGCCCGCCGCTCTCCTTGCCGGTGAGCGCGCTGAACAGCCCGGAGCCGCCGTGCTCCACATAGTCGGTGAGACGGCCGGCCAGACCATCGATCTTCTCGGCGACCCGCGACAACGCGCGCTCGGCCACTGCGGTGGCGAGGTTCTGGAACTCCTCGCCGAGCCGTTGCGTGGGCAGCGCTCCCGTGTCCGGCGCATGTGGGGCTCGCGATCGTTGCGTCTGGCTGCGTTCTCGGGTCTGTCCGGCCATCGGTCTCACCTCCTCCGCACCACGGGACGGGTGGGACGGACCCGGGGCCGGCGCCGCTCCTCGGGTTCGGGCTCCGCTGCCTCCTCCTCGTACGGCTCCTCGTCGTACTCCTCTTCCTCCTCATAGGCCTCTTCGGGCTCGGGCTCGGGCTTGCGCTGGGGCGGGCGGCGGCGGGGCGCCCGGCGGCGGGCCTCCTCCGGACGCTCCCTCTCCTCTTCTTCTTCCTCTTCCTCCAGCACCGCGGCCCGGCCCCGGCCCTTGGGCTGCCGGAGGGCCTCGGCGCGTTCGTGCAGCCTGTCGCTCAGGTTGTCGATCTGGCGGCTGGTGGCGCGCATGGCCGCCGCCTTGCCGATGTCCAGCAGGTCGCCGCGTACGCGCTCGGTGATCTTGCCGAGGTCGGGGGCGGCGCCGCCGAGGATCTTGGGGACCTGTTCGAGGAGGGCTCCCGCGGCCCCCTCTCCCTTGAGACGGGCGGCGAGGATGGCCAGCGCGAGCACCATCGCCAGGCGCAGCTTGTGGTGCCGGCCGAGGTAGTAGCCCGCGATCACAGCCAGGGCCACCTTCAGTCCGTCTTTCATGATCGCGCCTCCTACTGGCCGCCCGATGCGCCGTTCCGGCCGTCCGCCCGTCACGCCGTACGGCGCTGCGATCCGACTGAACGGTATGAATGCCCTAGACAGGCACACAAAAACTCGATCCGGTACATACCGGGCAGTTTTCGGCGGACTTGATCTCTGGCTTAGTGCTGTCCGTTACGGTCGTCGCCGGATTCGCCGGTCTTGGTGTGTTAGAGGGATTCCGGTGACCCAAACTCGCCCCACCTCGGACGATTACTGTGCGCAAACCGGGTATTACGGGCGTGTATCGGCGGTAAGCGGTATCTACTGCGCGCGTGAAGCGGGTGAGTCACATGACCGAGACCAGAACGTCGACCGCGACCGTCGAGCCGGCACCCGGGCGGTCCCTCGGGACCATGGGCGGCTCCAGTCTGGTGACGGAGCGGGGCCGCACCACGATCTCCGACGAGGTGGTCGCCAAGATCGCCGGCCTCGCGGCCCGTGAGATCGACGGCGTCCACGACTTCGGCACCGGCACGGCCCGCGCGTTCGGCGCGATCAGGGGCGCGCTCGGCGGCGAGGATGGTGTCACCCGAGGAATGTCGGTGGAGGTCGGCGAGCGGCAGGCCGCCGTGGACATCCACCTCATCGTCGAGTACGGCGTCGCGATCCCCGACCTCGCACAGGCGGTGCGGAGCCACGTGATCCGCGCCGTGGAACGCATGTGCGGGCTGGAGGTCACCGAGGTCAACATCGCGGTCGACGACGTCCACCTGCCGCGGCAGCAGGAGCCGCAGACGCCCGGCGACGGGGAGCCACGGGTCCAATGAACGCCGTGCCGGAGAACGCGGGAGCGGAGCCCGGGCGGGTCACGACGCCCGAGCGGGCCGGGCCCGGCGCTCCGCAGGGCCCGCCCCGGCAGCGGGACGCAGGAGCGGAAACGCCGGAACGCCCGGCCCCGGAACGAGAGGCCCCGGAACGAGAGGTCTCAGCGCGCCGGATCGCGGACCGCGTGCTGTCGTGTCCCGACGTGGCCGGCCTGTCCCGGGGGCCGTTCGGCGTGGTCGCGACGTACCTGCCGGGAGGTCTCGTCCCGGGCGTCGCCGTACGCGACGACGCGATCGAGGTCGACATCGTCGCCCGGTACGGCAGGCCGCTGCCGGAGGTCGCCGACCTGGTGCGTGACGCCATCGGCGACCTGGCGGGCGGCCGGAGGGTGGACGTGACGATCGCCGACGTGGTCACAGACGACGGCGGAAAGAAGGGATGATCATGCAAGGCTATCCGGTCTGGGGCCTCGTGGGGCTGCTGTTCGGCACGGTGCTCGGGGTGGTCGGGGCCTTCGGCGGCCTCGCCGCGTTCATCATCGTGCTGGTCCTCGGCGTCGTCGGGTTCGTCGTCGGCCTGGTGCTCGAAGGCGGCGTACACCTGCCGCAGATGCACCCGAGACGGCAATGAGCGTGCCCACGGAGCACGGGACGACGACGATCTCCGACCGTGCCTTCACGCGGATCGCCGAGAAACTGGCGAGCGAGGACGAGCACGTCGCCGGCCCGCCCCACGTGACGGCGTCGGTGTGCGGGGCGGTCGCGGCGGTGCACTGCGACCTGGCCCTGCGATATCCGGCGCCGGTGCCGCGGCTGGCCGCGAAGATCCGCGAGCACGTACGGCGGCGGCTGCGCGAGCTGACCGGCGTCGCCGTGGAGAACGTGGACATCGAGGTCGTGGAGCTCGTGCCCGAGCAGAGGCGGGGACACAGGCTCGCGTGAAGGGCCGAGCGGGAGGATGGCGATGACCGAAGGCCGACAGGCGCCTGAGAAGGTGCCGCGCTTCGTCCCGATGCGGGGGTTCGGGGCCGGGGGAGCCGGCGGGGCCTTCCGGCCCAGTCGCGGGCTGCCTGCCGCGGTCGCCGCGCTGGCGCTGCTGGCGATCGGGGGTCTCACCACAGTCCATGTGGTCTCCGCGCTGCTGGGGCGGCCCGTCAGGCTCGTGCCGTACGAACAGTGGGCCCGCTGGGCGAGCACGACGGCCTGGAACGACGGCCGCACCCTCGCGGTGGCATCCGCGCTCGCCCTGATCGGCCTGGTGCTGATCCTGATCGCGGTGGTCCCCGGCCGGGGGCGGATGATCGCGCTGCGCACCGGAGACCCCGACCTGGTGGTCGGCCTGCCGCGCCGCGCGCTGGCGCGGGCGCTCGGTGCCAGGGCCGGAAAGGTGGACGGCGTGCGCGCGGCCGGCACCAGGATGCGCGGCTGGCACGCGGACGTGTCGGTCAGGACCGACCTGCGCGACACGAAGGCGCTCGCGGAGCGCGTGCGCGCGGCCGTCGAGGACGAGCTCGCCCGGCTCGCCCCAGCCCATCACATATCCCTGAACGTGCGCGTCCGCGGCCCGTCGTAGGCGAAGTCGTAGGCGAAGGAGACAGGACGTGAAGACGAGATCGGGCAAGGGCAACCGGACCGGCCTGGCGGTGTTCGGCCTGGTCCTGCTGGCGGTGGGCGGCCTCGCGATCGCGCGGGCGCTGGGCGCTTTCGGCGACGCCGCGGCGCGGGAGCCGGTGGTGGACGCCGGGGCCAGGAGCTTCGCGGCGACCACGCCGTGGTTCTGGCCCGTCGTGGCCGCCGTCGCATTCGTGATCGGGCTCATCGGGCTGGCCTGGCTGCTGGCGCTGCTGCGGGTCGACCGGCCGCGGCGGCTGCGCCTGGAGTCGGGCACGACCGGCGTCACCGAGGTCGACGCGCATCCCGCGAGCGAGGCCCTGGCCGAGCAGGTCAGCACTTATCCGGAGGTCCGCCGGGCGCACGCCGTGCTGCGCGGCCCGTCCGACGACCCGCACCTCGACATCGGCGTCTCCGCCGAGGAACCGGCCGACCTCGGGGCACTGGTCACCCGGTTGCACGACGAGGCCGTCCCCGACCTGCGCACCACGCTCGGCCTGCGCCGTCTCCCGGCCATGGTCCGGCTCAACCTGACCGGCGGCCGCCGGACCCGCGCGGTCCACTGAAGCGCGGTCCACTGAAGCGCGGTCCACTGATCGAGACCGAGCCCTGTTCGTACGCCCGCCGGAGCCGGAGCCGGATGGCTCTGCTGCGCGTGGCCCAGACGGCGCCTCGCTGCGTCAGCCGCTCCCAGGCCGATCTAGAGATCGGTCAGGTCGCGCTCGATGTCGCTCAGCTTTCGGAATAACTTCGTCTCGCCCGGAAACCGTCTGAATCCGTACTTCTCGTAGAAGTGCGCAGCCTCGTCGTCGACAGCGTCGACGACGACCAGACGGAACGCCACCTCCTTGGAGGCCCGGACCATCCGGTCAAGGGCGTCGACAAGCAGCCTGCTGCCGAGTCCCTGCCCTTGCAGTCGCCGGTCGAGCGCCAGTCGTGCCAGGATCACCGCAGGCACCTGCTCGGGGCTGTCGCGCCCGATTTTGGGTGGCACCTGCGCCCTTTCGATCGCGTGCCCGGCGATGGAGTAATAGGCCAGAACGTTCGTGTCGTGTTCGCGAGTCCAGGCGAACGTTCGAGCGGTCTTCATCGCCTGCGCGTGCGAGGCGAACTGCTTCAGCCAGGCGCTGAGCTCATCCTTTCCGCAATCGAAGTCTTCCAGGCTGTGTTCCTGGCCGAGAGGCTGCGTGATGTACACGACTTACTTACCTACCGATCCATGATGTCGCGGTTCTTCCGTGCCGCCTCGGTCAACGCACGATTCCGCGCCGGTGGAGCATCGAGCGACGCGAGGATCTCGTCGTAGAAATCCGGTGGAACCACGGTGAGTCGCTCCCGGCGTAGGACCTCCTCCGCCGCGGATCGAGCGGCTTGAAGAACGAAAGCGGTGGTCGTCTCCCGCGAGATGAACGCGGCCTGCTCGATGAGGTCTTTGTCATCTGGGGTGATACGTACTTCCAACCGACTCTTCGCCGGAATCACCCGCTTGCGTCTGGCGCTGGCAATCTTCTGTGCTTTCTTCTCGCTGGTGGGTGAAACTTCGCCTGCGGTGTCTGCTGCGTGGTGGCTTCTCATTGTGGTGGCTCTCCCTGTTGCGCAGACTTCGACGCGTGGCGTCGACGCCGACCATGTCCGGTCTCCCGTAGTGCGGCCTTCCCCTGCCGACTACGAGCCGTTCCCGATTCAGCGGCGGGGCTCGGACAGGACCTCGGCGAGGACGGCGGCCTGGCTGTGCTCGACGTCCCTGGTCGCGGTGAGCAGGGTCAGCGGGCCGTTCTCCATGAGCCGGCGCAGCCGGTCGAGGGCGGCCTGGCGCTCGGGAGCGTCCAGCTCGGCGAGGTAGCGGCTGCGGAACTCGCCGAACCTCTCGGGGACGTGGCCGTACCAGGTGCGCAGGGTGCCGGACGGCGCCACGTCCTTGATCCATTCGTCCAGATGAGCGGCCTCCTTGGTGAGGCCGCGCGGCCACACCCGGTCGACCAGCACCCGGGTGCCGTCCCCGGGCGCGGGGTCCTCGTACACGCGGCGGACCGTGACGGACACCGCTCCCACCTCCTCCTGCGACTCCTGCCGCCATACTCCCCGGAGAGGGGCGGCGCACGCCGGTGTTCCGCGGGCCGGACAGTTCATGTGACTGAAAGTTTCACTTTCCGTAAGGGCGTTGTCGCTGGTCGGGATTTCGTCCAGATTGTCGACCAAATCGGCCCATGTCGCCCGCCTCGGCCCGGTGCCTATGGTCCGGGGCATGAAGATGCGAATGATCACGGCGGGCCTCGCCTTGCTCGGCTCCGTCGCCGCGTCGCTCGTCGTCGGTCAGGCGGCGCACGCGGACACCACGATCTGCGAGAAGTATGGTGCGACCACCATCCAGGGCGGCAAGTACGTCGTCATCAACAACGTCTGGGGCAGCGACGCCCAGCAGTGCATCAACGTGACGAACAACGGCTTCACGGTGACGCAGGCGGGGCACAACAAGGCGCAGAACGGCGCGCCGGCGGCCTACCCCGCGGTGTACGCGGGCTGCCACTACGCCAACTGCTCCAGCGGCAGCGGCCTGCCCCTGTCGGTGAGCAACAGCCAGTTCAACTCGGTGCAGACCAGCGTCAGCATGAGCTACCCGGGCTCCGGGGTCTACGACGCCGCGTACGACATCTGGTTCGACCCGACGCCGCGTACGGACGGTCAGAACACCGGCGCCGAGCTGATGGTCTGGCTGAACCACACCGGCTCGGTCCAGCCCGTCGGCTCCAGGGTCGGGACGGTCAACATCGCGGGCGGCACCTGGGACGTCTGGTTCGGCAACACCGGCTGGAACGTCGTCTCCTACGTCCGCACCTCCCCGACCAACTCCATCAGCTTCGCCGTGCGGGACTTCTACAACGACATGGTGAACAGGGGATACGCCCAGCGGTCGTGGTATCTGACCAGCGTCCAGGCCGGATTCGAGCCCTGGGTGGGCGGCGCCGGCCTCGCGGTGAACAACTTCTCCTACAGCATCGGCGGCGTGGTCCAGAGCCCCTCGCCCAGCCCGACGCAGGGCGGCAACAACGGCGGCGGCGGCGCCTGCCGGGTCAGCTACAGCAAGAACGAGTGGCAGGGCGGCTTCACCGCCGAAGTGACCGTCACCAACACCTCCTCCAGCGCGGTGAACGGCTGGAACCTCGGCTTCTCCTTCCCGAACAACCAGCAGATCACCGGCTACTGGAACGCCGACATCTCCCAGAGCGGGTCGTCGGTGACCGCGAGGAACCTGTCGTACAACGGGTCGATCCCGCCGGGCGGGACCACCTCGTTCGGCTTCCAGGGCACCTGGAACGGCTCGAACGGCAACCCGACGAACTTCACGTTGAACGGCACCCGCTGCTCGTGACGCGTCGTCGAAAAGCACGTCCCTGAAAAGCAGGCGCCGCCGGAGAGAAGCCTCTCCGGCGGCGCCGTCACGTCAGGGGTTGACGTTGATCGTGAAGGTGGAGGTCGTGTTCTTGATGTCCTGGTAGTTGTCGCTGAGCCTGAGGTTGTCGAAGGTCACCGACCCGACCGCCGGGCCCTGGTCGGGCTCGGGCAGCTCGTTCGCCCACAGGCCGAAGCCCGACTTGGCGTCGAACTCGTCACCGCTCCTGTGCGCTCCGGAGATCGAGATGTTGGTGAAGACGGTGTCCTTGATCGGGTTGACCGGCCGGCCGCCGACGTACTGGGTCTGGAACATGATCCCCGAGTAGGTCGGGTCCACGATGTCCACATTGCTGACCCGGATGCCCTGGAACACCTTCGAGGCGGAGAACAGCCAGATCGCCGGGAAGGTCTGCTGGCCCCAGAAGTGGCCGCCCGCACGGACGATCGAGATGTTGTCGAACACCGTGGGCGGGCTCGCGCCGAAGCCGTTCATCGGATAGCCGAAGTCGAGCGAGCTGATCGTGATGCCGGAGTAGGTCAGCGTGTCCGCGATGTAGATGTTCCTGAACGTGTTCGCGTACCCGCCGTACACCGCGACGGCGGCCGCACGCCACGGCAGGATCGCGGTCAGGTTCTCGTAGACGTTGTTCTTCTCGTCGGCGCCTCCCGCGTCGATGGCCGAGAACAGCGCGAAGCTGTCGTCGCCGGTCGACCTCGCCTCGTTGTTCGAGACCAGGTTGTCGGTGCTGCCGTTGGTCATGTTGACGCCGTCGGCGAACGTGTCCCGGATCCGCGAGTTCCTGATCGTGATGTTGTCGGTGTTCGCGCCCCAGTACATGCAGACCTGGTGCTCGACCCAGATGTTGTCGATCGTCATGTTGGCGACGTTCGACCAGTCGAACACCTTGCCCGGCCCGTCGATGCGGCTGGTGTAGTTGCCGAAGTAGGCGAACCCGGAGAACGTCGAGCCGTTGGCCGACGCCTCCGCCCGGAAGCCGACGTCGGTGTTCTCCTGCGTGGACGGCGCGTAGAACCGGGTGAACCACGGCCCGGCGCCGACCACCTTGATCGGCTTGCCGTACACCTGGAACTTGCCCGACGTCTGGTAGTCACCGGCCGGCAGGTAGACGCCCACGAGCGTGCCCGTGGTGTCCATCCGCACCCTGTCGAGCGCGTTCTGCACGTCCTGGTGGGTGAACCCGGCCGGCACGGCGTACGTCGCGGGATCGGGGTTGGGGATCGCCGAGACCTGCTCCAGGTTCACGAAGTCGATCGCGTACGAGGAGGTGTTGGCGGCGTCCTTCTGCAGCCGGATCTTGCTGCCCTTCGGGACCGTCGTCCCGAGCAGGATGTTGGCCTCGTCGTAGATGTGCCGGGGGCCGCCCGCGCCCGGCGAGTTGCCCGGGCTCGCCTCGGGACCGTACAGCCAGGCGTACTTCGAGGTCAGGTTGATCGCCTTGAGGAAGCTGCCGTTGACGTAGACGTTCAGCGTGGCGTCGGTGCCGCCGCCGCCCGCCGCGTCGGGGATCGAGAAGCGGGTGACCAGGGTGTTCGTGTCGGCCCTCGTCGTCCACTCCACGTAGCTGCCGGTGGTGGTGAGCCGCACGGCCTTGCGCCCGGACGCCTCGCCGGCCAGGTCGCCGATGGTCCGGTTCGGGCCGACGACCGTCGCCCCGCCGCCGGTCACGCCGTCCTCGGCCTCGTACATGTCGTACGGCATGTTCGCGCCGCGGCCGACGAAGAACGGCAGGCTGGAGGTGTTGTTGGCCTGCTTGACCGGCAGCTCGTTGGCGTCGGCGGCGAGCACGGTCTTCACCGTGTACTTGCCGTTGGCGGCGGTCCACGTGCCCAGGTTCACCGGGCTCGTCGTGGCACCGGCCGCGATCGCGCCGCTGTAGGAGCCGGTCAGCGTCTTGACCACGGTGCCCGAGTCGTTGGCGATCGTGAGCGTGATGCCGTGGGCGCCGCCCGCCGAGGCGACCGTGCCCTGGTTCTTGATCGCCACGGTGAACGTCACCGTGCTGCCGCCCGCCGGATTGCCCGGCGTCCAGCTCACCGGCGAGGCCACCAGGTCGGAGCTGTCCACCGGCTTCACGACCAGCGGGGCGGAGGCGGAGAAGGAGTTGTTGGTCTCGTTCTGCTCGATCACCGCGTTCGACTCGTCGACCTTGGCGCTCAGCGGGTAGCTGCCCGCGTCACGCTGGCCGATGTTCGCCGTCACGGTGGCCGAGGCGCCGGCCGCGAGCGCGCCGACCGAGGCGGTGCCCACCTTGGCGCCGCCCAGGTAGAAGTTCACGTTCGTGGCGCCGGAGCCGAGGGTGCCCGCGTTGCGCACCGTCGCCGACAGCGTGACGGCGTCGGTCTCGACCGGGGACGCGGGGGAGGCGGACAGGGAGGTGATGGTCAGGTCGGGGTTGGGCGCCGGGGTGCCGATCACCTGGAACTCGGCCATCTGCCCGGCCGGGGCCCCGGAGTTGGCGGTGAACCTGAGCTGCACGTCGGCGACCGTGCCGGAGACCGGGATCGTGACCGTGTTGCCCGTGGCCGGGTTGAAGGTGTAGGTCGCGGCGCCGGTCAGGTTGGTGAATCCCGACGCGCTCTGCTCGCGGCCCAGCACCTGGATGGTCTGCGTACGGGTGGACCAGGCGGCGTCGGGGTTGAGCTTCAGCACGACCGAGCTCACGACCGCGTTGGCCCCGAGCTGCACGGTCAGCGTCTGCGGGTAGGAGCCGCCCGCGCCCTCCCAGTAGGTCGTCAGGTCGTTGTCGTTCGCGTTCGCCGCGACGTACGTGAACGTGTAGGAGGAGGCGGTGATCGGCTTGCCGACGGCCATGTTGGAGCCGCCGCCGCCCGAGCCGTTGCGGGTGACGGTGTTGCTGTCGATCGACTCGTTGCCCGCGGCGTCCTTGGCCCGCACGTAGTAGGTCACCGTGGCGGTGGTGGGCTGGGTGTCGGTGTAGGTCGTGACATTTCCGGCGACGCTGCCGCGCAGCACGTTGTTCGCGTAAATGTCGTAGCCGGTGACGCCGACGTTGTCGGTGGAGGCGGTCCAGGTGAGCTTGACCTGCCCCGGGGTGGTCTCGGTGAAGGCGAGGTCGCCGGGAGCGGTGGGCGCCTGGGTGTCGCCGGTCGCGCCCGTGCGGGTGACGGTGTTGCTGTCGGCCGACTCGTTGCCCGCGGCGTCCCTGGCGCGCACGTAGTAGGACACGGTGACGTCGGCCGGCTGGGTGTCGGTGTAGGTCGTGACGTTTCCGGCGACGCTGGTGCGCAGCACGCCGTTGGCGTAAATGTCGTAGCCGGTGACGCCGACGTTGTCGGTCGAGGCCGACCAGGTGAGCCGGATCTGGCCGGTCGCCGGCTCGGTGTAGGCGAGGTTCGAGGGCGCGGTCGGGGCCTGGGTGTCACCGGTGGGCGCCGGGCCGTACACCTCGAACTCCGAGATCTGCGCGGCCGGCCAGGCGGTGTTGGCGGTGACGTTGATCCGGACGTAGCGGACGCTGGCCGTGGAGAAGGTGATGGCGACCGTGTTGCCGCTCGCGGGATCGAAGGCGCGGCCCGCGGAGGCGGAGAGGGTGGAGAAGTTCGTCCCGTCGGTGCCGCCCTGCACGGCGAGCGTCTGGGTGCGGGCCTCCCACGTGGACGGGAGCCTCAGCACCACCCGGTTGACCGCGGCCGAGGCGCCGAGGTCCACCTGCAGCCATTGAGGGAAGGCGTTGTTTGCGCTCTCCCAGTAGGTGGCCTGGTTGCCGTCGTTGGCGTTGCCCGCGCCGTACACGTCGGCGTGCGCGCTCTCCTTCATGGTCTTGCCGAGGGCGAGGTTGCCGGAGGCGGTGGCCGCGCCGTACACCTCGATCTCGGAGAGCTGCGCCGCGGGCCAGCCGGTGTTGGCGGTGACGTTGATCCGGACATACCGGGTCGAGGTCGCGGTGAAGCCGATCGTCACCGCGTTGCCGCTCGCCGGGCTGAACGCGCGGCCCGCGGAGGCGGAGAGGGTGGAGAAGTTCGTGCCGTCGGTGCTGCCCTGCACCGACAGCGTCTGGGTGCGGGCCTCCCACGACGCGGGCAGCTTGAGCACGACCTGGTCGACGCTCGTCGCGCTGCCGAGGTCGACCTGCGCCCATTGGGGGAAGGCGTTGTTGGAGCTTTCCCAGTAGGTGCCCTGGTCGCCGTCGTTGACGTTGCCCGGGACGTACGGGCTGTTGCTGCTGCTCGCGGTCACGGTGCGACCGGCGGCGAGGTTGGGGCCGCCGGCGGCGGAGGCGGGGGAGAGGGGCGCGGCCACGGCGAGCAGGCAGGCCGCTGCCACCACAGCGATCAAGCGCAATAACGGGACATGCGTTTTCGACATTTGCGTTCCTCTGTCCGGGCAGGAACCGACCGGCGGGCTGTCCGATCCGCGCGGTCGTGGGGGGATTTGGAAGTCGGGGCTCGCTATGGTCGCGGCGGCGACCGGTTGCCCACTGCCGTGGCCGACATCACCTCGTGTCCTTTCGCGCGAAAGGTGACGGTGGCGGGGCGCACGGACGCAGTGCTTCCTGCCGGAACTTGCGGAGGACCGCAAAGTCTCGATTCAGAGTTGCAAATTTCTTACATTTGGTTGCCCAGATGTTACATAGACCCCACGATGCAGTCAATGGGTCGGAAAAGCCGGACGGAAGGTGACAGGTCTGTGCCGTCCCCGAGCAGGGCCTACCTGGGGATACTTCAAGTGGACGCCGGTCCGTAGCCGGTCCTGGCGCCCTCCCGCGGGTCCCCCAACTCGCGAAAGGAACCCGGCAGAGGAGCCCTCATGTTTCTGCCCCCCAAGCGCTCGCTCGCGGTGTTGGCCGTGCCGCTGGTGAGCCTGTCGGCGGCCCCCGCCGCCGCGACAGCCGTACCGCAGACCGCTGCCGTTCAAGAGGCCGTGCACGCGGCCGTTCCCGCGGCCGTTCCCGCGGCCGTTCCCGCGGCCGCTTATGCGGCCCCGCGCCTGGCGACCCTGGTCGACGTGCGCGCCGCGCACCAGCCAGGGCTCGACCGGGTCGTCTTCGAGTTCCGCGGACCGCTCCCGGCACGGCGGAGCGCACGCTACGTGCCGCGGCTGATCGCCGACGGCTCGGGCCGTACGGTCCCGGTGGCCGGCGACGCGATCCTGGAGCTGCACTTCGGCGGCGCGACCGGCCACGACACCCATGGACACTCCACCTACGGGCCCTCGCGTGAGACCTTCGCGCTGCCCGCCGTGATCCAGGTCGTCAACGCGGGCGACTTCGAGGCGGAGCTCACGTTCGGCATCGGCCTGTCGCGGAAGTCGTCCTACCGCGTCTACACCCTCACGCGTCCGAACCGCGTGGTCGTGGACATCAAGACGCCCTACCGGACGGTGCCGGTGCGCACCTACTTCCTCGACTCCCGGGCGTACGCGGCGGGGCGGCGGACGTACACGGCGGCGGTGTCGCGGCCGGTGGTGCCGCCGTCCACCGCGCGCGGCGCCCTCCAACGGCTGTTCGCCGGGCCGACGCAGGCGGAGTACGCCAAGGGGCTGCGGTTCGTCGCCTCGGGAGCCACCGGCGTCCGTTCGGTCGTCATCCGCGACCGGGTCGCCCACGTGCGGCTCACCGGCTCGCTCCGCGGCGGCGGGTCGACGTTCACCGTGGCCGACGAGATCACGCCCACGCTCAAGCGGCTTCCCGGCATCCGCTGGGTGAAGATCTACGACGCCGACGGCCGCACCGAACGCCCGAGGGGGCACTCCGACTCCATCCCGGAGAGCCTCGAACCATGACACCACGAGGGCCGGGCCACCCCCGGCCCTCCTCTCGTGAAGAAGCCCGACGCGGGGTCAGTGCCCTGCGACGTGGAGGTGGACCTTGGAGAAGTCGCAGGCGGCCAGATGGTCCTTGCGGATGCCCCAGATCAGCCACGCGCCGTCGCCCCACCGCATCCCGGTCCTGCTGTCCTCGGCCAGTTGCAGCAGCGTGACCCACTGGCGCGCCTCCTCCTGGAAGGCCGGATCGCCGTAGGAGCCGGTGCCGGCGGCGTGTGCCGCGACGACCTCGATCGGGCCTTGAAGCGCGTCGGAGTATCCGCCCACCTGGTGCGGCGGCCCGTCCCTTCCTCCGTCCTCGAACAGCTGGAGCTGATATTCGAAGAGCTCACAGGTGTCCTCGTCCAGCACGTGTTCCCACACCTTCTCCTCGGCCTCCTGAAGACTGCCGAAGACGTCTACGAGGACGGGGTGATCACGTGAGGGCCAGGTCGGCTCGGTGGCCCCGGTGAGCGGCAGCTCGGGGTACACCTCGACGCGGTCGTCGGGCGCGGGCCGCTCGGCGACGGTCGTTCCGTCCGGCACGTAGATCACCTGGTGCTCGTCCGCGTCGGTCGTGGCGAAGAACAGCAGCGTGCCGGCATCGGGCAGGGCGATGTCCACCTCGTAACGTGCCAGCGCCCCGCAGTCGAGCTCGGCGAGGAACGACAGCGGCCGGTCGCCGTCGGAGACGGACGGCCATGCCATGTCGTCCGGCAACCTCGGGAGCCCTCCGAGCCGCCCGACCATGGTCTCCCCGTCCTCGGCGGCGGAGAGCCGGATGGCGGGCCGTAACAGTCCGATCAGCCGCTCCGCGCTCCCTGGCGGCAACTCCTCACGCGCGAGCTCCGCGAAGTCGATCATCCAGTCCTTCACGCCGCCCATGATGCTTCCCGCGTACGACAAAACCCGCCGCCCCGAGCGACCGGTCACTGCCGCGTGCCGCGACCGGTCCTTCGGAACCGTTCTTCGGCGGCCACGTCCGCTCGGCATCGTGCGGTGTCATCGCCCTTCCGCCCTCAACGCCTCCTCGATGCGCCTCCCGCTCCGCGAGTGGATGGGGAGCAGGCCGGCGGACAGTTCACGCAGGTCCTTGACGGCGTGACGGTTGACGGCCAGGGCATCGGGCACCGCGTCGAGCGCGACTCGCTCGGCGGCCTCCACGTCACCCGCGAGGGCATGGGCGCGGGCCAGGCAGGTCCCGAACCACGCACGGTCACGCCGGTAGGCCTCGGGCAGGGTCGCCAGCCCGCGGTCGAGGAACCGCACCGCGCGCGTGCCGTCGCCTAGAGCCAGCTCGGCCATTCCCCGTTGCATGTCGAACCAGCCGTCGTCGTAGAAGTACATCCAGGGCGGCTCGTTCTCCGGGTGTTCGCCCGCCGCCCGGATCAGTTCCTCGGCCTCTCCGAGCAGCCGCCGCGCGGGACCCGCCTCGCCCATCTCGGCATGACCTCGGGCCGCCATCTGGGCCGCCATGCCCTGCACGCCGAGGGTCGTGCGCCCGTCGTCCCAGCGCGCGGCCTCCGCCAGCCGTACGCACCGGAGTTGGTCGCCGATGCTCCACGCGAGGTGGGCGCGCATGCTGAGCGTGGTGGCGGCCAGAGCCGCGTCCCCCGCCTCCAACGCCCAGCCGTGCGAGCGGTCATACCAGGCGAGCGCGGCGGCATGGTCGCCGGAGTCCTGGCACATCCAGGCGATGAACTGGGCGTACTGCCCGAGCATCGAGACCACGCGGTCGGCGAGCGGCCCCGGAGCCCCCTGCGCGAGCACGGTGATCGCGTCGAGCTGGGCGCGTACGACCGGTAGCAGCGGGCCGCTCCCCAAGGTGTCCTCGACGCGGCGATGCTCGCTCAGGCAGCGTTCGAGCCACTCGATCGTGGGGGCGTCCACGCGCTGCGGACGTTCGATGGCCTTCGTGATGCGCTCGTACAGGTCCGGGTCGGTCCTGACCTGTGACACACCACAGAGCCGTCGTCCCTGCTCCAGGGTGCGATGGGTTAAGGATCATGCGCAGCGATGCCGGGCGCCTGTGGGCGTCCCGGGAGCGTCCCTTGCCCGCAGTTCAGCGTCTCTCGGCAGGACAGCGCTGCGCGAGGAAAACCGGCCGAATCCGCCGAAAGCGCATGAGTCGGTCGGAAACTGCTGTGACGGCAGGCACGCTACGGGCCGGCCCGATGTCCGAGGCGCACGCCTCGGTGCCGTCCCAAACCTCATGAAGTCCGGGGCGGACGGAGTAACCGGATTATTTGACGGGGTGACGGAAGGCGAGGCGTTGAGTCAATATTGATCCGTCTGTATACCGACGGGTGGAGGTAGGGGCGTGCGCGTTGCGCGGGTGGCGGTGACGTTCTTGCTGGTCGGCGGATTCGTTTCGAGCTGCGGCAACGGTCCGACACTCCAGGCCGCAACCGCCGAGCTACAGAAAGACCTGCACCGCCTGCAAAGCGACGGATTTTTCAAGAACCCGTTGACCAAGTTGAGGATCGTTGAGCGTCCGGACAGGGATCTGCCCTGCGACAAGGGCAAGTTCGAGCGTGTCTTTCGTGCGACTGCTGAATATGGGCCGGAGATTTCGGATGCCGACCGCCAGCTCGATCTCGCACAGTCATTGATGGAAAACGTACTGTCCCAGGCTCTCCATTATACGATCGCCTTCGATCTGAGCCAGGCGGACTGGAAGGATGCTCGGCTGGTCGAGGGCCGGAAAGACGGCCCTGGAATCACTATAAAGGTCGTCGTGGTGCCGGAATCGCCTACCTTCCGGCTGGTGGCGAAAACTGATTGCCTACCTCCCTCATAGGATCCTCATCTCCAGATCCGAATGGCTTCCTTAGCCTGTTCGCTCGTGATTCGGTCTGCGGCATCCTCGGCCTTCTGGTCGAGTGCCGTGCTTTTGTCCATCCATTGTTCGTAGGGAGTCAGTTTCACCCGCAGGACGCTCTCCCAGCTGTTCCCCGTCCGGACCCCCTCCTGCTTGGCCTCGGCCACTAACTCATCGAAGGTCTTGAGGTGTCCTGTTTTCGCGCTGATCAACTCGGCCGGTGGCTTGCTGGCGGGGTATCCCGCATGATGCAGAAGGTACGCCATGTCGTACTTCTGGCGCAGAGCGAAGTCCGCTCGGGCCCCGGTGAGTTCCTGCACACGGGTTTCGAAGCTAGCGGCCCAGCCATCCAGCCATCTGCTCACAACATAGGTCTTGGCCAAGGTCCAAGCGGTCTCCGCAAACGGAACGGGAACCTTATCGATTCCCAGGGCCATCGTGTTTTTGACAATATCCCGAATCAGGCTGTCTGTGGCGTCCTTCTCGCCGCGAACCTCTAGTGCGGCCTTGAATTCGAGTCCGGCGAGATCGCCGAACATTTTCGAAGCTGATTGAAATAGGGCGTCATCTCCTGCGGCATCAAGACGGGCGGCATGAGTCAGGATGTCATAGCGGAAGAGGGCGGCGGTCTTGTCGAAGTCGTCGGTGAGTCGTTCTTCGCCGGCGAATGTCTGGAGGAAACGGTAGGTGTCGCCGGGGCTCAGGTAGAAGGCGGGCGTGACGCCAGGAATCGGGACCCACTTGTCGGGCAGTGTCATGCCCGAGGTGCGGTAGACGGCTTTGTCGAATCGGGCGCCGGAGGCGAGTTCGTGGATGTACGACTTGGCGATTGAGGCCATGGAGTCTCTGGCGGTGTCCGGCAGGTCCTTGCCGAAGGAACCGGTCGCGAGCATGGCGTCCAGAGCGAACGCGGCGGCCTCCGCCGAGTGCTTGCCCGGCTTCTCTGTCGTGGCCTCGCTGCCCGTCTCCATGACCCGGCCGAACGCGTCGGCGACCTCGGCACCTGTCGCATAAGAATTGGCGTAGTCAAGGAACCGCTTCATCTTCTCGACCTGGGTGAGCTTGACCTCGTCGCCGCCCATCTGGGCGAAGGCGGCGCGGGCGGCCTTGCCGTCCCCGGCCAGGACCTCCAGCGCGAGTGCGACCGTGTCGGAGGAGTAGCCGTACGTCTGGGACAGGTTCGGGCTGCCGCCACGCCACTCCTGCCGCGGGTTCTTCAGGAAGTCGTCCAGTGCGAGGGTGCGGGCGGCTGCCACACGGACGTCCGTGGGGGCTTTCGCCCCGGCCAGCAGCGCCAGCCGGTTCCACGCCACACCGCGGTCCGCCGGTTTGCTCACCAGCTCGGCCTTCACCTTCTCCATCGCCGGGATGCCGGGGGCACGCAGCGCGGCGCCCAAGGCGGCGCCGAAGGCGGCGAGGTCCTGTTTGGCAGTCGGGCTGCCGGTGTTCATGAGCAGGTTGGGCAGCGTGTCGCGCACTTTCGCCGGCAGCGTGGCGAAGAACGCCGCGGCGGCGGCGGGATCCTTGGCCAGCGCCGCGATTTCCTTGATGTGCTCGTGGGCGAGTTCGCCCTTGGTCTCTACATCGGTGGCGGCATTGGTGAGGATGCCGGTGCCGTACATGAGCCCCAGGTCGCGGCCGGTCGCGAAACTGTCCAGCGCATCGGGCAGCCGGGCGAAGGTGTGGTCGCCGGTGCCGTTCAGCGCCGTGATCAACGTGGCTCGCTCCGAGAGCGTGGGGGCCTGCTTCCTGCCCCAGTCGGCGATGGCGGCGATCTGCGCGAGTGGCATGGTGCTCACGCCGTTCGCACGGAAGAGCCCCTCGAAGTCGGTGGCGAAGGAGGTGAGCCGGTCGGCCGCCTGGCGCAGGTCGGCCGCCATGGCGTTCATCGCCGCCGGGTCGATGCCGCAGAAGTCGCCGCCTAAGGTCGTCATGGCTACCGGGAGTCAGGGGCGTCCGGTCAGCTGGCGCCGGATGAGCTCGGCCTGGGAACGGGTGACCATCGCCGGATGCCGGTGCAGTTCCTCCTCGATCGCGTTGGTCATCTGCCGTACGAGCTGCGCCAGGCGGTGATGTCGGTCGGCGACCTCGGTCGTCCATTTCGCGGCGGTGGGTCCTGTCCAGACCTTGCCCGACTGCATCGACGCGTAGACGCGCTGGTAGGCCTGCCCGACCTCCTGAGATCGGTTGTGTACCTGTTTGAGGAGTTCCACCAATTGTGCGTGGCGAGGGTTGGGCACCATCTCTTCCGCCACGTCAGCCCCCTGTTGCCGCCCGCTGCTCGCCCCTGAACCGCATTTGATGTCAAAGGTAGACATCGCCCTCAAGCGTCGGCAACCCCGAAATAGCCGTGTATATCGAGAGTGAATTCGCTGACGCTTTCCCGTCGTGAAGGCGAAAAACATCCTCCCGAGTGGACCGTATCTCTGCCCCGCCGCACGTCGCCAGTGGGGACGACCGACTGCTTGGAGCAGCAACCCGCGCCCTGACTGTGATCTTTTCTGGCGTGTCGACCGCGTGAGCGCCCGGCCACGTACGTATTCCCGTCCGGTCATCGTGCCGTAACGAAGCGTGGCGATCGTCGTGGGTGACGAGGTCAACGCGGGAGGAGAGCGCTATGGCGTCCATCTTCGATCGGATCGGCGGTTCGGACGCGGTCGCGGCCGTGGTCGAGGAGTTCTACACGCGGGTCGTCGCCGACCCGATGCTGCAGGGCTACTTCGCGGACGTCGACATGGCCAAGCTCAAGGCGCACCAGCGCAGCTTCGTCGCCGCCGCGCTCGGCGGCCCGCAGGAATACCGGGGCAAGTCCATGGACGAGGCACACGCCGGGCTCGCCATCACGGCCGAGGAGTTCGACCAGGTGGTCGTCCACCTGGCCGGAGCGCTGGAGTCGTGCGGTGTGGACGCCGAGACGATCGGCTCGATCGCCGGGGCCCTCGCACCGCTGAAGGAGCAGGTCGTGCAGAGCGCCGTCGCGGCCTGAACAGGCCCGAAGGCCGTCCGCCGGGTGAGACGGCCCTTGACGCTTAACCGGTTCATGGGTGAACTGGGCCGTGATGGAACCGCGATTCGAGGACGTCGCCGCCCTGGACGTGGACCCGGCAAGTGCCCGGATCTACGCGGAGGGCTGGCAGTCGTGGAGCGTCACCGGTGCCCTTCCCCTGGCCGAGACCCCCTATCGGGTGACCCTCCCCAACTCGCTGGTCATCGACTGCCACTACGGCTCGGCCCCGGACGAGGGCGTGTTCCGGGGCGAGGGGCTGCTGGCCGTCGATCCCGGGGACGGCGGCTCCGTCCACGTCTTCGGCGCCGCGAGTGCCGAGACGGCCGCCTCCCGTGTGCCGGTCATCGAGGCACGGCCGTACGGCGGCCGGGTCGTGATCGCGTCGGATGCCCCCGTGGAGCACACGGAGCATCAGGGCGGGCTGGAGGCGGCGCTGGCCCACTGGGGCACCGGCTTCGCCGAGCAGGCCGGCGTACGCCTGCGTCCGTCGCCCACGGTCTGGTGCTCCTGGTACCAGTACTTCTCCCAGGTCACCCAGGAGGACGTCGCCGAGAACCTCACGGCCATGGACGAGCTGGCGCTTCCCGTCGACGTCGTGCAGATCGACGACGGATATCAGGCCGCGCCGGGCGACTGGCTCACGTCCTCCGGCCGCTTCGACGACCTGCCCGGGCTGATCCGGCGCATCCGCGAGCACGGGCGGCGGGCCGGGATCTGGATCGCCCCCATGATCGTGGCGTGCAAGAGCACCCTCTTCGCCGCGCACCCGGAGTGGCTCGTGACCGATCCCGCCGGCGGCGACCCGGTGTTCGCCGGTGACGTCCTCGGGGACTCCTGCGTCGCGCTCGACCTCACCCACCCCGGCGCGGCCGAATACCTGGCGGACGTGCTGCGCACCATGCGCGGCTGGGGCGTCGACTACTTCAAAATCGACTTCGTGTACGCGGGGGCGCTGGAGGGCCGCCGTCACGAGGACGTGACCGGCGTGGCGGCCTACCGCCACGGCCTGCGGCTCATCCGCGAGGCCATCGGTCCCGAGGCGTACCTGCTGGGGTGCGGCGCGCCGATCCTCCCCTCGGTCGGCATGGTGGACGCGATGCGGGTGGGCCCGGACATCGCGGCGTACTGGCAGAACCCGAGCGCACACCCCTCCGAGCCCAGCCAGGCCAACGCCACCAGGAACACCGTCGCCCGGGCGTGGCAGCACGGCAGGTTCTGGATCAACGACCCCGACTGCCTCATGCTCCGGCCCGAGGTCGAACGGCGGGAGGACTGGGCGCGCACCGTCGAGCGGTACGGCGGCCTGCGGGCCTCCAGCGACCGGCTGCGCGGCCTGGACGAGTGGGGGCTGGAGACCACCCGCCGCCTGCTCACCCCCGCCGACCCCACGCCGCTCGTCTGAGCCGAGCCGCGGGCGCGTCGTGTCAGGGGACGAGTCTGAGCTGGGGGCGATTGGCGGGCATGCCGATCAGTTCGCGTACGCGTGCCACGGGCCAGGCGAGCTCCCGGGCCAGCGCGGGCACGGTCAGCCTGGTCTCGGCCGCCGCCATCTCGAACGCCCTGCTGAGCAGGACCGGCTGCTCGCCGGGGTAGCCCGACACCGGCTCGGTGGCGAAGCCCGGCTGGTCGCGCAGCGCCGCGAGCCGCTGGTAGGCGCGTCCGGCCGCGGAGTCGGACAGCAGGCCGACCTCCCGGCACCGATACAGCAGAGAGTCGACCGACACGCCCCAGACGCGGCGCAGCTCCGCCAGCCGCCGCAGGTCGGCGCGGGCGGGCAGGCTGGGCAGGATGCTGTCGCGCGGCGTGAGGAACTCCGCGGCGAAGGAGTCGGCCTCGCGCTCCTGCTGGCTGTCCCCGGCCGCCGCGTCCCCGTGCAGCACCAGGTGCCCCAGCTCGTGCGCGGCGGTGAAGCGGTGCCGATAGACGTCGTCGAAGCGGTTGGGCGTCAGGACGACGATGGGCCGGGGCAGGCTGGAGGTGGAGAAGGCGTCCACCGTGACCGCGTCCTCGTCGGCCTGGGGAAAGACGACGACGATCCCCCGTGACTCCATGTGCCGCACCAGGTGGCTGATCGGCCCGGTGCCGAGCCCCCAGTGGGCCCGCAGCGCGCGGGCCGCGCCCATGGGATCGCGAGGCAGGGCGCTGCCCGAATGCACCTCGCCCCCGGCGAAGCCCGGCAGGTCGACGTAGGGGAGCCGCACCCGTTTCTCCAGCGCGTACGTCAGCTCCCAGACCTGTTCGACGAAGGCCACGGCCTTCGCACGCTGGTAGGCCCGGGTGGAACGCAGGCTGCGGAAGTGCGCCATCGAGCCGTCCAGCTTGCCGTGCGGGCGGCCCGGCAGGAAGAAGGCCGCGGGCACGGCGAGCACCTCGGCGAGGAGCGGGACCAGATCGGGACGCGGCCGGGTGACCCCTGCCTCATACTGGCCGACCGCGGCGGGGGACACCCCGATGCGCTCGGCCACCTCCTTCTTCGTCAGCGCCGCCAGGCGTCGCGCCTGGGTGAGGCGGGTGCCGTCGAAGGCGTCCGCCACGGCCTGCGGGCTGGGCGCAGCGGGGGGAGCGGTGTCCTCGACCAGGCGCAGCCGGTCATCGTCCTTCATCGGCGGCGGCGTCCGGTGCGTACGGCGCCTCGCTCATCGGAGGCACGGCGGTCGCGCGCTCGCGGAGCGGGCGCGGGTTCAGGGCCGGAGCCGGCATCGCGCCCCGGGCGAACGCGGACGCCTCGCCGACGGAGGCCGCCCCGGGCAGCTCGGCCGCGGGCGCCTGGCCGGGGAGCGGAATCGGCTCGCAGTAGTGCCAGCGCAGGTTGCCGGTGCGGTCGAGCAGCTCGGCCTCGCCCCACCACACATCGAGCAGACCGGCCCTGGCGTTGCAGGCGTACGCGATGAGCACGAGGCGGGTGCCCTCGGGCAGCCGGGTGAGCGCGCGGGCTGCCGGAGTCACGGGCTCCGGCAGGGCGGCCTCGACGCCGCCGAGCGTGAGCTGCTCGGCCCAGGGCCGCGGGCCGAACCGGGTGAACAGCGCCTGCACCAGCCCGGACGGCCTGCCGTCGCCGATCCTGGCGTTGACCACGCTGACCGAACGGTCCTTGGCGTAGCGGAAGGGGAACAGCAGGTTGCCGCCGAGCACGACGAGCTCGTGCTGGGAGCCCGGCGGCTTGACGGTGACGACGCCGGGCATGTCCGCGAACGCGTCGGCCAGGGCCTCGAACTTGCGGGACATGAGCGTGAAGCCGAACGGGTGGAGGAGCTCGGTCCGCGCCGTCTTCTGGGCGTCCTGGGCGTTCTCCAGCGCGATCGCCAGCGCCTCGGTCACCCCCTGGCGGATCTGCTCGGCGCGCGGGCCGAACGTCTCCACAGCCCAGGTCGACAGCATCGCCACCTCCGGTGTGCTCCGCACGTGCTGCTTTTTTCAGTGACCGCCATACGCCGGGGACACTTTATTTTCCAACATCATAGTCCCGCGAACGCTTCATGAGTCACCCAGGTCACAGCTCTTCTGGCCGAGAAAGCACCCCGGGCGCGGCCGGAGAGATGGCTATAGTGCCAAATGTCGTGATCGGGGAGGGGAGCGTGGCCGGCGAATGCGCCCGCCGTGCTCCCCTGCCGTACGGCGGGCCGCCGGGAGCGTGTCCGCGTACGGCACGCACAACGGGAGAGCAATGGCACACCCCCCACCTTCCGGTCCATATCCGGGCCGGTCTCCCGTCGATCCCTACGGCGCCGGGCCGTATGGTCCGGGGCAGCAAGGTCCGGGGCAGCATGGTCTGGGGCCGTATGGTCCGGGGCAGCAAGGCCCGGGGCAGCCGCCCGCAGGGCCGCACCAGCCGTGGCCGGGCTATCCGCCGCAGAACCCGCCGCCGCAGCACCCACCGCTGCAGAACCAACCGCCCTTCAACCAGCCGCAGCCGAACCAACCGTCGCCCGGTCAATCACCGCAAGGGTGGCCACCGGGCGCGTACCCCCAGCCCGCCGGGCAGCCGTGGCCGCAGCAATCCCCGCAGCAATCCCCCCAGCAGCCGGCCCAGCAACCGGCCCAGCCGGGTCAATGGCCCGCACCCGGTGGTCCGTACGAGCAGGGCGGGCCGTACGAGCCGGAAGACGACGGCAGGCCGCGGCGGCGAGCCGGGCGGGTCTTCGGCGGGGGCGTGGCCGGGGGGTTCGGCCTGATGCTCCTGCTCGGCGGGGGCGCCGTCGTGGCGCAGGCCGTGTCGAACAGCCACCAGGAGATCCGCAACAAGGAATACGCGCACAACCTGTGGCGCAACGAGCCCGCCGAGACGCTGTTCCCCGCGGCGCTCGGCCGGCAGGATCCGAAGAAGAAAGAGAACGACCCGAAGATCGAGCGCGGCTGGACCAGGGTCGCGATCTCCCCGGACACCTCCTGCGCGAAGGCGCTGTCCGGGGCCGTGGCGAAGGAGGCCGCCCAGCGCGGCTGCGTCGCGGCCCTGCGCGCCACGTACGTGGACGACACGGGCGGCACCGCCGCGACCATCGCCATCGTCATGTTCGGCGACCCGAAGGTCGCCCTCGATCTGGGCGATCTCGTGCACGACAAGGCGGACGCCGACCGGCCCGACCATGCCGTGCACGCCCTCGCCGCCCCGGGGATCACCTGGAACGACGCCGTACGGGCGGGCAGTGGGGGCTACAACGTGCTGGACATCTACACGCCGTGCGCGGTGGTCGCCTCTGCGGGACCGGTGGACGGCAGGAAGGCGGGCCGGCTCCCGCAGCCCTGGGGCAGGCAGAGCTACGACCAGCGCATGGACCGTGAGCCGTGGAGCGCGACGGCCGAAGGGCTGGCCAAGTCCCTCGCCTGGCGGCTGGCGGACCTGACCAACAGGGGGGGAGCATGACCGGGCGCGGGCTCCGCGCCGCCCTGCCCGCCGTTCTGCCCGCCGTCGTCGCGGCGGTCGTGGCGGCGGTCGTGGCGGTGGCGGGTACGGCGGTTCCGGCGCGGGCGGACGCGCCGAGGGACTGGGAGGTCGCGGCCCTGCGGCTCCCCGAGGCGCAGCGTACGGCCCAGGGGGACGGCGTTCTGGTCGCCGTGCTCGACACCGGTGTGGTGGCCAGGCATCCCGCGCTGGGCGGCCGGGTGACGACCGGCCCCGACCTCATCGGGGGCGGCGCCCGGCCGGGCCAGTCCTACTGGGGCGAGCACGGCACCGCGATGGCGTCCGACGTGCTCAAGGTGGCGCCGAAGGCCCGCATCCTGTCCGTACGAGTCCTGTGGGACTGGGAGGACCCCGCGCGGAAGCGGGCGCTGAAGATGACGAGGGACGCACAGAGCGAGAAGGCCGCGCATGCCCTGGCCAACGGCATCAGATATGCCGTCGGCAAGGGGGCGAAGGTCATCTCGATGTCGCTCGGCACCGACGAGTGGGACATCTTCAACGGTTACGAGGAGGACACGGCCGCCGCGGTGGACTACGCGGTGAGCAAGGGCGTCACGATCCTGGCCAGCTCCGGCAACGGCGGCTCGACCAACCCGCTGGAGAAGGACGCCAACAACAAGGTGTCCTACCCGGCCGCCTATCCCGGGGTCATCGGGGTGGGGGCGCTGGGGCCCGACGGCCGCCGGACGGACTTCTCCCAGGTGCACACCTACACCACGGTCGCGGCCCCGGGCATCGACATCTACAGCGCCAGGAACACCGGCGGCTATCAGTCGGTCGACGGCACCTCCCCGGCCTGCGCCCTCACCGCCGGAGTGGTCGCGCTGGCGCTGTCGCGCAATCCGAAGCTCACACCGGGGCAGATCCGTTCCATCCTCACCAGGACCGCCCGGCATCCGGCGGGCGGGTACGACACGTTCGTGGGCTTCGGCCAGGTCGACGCGGCCGCCGTGGTCGCGGCGGCCGGCTCTCCGGGGAAGTCCGCGATCAAGGCCGTGCCGTACAAGGGGAAGAAATACTTCGGGAACGGCCCCACCGACGCGCCCATGACCCACCCGCCCATCGACAGCGAGTATCTGGTCATCGGCGGAGGCGCGGGAGCGGCCGGGCTGCTGCTGCTGTTCGTCGCCTTCGTCCTCTTCCGCCGCCCCAAGGCCCGAACCCTGCCGCCCGGGACCTGAGCACCGCTCCTTATGGTGAGGTATGGGGGAGATCCTGGTCGGCACGGCGTCCTGGACCGACAAGACGCTGCTGGAGTCGGGCTGGTATCCGCCCGACGTCACGACGCCGGAGGAGCGCCTGCGCTACTACGCGCGCATGTTCCCGCTGGTGGAGGTCGACTCCACCTATTACGCGCCGCCCGCCGAGGCCACCGTACGGCTGTGGGCCGAGCGCACGCCCCCGGAGTTCGTCTTCGACGTCAAGGCGTTCTCGCTGCTCACGCGGCATCCGACCCGGCCGGCCGCGCTGCCGAAGGACCTGCGTCCGAGCGAAGGCGGCAAGAACCTGTACGCCCGCGACCTCGACCCGAAGGTGGTGGACCAGGTCTGGGAGCGGTTCGTCAGCGCTCTGCTGCCGCTGCGCGAGGCGGGCAAGCTCGGGGCGGTGCTCTTCCAGTTTCCCCGGTGGTTCCCGATCGGCCGGGCCAACAAGCACTACATCCTGGAGTGCAAACGGCGCTGCGAGCCGCTGCGCATCTCGGTCGAGTTCCGCAACCACACGTGGATGAGCGAGGACAACCAGGCCGAGACCCTCGACTTCCTCCGTTCGTACGCCATCCCGTACGTGTGCGTGGACATGCCGCAGGGTTATCCGGACTCGATCCCGCCGGTCGTCGCGGCCACGTCCGACCTGGGGGTCGTGCGGTTCCACGGGCACAGCGACAAGTGGACCAGTCATGACGTCCACGAGCGCTTCGGCTACCGCTACTCCCTCGACGAGCTCGAACAGTGGGCGCTGCGGCTGCGCGAGCTCGGCGGCCAGACGTCCACGACCCACGTGCTGATGAACAACTGCTACCGCGACTACGCGCAGACCAACGCCCGCCAGCTCGCCGCCGTGCTCGCGCGTTTGCCAGACTGCGACGTACGCCCCCGGCCGGACGGCGACCGGACACTCGAGGAAGGGACCCGATGACGGACCTGCCCAAGATCAGCGCGCCGGCCACGCGAGCGCTCGCGAACGCCGGCTACACCGATCACCCGGCCGGCTCTGGAGAAGCTCGCGCGGGCGACCGAGGCCGAGCTCCTCGCGCTGCACGGCATGGGACCGAAGGCGATGTCCGTGCTCCGCCGGGCCCTGGAGGAGCACGGTCTGTCCTTCCGCGATCGGCCGACCGCGTAGTAGGAGTCCACCGCCGCCTGGTCGTGTTCCCCACTTCACCGTCGGGGCGCTCACTCCCGCCGGGGTCGTGCCGAAGGCGCGCGATGAACGCTTCCCTGGTCGCGCCTGGTCGCTTCGCTCTCGCGCGTTCCTCAGTCCAGATCGCTCGGCTCGTTCGTTGTGTAATTGGGGCCGGCGCGGTCGTCGGCGGTGGCGGGGTCGGTCAGGCCGGGACCGGTGAGCACCATGCGGGGCCCAACCCCGGTGACGTGCGCCCGACGGAGTTCGTGCGCCAGGTGGTGTGCTGCCGACGGCGTATTTCGCCTAAAGTCACCTGAATGGCAGCAAACCCCTCTCGGCTGGCGTGGCTGGACGCCTTACGCGGGATCGCCGCTCCGGCCGTGGCGCTGCACCACTCGGCCTGGACCTTCATCCCGGCCGTGTGGGCGGAGGTGGACCGCCGGGTCGACGTCGGCACCTGGGGCGTCTTCGTGTTCTTCCTGGTCAGCGGCTACATCATCCCTGCCTCGCTGGAACGGCGGGGCGACCTGCGGGCCTTCTGGACCGGGCGGGCGTTCCGGCTCGTCCCGCTGCTGCTCGCCGCCCTCGCCCTCGCGCTGCTCCTCGCGTACGCCGGGCTGTTCGAGTCCTCGCCCGGCCTCGACAGCCGGCCGCCGCCGCTCGTCGCGCTGGCGAACCTCACGATGCTGCAGGAGCTTCTCGGCGTCCCCTCGGTGATCAACGTGATGTGGACGCTCTCCTACGAGATGGCGTTCTACCTGATGACGGCCGGGCTGTTCGCCGTACGGCAGGCGCACAGGTCGGCGCCGATCGCCATGGTCCTGGCGGTGGCGGCCGTGCCGCTCGGCCTGCTCATGCCCCGCGCCACGATCAACGGCGGCGCGGACCTGGTCGCCGCGCTCATGGGCGTCGCGGTGATCCTGGTCATCGTCGTGACCGTGACCGCGAACGGCCGCCTCAGGACGGCGGCCGCGGTGATCGGCGGCCTGCTCGGCCTGGCGCTGGTGATCCTCGGCAGCCGGATCGGGGCAGGGCAGGGCCTGGTCATCGCGGCGACGATGTTCGCCGGGACCGCCGTGTGGCGCGCCGAGCAGGGCGCGCTCCGGCCGCTCTGGGCCGTCGCCGCCCTGCTGATGGTCATCGTGAGCGGCGTCCTGGTGGCGCGTGAGCGCGCCTGGGCCGCGGCGGTGCTGCTGGCGGCGGCCGTCTTCGTGCTCGCGTTCCGGTTGCGGCACCGGCCGTTCCCCCGGTGGCTCGCCCACCTCGGCGTGATCAGCTTTTCTCTCTATCTGCTGCACCCGCTCCTGCTGCGCGTCGTCCCGAACCTCCCGGTGTTCTTCCTCGTCCTGCTGGTGCTCGGCCAGGTGGCGTACCGGTTCGTGGAGGCCCCGGGCCAGGGCCTCGGCCGCCGCCTGAACAGGAAGATCCGCGCCGCCGGGCCCGAAGCCGTGAGGGGCGAGCACGCGCACTCGCCGGGTGGTGCGTGACTCGCGCTCAGCCGGGTGGTGCGTGACTCGCACTCAGCCGGGTGGTGCGTGACTCGCGCTCAGAGGAAGGCGGCGACCAGGGCGACGATCAGCGCGAGCAGCTTCGGGCGTTGGGCGCGGTCCCTGACGTGCTTGTCGCCGAACCGGCCCGATCGAACGCCCAGGAGAAGCACCCCGAGAGGAATCCCTCCGGCACACTGCCGCGGTCAGCGCGCCCCAGGCGACACCGGTCCAGCCATCGCTGATCGCACCCATCACCAGCGGTAGTCCTATGACGATGTGCGCGGGCGCGAACACCTCGGTCAGTCCGCGGGCGAGACGGTTCTCTCCCTGTCGAGTCTCTCCCTGACGACTCTCTCCCGGGCGACCTGCCTGTACGCCGCCGCGACCTGCCGAAGCCACTGCGTCTCCCTTCCGATGTCACCGGACGGAACCGCGCACATTGCCGATGATCTAGGGGAAGCTTGGTCGGGCATCTTCTCACCCCTGTCCACCTTGTACGCGAAGCGGCGTGAGGCACCGTGCGCGAGGCGGGGTGAGGCACCGTACGCGAGGTGGCGTGAGCACCGTACGCGAAGCGGCCTGAGGCGCCGCGCCGTACGCGAGGCGGCGGAGGAGCGGAAACGCGAGTCCTTCGGTCAGGTGGCGTCGGCGAGCGCGTCCAGGCGGGCCATCTCCTCGTCCGTGAGACGCAGCGCGGCGGCGGCGACGTTCTCGGCCAGGTGATCGGGGTTGCCGGTGCCCGGGATGGCCAGCACGTGCGGCCCCTGCTGGAGCGTCCAGGCCAGCCGCACCTGCGCGGGGGTCGCGCCGTGCGCGCGGGCGACGGCCAGCACCTCCTCCAGGTCCGTGCCGCTCGTCCCCTTCTCCCGGCCGTCGCCCGCGATCGCGAAGAACGGCACGAAGGCGACGCCCTGCTCGCCGCAGGTGCGCAGTTGCCCTCGGCTGCGGGTGAAGCCGATGCCGTACCGGTTCTGCACGCTCACCACCGGTGCGATCGCCTGGGCCTGCGCGAGGTGCTCGGGCCGGACGTTGGAGATCCCCAGGTGCCGGATGAGACCGGCCTCGCGCAGCTCGGCGAGTGCCCCGAAGTGTTCGGCGATCGAGTCGAGCCCCGCCTGGCGCAAATAGACCAGGTCGAGGTGGTCACGGCCGAGCTGGCGCAGGTTCTCCTCGACCTGGCCGCGCAGCTGGTCGGGCCGGGCGAGCGGCAGCCACTCGCCGGACGGGTCCCGCCCCGGGCCCACCTTCGTGGCGATGACCAGGTCGTCCGGGTACGGCGCGAGCGCCCGGTTGATCAGCTCGTTGGCCGAGCGCAGCCGCGAGAAGTAGAACGCCGCCGTGTCGATGTGGTTCACACCGAGCTCGACGGCGCGCCGCAGCACCGCGATCGACCGTTCGCGGTCGCTCGGCGTGCCGAGGTCGAAGGCGGCGCTGCCCGTCAGGCGCATCGCCCCGAACCCCATCCGGTTGACCGTGAGGTCGCCGAGCCGCCAGGTCCCCGCGTCCGACGCGCTGATCGTGGTTGTGTTCATCGTTCAAGGATGCCCGTTAAAGGCCCATGCCGTCGGCGAGGGCGTCCATGACCGCGTCGAGGAGGGCGGCGCCGCCGTGCCCCACGCCGGCGAACTGCCCCTGGACCTCCAGGCTCACCACGCCCTGGAGCTGGGCCCAGGCCATCACGGTGCCGGTGAGTGCGGTCGCCGCGTCCCCCTCGGGGGCGAACGCGCGCACCCACTCGGCGACCGCCGGGGTCCCCTGCATCCATTTCCCCATCTGCTCCCGCAGCGGTTCCGCCCCCGGCCGGCAGCGCCCCTCGGCGAACACCGGCAGGAAGGGCCCGAGCACGTTCCGGGCCCGCAGCACGCTTTCCGGGGGTGCCTCGTGGCCGGGCGAGGGCGTCCCCGCCAGCAACTGGAACAGGCGTGGATTGGCCACGGCCCATTCGCGGAAGGCCCGGGCCAGCGCGTGCAGCCGCTCCCGGGGCGCGCCCTGCCCGACAGCGGCCCGTACGGCCGCGGCGACGTCGTCGAAGCCCATCAGGATCAGCTCGGTGAGCAGCTCGTCGCGGCTGCGGAAGTACTTGTACAGCGCCGGTCCCGTCACGCCGAGCTTTTTCGCCACCGCGTTCAGGCTCAGCGCCGCCGTCCCGCCCTCGCCGATCTGCACGAGAGCGATCTGCTTGATCTCCGAACGGACCTGCTCCCGGTAGCGCTGCCGCGGCGTTGACATCCCCTCATTATGGTGAGTACCTCTCATCAGCGCCTCCCGGCTCATCGCCGGATGTCCCGTACGCGAAAAATGTCCCGTACGTGAAAAAGGGCCGGACTCCCGGGGAAGAGGAAGTCCGGCCCAACGCGGATCCGTGCCGGCTGACCCGGCCGTTCCAGCGGTCAGGGGGTGTAGATCTCCTGCACCTTGACGATCACGCCGCGATAGACGGTGATGAGCGCCGGACGATGCGCGTGCTTCATCCGGGAGATCAGCTCGCTCTGGGAGCACCTCTTCGACCCCAGGCCGCCGTGCTTCACCGTCACCGTGGTGCCCTTGCACCCGGTGGCGCTGTAGAACACCACGTTCTTGGCCACACGAGAGGCGTAAGCCGTCACATCACCCTCGGGCGGGCCCTCGAACCGCCCCTCCGTGTGGCCGGTCTTGTCCTTCACCCACCTGATCGGCTCGTACTCCGCCACCCCGGACCGGTAATACGTGACCCAGCCCCGCAGGATGCCGTCGTGCCGGGGCGAGATGTGCTTCGTGAAGTCATGGTGCGGGTCGGTCTGGAACGACGTGCCGTACGGCTTGGGCGCGGCGAACTTCGGCGCGGCGGACTTGGGCGCGGCGAACTTCGGCGCGGCGGACTTGGGCGCGGCGGACTTGGGCGCGGCGGACTTGGGCACGGCGGCGGCGTCGGCCGGGAGCGCCGCGGCGCAGGTCAACGCGGCCGCCGCCGCGGCGGCGGGGAGGACAAAGCGGAGCGAGAGGGCGTGCTGCATGTCCTGTTGGAGTCCGGATCCGGCGGAAAGGTTCGTCCGATCGGCCGGATTTCCGTACGCGCCCATGCGCAGGCCCCGCGACGGCCGTTCATCGGTCGCCCGTCGGCCGTCTGGCGGGTGTGGAGTGCGGGCGACGCCTCAGCGGGCCCCGGGCTCGTCCGGCCGCGCGGCTTCCGCGGTGGCCCTGAGCCGGGCGTTCTCCTCTTCGAGCGCGCGCAGCCGCGCTTCGGCGTCCGGGACGGCGGGTGCCGTACGGGCCTGGGTGACGGCGGTGTCGGCCTCGTCGCCGAGCCTGCTGGTCTCGTTCTTGAAGATCCGCAGCGACTGCCCGAGGGCCTTGGCGGTGTCCGGCAGCTTCTTCGCACCGAAGAGCAGCACGAGCACCACCAACACGATCATCCAGTGAACAGGGCTCAGCGAACCCATGGCTCTCCTCTGGTCGTCGTTTTGCCTGCTCACAGGCTATGCCATCGGACGAGAGGCCGGCCGCGCGGGCTGCCGGCGAGACGGCGGCCGGCCGAAGGGCGGGGTGCCGGCGTCGTCAGGCCGTCCGGACGTCGTCCGGTCGTCCGGCGGCCCACCACCTGCGGGCCGGACTGCCGGCCGACGCACAGGGGGAGCGGGGCGGAGAGCGAGGGCGTCCCGCGCCTCGGCGCCGCATGCGGCGATTCCCGGCGTCGGCAGTTGCTTTCCGGGCCCGGAGTGATGAAACTTTCGTGTCTATTTCGGAAAAGTCCTCCCGAGAGTAACGGTAATCACGCCGCGAACAGCACCGTTCTTATCCGCCACGAAGCGGCTGTCGCCCCATCCGATTTGGGCCTTGCAGCGCTGCAACATTTCGGTGTTTCTTCGAAAAAATTCAGCTCACGCTCGTGTCAGCGGTCCTTGCCGGGCCGGTGACAGGTCCGGGATCCTCAGAAGGAAGGACGCACTGTCGTGAAACGCCTCAAGGTCTCGGCAGCAGCAGTGGCACAGGCTGCCGCAGTCCCCATCGATGCCGGCCGGCCCTCCCGCGGGGGCTGCCGATGATCGGCGACATCTTTTCGAGCGGCGTGCGCCGCGGCCTGTTTTCCGGCGGCACGGGCGTGCGTCGCGGGCTCGTCGTGGCCGCCGTCGCCGCGCTTTCGCTGGGTCTCGCGGTGGTCGAGATCCCCGGTGGCGACGCCGGTGCAGGCGCGCTCGCGCCCTGGTCGGCGCAGGCGGCCAATGCCGCCGCCGGCGTCGAGGACGAGGGTGCCGACTGCCCGGTGCCCGACCTGGGACAGCCGGTGTCCAACTCCAGGCTTCCCGATCCCTTCAAGAAGATCAACGGGCAGCGCATCACGTCCAAGTCGGACTGGCGATGCCGCCGCGAGGAGATCAAGAAGCAGGCCGAGCGCTACATCTACGGTGAGAAGCCCGGCAAGCCGGCCGGCGTCACGGGCACGGTTTCGCGGACCAGCATCACCGTGAACGTGTCCGCCAACGGCAGGAGCTCCAGCTTCTCCGCGTCGGTGGACGCGCCGAGCGGCAACGGGCCGTTCCCGGCCGTCATCGTGTACGGCGGCTTCGGCGCGGACACCGCCACCATCAAGGCGAGCGGCGCCGCGGTGATCAGCTACGACCCGTTCTCGGTCGGCAGGGAAGGCACTCCGCGCAACAACAAGCAGGGCGCCTTCTACAGCATCTACGGCTCCTCCAGCAGCACCGGCCTGCTCGCCGCCTGGGCGTGGGGCGTCAGCCGCATCATCGACGTCATCGAGCAGTCGGGCGGGAGCATCCTCAAGGCGGACGCGACCGGCGTCACCGGCTGCTCGCGCTACGGCAAGGGCGCCTTCGTGGCCGGCGTGTTCGACCAGCGCATCGCCCTGACGATGCCGATCGAGTCGGGCAGCGCCGGTGTTCCCATCCTGCGCGGCATCGCCCAGGAGAGCGGTGCGCAGCCGCTGAGCAGCGCCTACTCCGAGCAGCCGTGGCTGGGTGACGCGTTCGGCTCCTTCACCGGCAACCCGAACGGGCTCCCGGTCGACACGCACGAGATGGTGGGCATGATCGCTCCGCGTGGTCTGTTCATCATGGAGAACCCGCACGTCGACTGGCTGGGCGCCCAGTCGGGCAGCGTGGCCGCGCTGGCCGGAGCCGAGATCTACAAGGCGCTCGGCGCGGGTGACAACATCAGCTACTGGTCGGACGTCCAGGACGGCACGCACTGCGCCAGCCGGTCCGAGTGGCGCACCCCGCTGCAGCAGAACATCCAGAAGTTCCTGCTGAAGACGGGCAACGCCCCCGGCGTGTTCCGGATCTCCTCCAGGAAGTCCGGCAACCTCTCGCAGTGGAAGGACTGGACGACCCCGACCCTGTCGGATTCCAACCCGTCCCCGAGCCCGTCCCCGAGTCCGTCCCCGTCCCCGTCTCCGAGTCCCAGCCCGACCCGCTCGCCCAGCCCCAGCCCGTCCCCCAGCGGGAACACCAGCCCGAGCCCGTCTCCCAGCCCGAGCCCTTCGCCGTCCGGCGGAGTGAGCGGCGCGTGCTCGGCGACGATCCAGGTGGTCAACTCCTGGTCCGGCGGCTGGCAGGGCGAGGTCACGGTGCGCGCGGGGAACTCCCCGATCAACGGCTGGACCGTGAACTGGACCTGGCCCGGCGGGCAGACCATCACCCAGATCTGGGGAGGCGTACGCTCGGGCTCCGGCTCGACCGTGGCGGTGCGCAACGAGTCGTGGAACGGCTCGGTCGCGGCCAACGGGAGCACGACCTTCGGCTTCCTCGGCAGCGGGACCGCGGCGACCCCGACGGCCACCTGCACCAGCCCGTGATCCACGGGTGATCCGACGTACGGCAGGACACTCGGCCGGACGCTGACGATCAGGGCCCGCGGCGACCACGCCGCGGGCCCTCCTGTGTGTACGGGCCGGGGCTCGGTCTCCGCCAGTGTCATCAGCGCCCGAAGATCACTACCCGAAGATCACTGCCCGAGGATCAGTGTCCGAGGATCAGTGTCCGAGGAGCATGACGACGCCGACGATGACGAAATGGATGAGCACCGCGAGCACCAGGACGCTGGCGAATATCCACTTGGCGGGGCCGTGCTCGAAGTGCTTGCTGTCCTTCATGGGCGGCCGCTTGGCGACGCGGTCGGCGATGCGCTCTTCCAGACTCTTCCTACGGGCCATGACACTTCCTGTGTTCTCGGCGCTGCTTAGTGCACTAACAGTTAGTGTACTAATCGCCTAGCATGGCCATGGAGGTGCACATGAGTGACATTGGCGACATCGTCGACCCGTTGGCCCTGGAGAACCAGGTCTGCTTCGCCCTGGCGGTCGCCTCGCGGTCGGTCATCGGTCTCTATCGGCCCCTGCTCGAACCGATGGGCCTGACCCACCCGCAATATCTGGTGATGCTGGCCCTCTGGCAGCACGCGCCGTTGTCGGTGAAGGACCTCAGCCGGATGCTGGCCCTGGAGCCGGCGACGCTGTCGCCGCTGCTCAAGCGCCTTGAGGCGGCAGGCTACGTCGAGCGCCGCCGTGCCAGTGACGACGAGCGTTCCCTGGCGATCGTGCTGACCGACGAGGGACGCGCGCTGCGCCGGCAGGCCGAGAAGGTCCCGGTGGCGATCGTCGAGCGGCTGGGGATGGAGCTGACCGAGCTGCAGAGCCTGCACCAGGCGCTGACCCGGGTGATCGCCGCGGCCAACGGCGCCCACCTCGCCGAACTGCCCTGATCACCCACTGACCGCCCGCCGATCGGGCCGCTGATCACCGCTGATCGGCCCACCGCACCATCAGCAGGTCGCACAGCTCCGTCCCCTGGCGCGAGCGCTCGCCCTGCCGTACGTGGGCGTCTCGGCGTCGCTGCGGCCGAGTCGGCCTGGAATGCCGGCTCCATGGCTCCGCCGACATCCTCCGCGCGACCGGCGGCTCATTCCCGAGTCGGCCCCCGGAACGTCGGCTCCATGGCTCCGCCGAGATCCTCCGCGCGACCGGGGGCCCATTCCCGAGTCGGCCCCCGGAACGTCGGCTCCATGGCTCCGCCGAGATCCTCCGCGCGACCGGGGGCCCATTCCCGAGTCGGCCCCCGGAACGTCGGCTCCATGGCTCCGCCGAGATCCTGTGCGACCGGCGGCTCATTCCTGCGGGATGACCCGCTCTCCTTCGCCCACGGGCTCCTCGAAGCCCGCCACGTATGACCGGAGAAGCTCGTCGGACACCGTGACACTGTTCGGGCCGCTCAGGGTGTTGCGCGCCGCGAGCCGCCGGCGCAGGGTCTCCGGGCGAGCCTTCAGGTAGAGGAGCTCCCACCGATATCCGTGACTCTCGATCAGTGCCTTGTACCGGTCGCGCGTCGCGCGCCTCCAGAAGCTGTAGTCGAGGACCACGCTCCGGCCTGCCCGCATCAGGCGCACAAGCTCCTGCCACAAGTCATCCTCGGCACGGGCCTGATGGTCCGCGTACTCCTCCGGGTCGAGCTCGCCGCCGTCGCGCCCGAGCCGTGCCCAGACGGCCTCGTCGATGGACAGCCGGACGTAGCCGCGTCGCTCCAGCTCCTGCGCGTACGTCGTCTTGCCCGAACCGGCGATGCCGCACATCATCACGACGCGCCGCTCCGTCTCGTCCTCAACCCGAGGAACGGGACGCCCTGCGCTGAGGTGGCCAGGAATGCCGGTCATGCCCCGAGTCTCGTCGTTTCCCGGGTTTTCGGCGCTTGCCGGGTAGTGCCTCCGCGCCCTCTGGGCGACGCCTTGTCTGCCCCTGGCAGGGTTTGTCGAGCCACAGTTCCTGCCATGGCGTGACCGGCAACGGCTCCTGGCAGGGCTTGCACGGCGGCGAACTATCCCGTGACCTGGGCGATTCCCTCAATCTGTGATCCCAAGAGATTCTTAGTTGATCTTGCACAAGCTCCGGAGGCAGGAGAGAATTAATACAAGTTTTCGAATCGCTTGATGGAGGTGTGATGGATCTGTTCGACATCGATCCTGAGCGCCTTCGTCATTCGAATGGCCCCGAC
>NZ_VJVX01000110.1:0-8607 GCF_008033685.1 Microbispora sp. CSR-4
CGGCGGTCGCCGTCAGCGGGGTCAGGGACTACGGTGAGCACGGGTGTGCCTTCCCGACCGACGTTGGCGCGTCGGTCATGCATGAGACCTACATGATCATCGGGAAGGTACACCCCTTCCCTGAAGATCCACAGGTTCTAAGCATTGCTCCACGCGGTTTCCTGCACACATCAGCTCCTCAGCCTGTTGATCGCCCCCGGGGGGATCCACAGGCCCCGGGCCTCAATCCCCCATCCCCAGGGATAGCCCAACAAAGAGAGGTGCAGATGAAGAAGGGGAAGAGGAAGCCGCGGAAGAGGCTCATCCCCAGTGGGTGGGCGGTGGTGGCCGCGCAGGTGTGCCTGACCGCTCTGAACTGGTGGCTGAACAGGAACTAGCTCGGGCCTGATCACCCGAGCCGTCCTGAACCTCTGTCGCATGAGAGGGCCCCGTTGTGAGCTGGCAGGCGAACGGCGGGGCTCTCGCCTTGTCTGCGCTGCACTGGTGAGCGCCCATGAGCGCTCATACCTCGCGACAGCTTGACTTGTTGCCAAGGCTACCTCAGAAAAACGGTATCGCTAAATAGATGTGCCTGCGCTTAAATTAATCGCCCCTTCGGGGTTACCGGAGCCCGGGACCGGACCTTCGCCCGGTAGGAGCGATCTGAGGGCCGTCTAGGGGCAAGCGCTTTGCCAAGCGGCGCGTTTCGGAATCGCCCCATCCGTCTGTTGGCGTACAGATGGGCCTGTAGGCGTGGATGGCCGATGGCAGTCCCGACTGTGGTGTAGGTAGGTTCCCTGCGACGGCTGGTTGTGCTTACGTGACCAGCGCAGTTAGCGCCGGGCGGCCGTCGGCAGCTCGCGCATGTCCTCGGCAACGCGGACCACGAGGCGCTGTTACGGCGGGCCGCTGTGGAACCGTGCCCGGCCGGGCCGCCCGAGCTGCCGAATGTCGCCGCCCAGGAGAGCAGCCTCAGGAATGACGAAGGCCCCGGGATGACCCGAGGCCCTTCGATGAGCAGCTCGGATCACTCATCCAGAGCAGCCATGATCTTCTTGTTGGCGGCTTGCGCCTGCCCATCGATCACCTTCGCATAGACGCGCTGGAGTACCTCAACGCTGTGCCCCGCTCGCTGAGCCACCTCCGTTGCCGGGACGCCGGAAGCCAGCCACAACGAGACCGCCGCGTGCCGAAGGCCGTATGGTGTGGCCGCCAGCGGCGATGCGACCTGTTCCGGCGTGAACGCCAGCTTGCGGACCTCCTTCCACACGCGGGAGATCGCCGAGTTGGTGTAGAGCCCGCCCTTGCTCGTGGCGAACAGCCGACCATCCTTGGTCACGCCGAACTTCTCGATGTGCTCCCGCAGGATCTTCACCAGCGCGGGAGGGATCGGCACTGGACGCGTGTCCTTCTCCGCCCGGTGCTTCAGCCCACGATCGTCGTGCGCCTCGCCGGAGTCGGTATAGCGCTTGTTGGCGAACGGACGCGCCTTCTCCAACGTGAGCATTCCCCACTCCTCCTCTGGCAGATGGCAGTTCGTCCGCTTCAGGCCGGCCGCCTCCTCCGGTCGTAGGGCGGCGTAGTACATGCAGGCGTACATCGCCCGCATACGCGCCCCACGCGTACGGCCAGCGCGAGACGCGGCAGCCAGCAGCGCCCGAGCCTGCCCAGGGTTGACCACGGTCCGGGGGTCGACCTCATCCGTCCTGTCCGGAGCTGTCCACTTGACCGAGTCGAGCGGGTTCTTGTCGAACGGCTTCGGGTCCTCCTCCATGGCCAGTTCCAGCAGATGGTGAAACACCTCGCGCTTGCGCAGGACGGTGTTCGCCGACGCCTTCTTCCCCTTGAACGTCACCGAGATGGCGTCCAGGCCCATCCGGACGACCCGCGCGTCTTTGAGGTCGGTCAACGGAAGCGAGGCGGTCTCAAGCCAGCGCAGCACCGGAGCCTGTTTGGGGGGCAAGTCACCGCGCCGTTCCTCTGGCAGCAGGACGTATTCGCGCAGCACCTTGCGCATCTCGTCGGCGTCGGGTCGGCCGGGCAGATCCTTCACGAGCGCGGGGACCAGGGCCAGCAGGGCATACACGTCCGTCTCCCTCGTCCGCGCCGCCGAAGTCTTCCACCGCTGTGTGATGAACTTCTGGGCGAAGGCGAGGACCGTCGGCCCGGCGTCCGCTTGGGGCTCAAGCATCGAGACGGGAAGCCCGGATGCGATGTCGAACGCCTCGCCGTTCTTGGCCGCCAACCGCAGGTCCCGCAGGTGACTGTTCGCGAGTTCCTTGGTTCGGAAGGTCTTCGACTTCTCCCGACCGCCAACCGTCCAACGCGCGACGAAGGACGGCTTCTTGCTCGACTGGTTGCGGCGGATCTCCCAGAACTTCACGTCATAGCTGGTGTTCACGCAGCCTCCCGCAGGGACTCCAGCCACGCCGTAAGGTCGCTCCTGTAGACGTAGAGATCTCCGTTGGGCAGCTTCACGCAGGCGGGGGCGCGGCCCAGCTCTCGCCAGCGGTAGAACGTGCGGCGGGAGATACCACCCAGTTCGTCGAGAACCTGCTGTAGCGGCATCAGCTCATCGCGTCCAGCCATCAGGCCCCTCCTCCGCTCGAAGACGAAGGGAGCCCGGATGCGCTGGCGAATGCGGCGACGAGGGCGTCACCCGGGGAGTAGCCCTTTCCGGCGTACTCCCATTCGCTGATCACGAGGACGGTGTCCTCATCGAGGAGGGGCAGGCGGCCCGTCGTGATCTGCTCATCGCGGGCATGTTCCTGCCGTTCGGCCCGGATGTCGCCGAGGGTGGTGGAGTAGCGGCGGGATCGGGTGGAGAAGTGGCCGCGGAAGCCGAGCATGTGTGCCCACTGGGTCAGCCGGAGTTCCGTCAGTTCCTCGAAGGCACCCAGGCGGAGGCATTCGGCGATGAGCCGCCGGGCGTGGTCGCGGACGGGCAGGGCGGCCAGGTCCTCGCCGGGAACGATGCGCCGGTCGATGGTGCCGACGCATTCGGCGGCCTTGGTGGCGTACTTGGCGATGTAGCCCGCTACGGCCTGGTCGGTCAGCTCGCCGTCCATCGCGATCGAGCGGGCGTCGAGCTGCGTACCCCAGCGCAGGACACGCGCGGGTTCGCAGTCGAACGCCGGGATCTTGGCGATCACCACGGAGGCGGCGTGCTCTACGGCTTGCCTCAGCAGGTCGAGCGTCGCCCAGGCCGGGGGCGGCGAGATCGGTCCGGCCGGACCGTCGAGCCGGATGACGGCGTGGAGGTGGACGACGCCGCGCCGCTGATATTCGGCGACCTTGGCGAAGGAGACGACAAGCTGGTCACGCATGTCGCGGAGGGTCAGGCCGCCGAGCTTGGCCAGGTTCCGGCGCAAGGCGTCGGCGAAGCGCTTCCACAGCAGCGGCGCGACGGCGTTGAATAGGACCGAGCCGGTGTAGTCGTAGCAGTCGGGGCACAGCGGCTCGCCGAGGCAGTCATCCTCGGCGCCGTGCCGCGCGGTGCAGGACAGGACGCGCCCGTGCGGGCAGGTTTCGGCGTCGCGTCGAGGGTGACAGGGCAGGACGCTCCCGTTGTGCTGCCTGCGGGTGTGGACCGGGCCGAAGGACGGCGCGGTGAGGGTGACGAACAGGCACGGGTGTGCGATCACCGATGCGGGGACGCCTTTGCCGCCGACGAGTCCGGCGCGGATGAGGTGGTAGGTGTCGGCGCGGTAGGTCTCGGCGCAGGCCGGGCAGCGGGAGGCGCGGCGGGTTTTGCACGGGATGCGCAGGACGCCGTCGGGTTCGAGGCGGGTGCTGTAGCGGTGCAGCAGGGTGCCGGTGGCCTTGTCCCAGTGTTCGACCTTGCCGCGCAGGTGGATCGGCTGCCGGCAGCCGCCCGTGTGGCGGATCTGGGAGGCGAAGCGGGAGCAGTCAGGGTCGTTGAGTCGGGCGATGGCGCCGCGGATGGCGTGCGCGTTGGCGGATGTTACGGGCAAGATGGAGACCTCCTTTCGCTCGATGGGTGGAGGGATGGCCCCCGACCTGGCGGTTGTCTTGGCGGATGTACGGCCAGGCCGGGGGCGCTGACGGGGTTCAGCAGAAGCCGAGCCCGTCACAGTGGCGGCAGGTCTCGCCGTAGGAGTCGAGACCGCCTCCGCCGCAGTGGCAGCACTGCCACCGCTGAGGCGTGATCGGCGCGGGAGTCGCGGGCGGGGCCTGCTCGGTGTCGGGCATGGGTGTCACCTCCTTTCGTGGTCAGGCGGCCTGCGCCGCGTTCTGGTCAGGGATGGGGTCGGGCTGGATGCAGCCCTCGTAGCTGCGTTCGGCCTCGTACTGGGCGCGGCGGGCGGCCAGGATGGCCACGGCCCGGTACTCGACGGGGCCGAAGCAGATCGAGGCGGCGTAGTGGCCGGACTCGCGCTCGCGCGGATCAATCGACGTGCCGAGGAGTTCGGCGATGTGGTCGACCTCGGCGCACATCTCAGCGTCCGTGGCGCGGTGCGGGAAGTGCAGCACGTTGACCGAGTACGGGACGGGGACGGCAGGGTTGGCGTCCAGGAAGTCGGCCAGGGCGCGGAGCCCGGCGATGAGTGCGGAACGGTGGTCGTCGTTCATGGGCTGATCTCCTTTCGTCAGGCGGGTTCGGATGCGGTGCGGAGGCTGCGGAGCAGGTCGGAGGCGAGCTGGTTGGACACGCCGAGGCGGGCGCGCAGCAGGTCGCGGGTGATCGGCTTGCCGTGCTTGGCCTGGTGCTCATCGGCCACGCGGCGGGCGTAGGCGACCAAGGCCGGGGATGGTCCCGGCTCGCCGTCCTGCCCGTCCTCGGTGGCGGGGACGAGCGCAGGAGCCGGGGACGACGAGGACGGGACGGCATCGACGGTCAGGACGGGCGCCGACGGTGCGGAACGAGGGGCGGCGGCACGGCGTTCGAGCATCGAGACGGCGATGAGGAACGCCCCGGCGGGAGTGGCTGCCGTCAGCCAGCCCCACACGGTCGGCTCGGCCTGGTGCAGATTGGCGGCCAGGGAGAGCACGATCCCACCAGCCAGGACGAGCGTGGGCCAGGACATCCACCCGGTGCGTTGGCGTCCGGTCTTCTTGTCCCGCTGGCGTTCGCGGGCGGCCATGACGCAGGTGAGGTCGACGCAGACGGCCACGGCCCACGACATCCAGCCGGTCTGTCCGTGGTCGGTGGCGGTGTCGTGGATGTGGGTGAACGATCCGGCACCCGCGATGGCGGCCAGGACGAGAACCGGCCCGGTGTCGAGCAGCCATGAGGCAAGGCGTCGCATCGTTACCCCCTTTCGTGGTCAGGCGGACAGCAACTCGGAGAGCGCGGCCTCATCGAGGCCGGTGACGCGGCCGGGCTGGGCGATCTCGGCCCACGTGGGAGTGAGCCGGGACCAGTGCCGGGCGGTGTGTTCTGCGGTCTGCTCGGAGACGTGGAAGGAGCGGGCGCGGTACCACTGGCCGTCCTGATGGGCGGTGATCGCGACGCCGGGTGTCTCGGCGGGTATGGCGCGGGCGGACACCAGGGCGGCGGGGTCGAGGTCGCCGAGCGTCATGGTCGCGGTTTCCGGGTCGTTGACCCGGTGGCAGATCCGCCCGGAGCACTGCGCCCGGAGGGCGGTGACGCCGGGGCCGAGGTCGGAGCCGATCCGCTGGCCGGACAGGAACAGGTAGATGCCGAACGCCCGCCCGAGTTGTGCGATGCGTAGCAACGCGGTTGAGGTATGGGCGATCTCGTCTTTCTCGGACTTGTCGGCCATCAGGTACAGCTCGGCCAGCTCGTCGACCAGCACCACCACCGGAATCGGCCGCACGCCGGGCGGGAGTTGCCAGATGTTGCGGGCGCCGGCCGTACGGCACAGCCCCATCCGGTCGACCATCACGGCCATCAGGTCATCCAGCAGGCCCACGCTCTCGGCCCGCGTGGTCGCCAGGGCCGACAGCCGGGGCGCGTACGGGGTGAACTCGACGCCGCCTTTGAGGTCGATGCCGACCAGGGCGACCGGTTGCGGAGCGAGCCCGACCAGCAAGGCGTTCGCGAGATTGGACTTCCCTGACTGGGTGGCCCCCGCGTTGATCCAATGCGGCACCGTGCGGAAGTCGATCGTCCACAGCCCGCCGGTCTCCAGCCGCCCCACTTGGACGGTGAGCAGGTCACCCGAGGCCGGGATGTGGTCGAGCCGGACGAGCGGGTCCCGCACGGTGGCGGCCAGGACCACGCGGCCAGGCCGAGGGGACGAGACCCGTACAGCATGCGCGCCCCAGGAGTGCGCGAGCCGTTCGGCCGCCTGGGCGTAGTCGGCGGGGATCTGCCCTTCGAGGGTGTGGACGGTAACGCGCCAGCCGTGCCGGGTCGGGCGGGGTAGCCACATGAACGGTTTGGTGTCGACCGCGACCCGCTGGAAGCGCCGCCGTACTTTGACGAGCCCGGTCGAGGCGATCGCGCCGGGAACGGTGGTGAACCACCAGCGTTGCCGCTTCTTGGTCAGCCCGCACCCGAGGGCCACCTTCCGCCAGGTCGCCCGGACGGTGACCGCGACGAAGGGGAAGCCGACGATCAACCAGAAGGAGCGGAAGTGGTAGTGGTGCCAGGCCCACAGGCCGGCCACCGAAGCGGCCAGGCCCGCGAGCAGGATCAGCAGGGCGTCACGCATGGGCGGTCACCCCGGCCGGGAGGATCGAGCTGGCCCGGTAGCTGATGCCCCAGCGGGCCTCACCGCCCCGGGACATCTCCCAGACGTAGCCGACCAGGCCGACCGGCGTGACGTCCTGTCCGGCGGTGATCTGGGGTTCGCCGGAGGTGCCGACCTTGACGAGTTCGATCCGGCCGAACTCGTCCTCCACCGACAGGACGATCTCGTAGACGGTGTTGCCGTTCTTGTCGGTCTTGATCTCGCCAGTGTCCTGGTTCAGGACGCGCGGGCGGGGCGCGCGGACGCAGACGAACTGCAGCTTGGTCACGTCGACCGGGATCGGAATGGTGCGCATGTGTGGACCTCCTTAAGCTCGTGCCCAACATAGTTGACTAGGTTGACCTGGTTGTCAATGACCTCTGGGTTGGCTTGGTCGTTCTCCTGTGCTGAGATGGCATGTGTGTCCTCAGGACAGGAGAGGGATGGTCAAGAAGACGGGGCGGCCCGGTTACCTCCAGATCGCCGATGATCTGCGGGAGCAGATCCGCGGCGGATCTCTGCCGCCCGGTTCCCCATTGCCGTCGACCACCCAGCTCGCCGCCCGGTACGACGCCTCACTTAGCGTTGTGAAGCTCGCGGTCGGGATCTTGCGGACCGAGGGCCTGGTGATCGGCCAGCAGGGCAAGGGCGTGTTCGTCCGGGAAGACGTCCCGGACACCGAGCCGGGGCCGGCGGGCGACTTGGCGAGCGAGGTCATCGCGCTACGCACCGCCGTACGGGACCTGTCGGAACGCTTGGCACGGGTCGAAGCGACCTTGTCTCAGCGATCCGAGAGTTAGGACCACCGTCCCGGACTCTTAAGCCGGTGACGTGTCGAGCGAGCCGCGCGGACGCACCCCCGGAGGCGACTCCGCCACGCATGGCCTTGTCCTCCCGCCGGATGCCGACCAGGACCGTCACATAGCCGACGGTCACAACCGCGGTCAGGGCCAGGGCGATGATCAGAGGTAGCGCGCTCACGACCAGATCACCCCCAGAGCCGCGGCGCCGAGCGGGCCGCGCGGGGGACGGCGGGTGATGGCGCGACGCCGGGCGGCCCGGCGGCGGGCGACCTGACGGCGTGCCCAGCGGTCGCGAGCGATGCACTTGGAGCAGCGGTGACGGCGGCGCTCCAATACTGGACCAGTGTCGACGCTCGAAAACGGACCCATCTACCGGCCTCATGGGCCTAGATCGGGAAGGTGCTGAGCGTGGAGGACTGGGCGGAGATACGCCGGCTGCATAGAGCCGAGCAGATGCCGATCCGGGCGATCGCCCGCAAGCTGGGCGTGGGTCGCAACACGGTGCGGCGGGCGCTGGAGTCCCAAGGACCACCCAAATACGTTCGCAAGCCGTCCGGATCGATCGTGGACGCGGTGGAACCGCAGATCCGGCAGTTGCTGCGGGCATGGCCGGACATGCCCGCGACGGTGATCGCCGAGCGGATCGGCTGGCAGCGGGGGCTGACCGTGCTGAAGAAACGCATCCGGGAGCTGCGGCCGTTGTATGCGCCGCCGGACCCGGCGTCGCGGACCAGCTATCTGCCCGGTGAGCTGGCCCAATGCGATCTGTGGTTCCCGCCGGTGGATGTGCCGCTGGGATGCGGGCAACACGGGCGACGGCCGGTGCTGGTCATGGTCAGCGGATACTCGCGCTGGATCAGCGCAAGGATGCTGCCCTCGCGCCAGTCGGCGGACCTGATCACGGGCCACTGGGTGCTGCTGCGGCAGCTCGGCCGCGTCCCCAAGGCGCTGGTGTGGGACAACGAAGCGGCGATCGGCCAGTGGCGGGGCGGGCGCCCGCAGCTGACTGAGGCGATGAACGCCTTCCGCGGCTGCCTGGGCATCAAGGTCATCCAGTGCCGGCCCGGGAGGATGTCCCGACGTTCGTGGAACTTGATCGGCGGTCCCGCGGTCAGGCGACGTTCTCGTTGTAGCAGTTTGAGGTCGGGTTCTGGGCTGCGACGTGC
>NZ_VJVX01000111.1:0-8474 GCF_008033685.1 Microbispora sp. CSR-4
CGCCGGCCTGTACAAGGAGCGGAACACCGTCGAGCGCCTGATCAACAAGCTGAAGGCCTGGCGAGGCATCGCCACCCGCTACGACAAAACCCCTGCGAGTTACCTCGCCGGCCTCCACCTCCGCGCCGCGATGATCTGGATTAAAGACCTCACCCAGGCCACCCCTTGATCACAACCAAATACACGCCCTAGTAGTGTCAATAACTGTGCGCTCAACGGACGCCGCCCTGGTGCCTGGAGGTGCTTAGAGCTGCTAACGCAATGAGCTGAGGCGGTGCGTACGGGTCGACACCCACCCAGCCTGTACGCCTCGGTTCCCGTCTCCAGGTCCCGGACGGGGACGACGCCGTCCTTGCAGGCGGTGGCCAGCGAGCCGCCCCCGGGATGGAACGCGATGTCCCGTACACCACGGGATGGGTGAACCGGCGGATCTCCCGGCCTTGGGGCACCTGCCACACGCGCATCACATTGTGGCGGGTGGCCGTGGCGAGGCCGGCGCCGGGACCGTCGAAGGCGAGCGAGGTCACGGTGGTCTCGGGCGTGCCGTCGTCGTCGCGGACCCAGGACTCGTCGCCGTGCACCAGGCGCGCGACCTCCTGCCTCGTCCCGAGGTCCCATACCTGCCGCGGTCACGGGCGGGCAGCCTGGGGAAGCGGATGGGCCTCGGGAAATGATCTCCCCGCGGTCGTAGCCGGACGGAGGCAGCGCCTCGCCCATGAACGTGAATTCGGAGAACTGGGCGCTCAGCAACCTGAGCGCCTCAGCCGCCCCCGCGAGCTCACCGTCGACGGCTGCTTTCCGTACGACCGCCTGCGTGTCAGTTATGCGTAGAAGGTGGGCGAGCTCGCTCCGCGACCTGATCGCGTCCTCGTCCGCCGGTCTGATGCCTGGTCGTCGAGATGGCCGGCTTGCCGAGCAAAGCGTTCTAGCAGGTCAGAGGATCTGCTGGCCATAGCGTCGGCCGGTTTCGATCAGGCGGGGGACGTCGGGCGGGGTGGGTGCGGGGAGGCCGGGGTGCTCGGCCGGGCGGCCGAGTTCGGCGATGAACTGCTCGAATCCTGACGGTGTGGTGATCTGCAGGCCGCGTACGGGCCCTTCGGTGACGATGAAGGAGTGGGGTATGCGGCGGGGCAGGAAGGCGAAGTCGCCGGAGCCGGCGGTCCAGCGGTGGTCGCCGCAGTCGATGGTGAGCTTTCCCTCGAGGATGTAGAAGGCCTCGTCCTCGCGGTCGTGGATGTGCCGGGGTGGCCCGAAGCCGGCGGGTGCGGACCACTCGATGAGGGGGAACGCGCCGCCGGTCTGGTCCGCGCCGGCCTTCACGGTCATGCGGGTGTCCAGGAACCACAGGTGGGGGCCGTCGGCGGGCGTGAGCAGATAGCCGGTGGGGTCGAAGCTCATCGGGCGTCCTCGGGGTCGTCCTGGGCTGGGTTGTAGAAGCGGATTTCGATGCCGTCGGGATCGTGCAGGCCGACCAGCACGTGGCCGACGTGACCGGTGACGATGCCGCCGTGCGGTTCGGCCAGGTCGTCCAGGCGCTGCTGCCAGTCCTTCAGGTCGCGCAGGGTGGGTACCCACAGGGCCATCGGGTCGAATCCGGCCATCGCGGCAGCTCGTACCGGATCCTGACGCAGGGCCACGTCGACGGCGTTGTTCGCGTCGCGGAGGGCGACGCCCATGAGCGTGCCGTCTTCGACGAACTCGATGAGGACGCGCAGGCCCAATACCCGCTCGTACCAGTCTCGGCTGCGTTCCACGTCCGTGACGGGGAGTTTGACGTGGTGGAAGCCGTTGAGCGTCGCAGCCATGGGCGCCTCCGGGGGGTCACTAGAGTTGTCTCTAGTGACTTTCTCTGTAGTAGGCTCTAGCGAATGAGCGACCCTGTCAAGAGTGCGACCGGACAGGGCTCCCGCCGAGCCGCTCAAGCGCGCGCCACCCGGAGACGGATCATCGACGCCGCGCGGGAACTGTTCCTGCGGCAGGGGTACGCCTCGACCACCCTGGATCAGATCGCCGCGGCGGCCGGGGTCGCGGTGCAGACGGTGTACTTCCACTTCGGGAACAAGGCCACGGTTGTCAAAGAGATCGTGGATGTGCTGGCGGTCGGCGACGACGAGCCGATACCGATGCTGGACCGGCCCTGGGTGGAGCAGGTGCGCGACGAACCCGACGGCCGGCGGGCGCTGGCGATCTGGCTGGCCAACAGCCGCGTCATCTTCGGCCGCGTGGCGCCCATCATGAAGATCGTCCGCGACGCTGCCGGTGCCGACGCCGAGATGGCCGCGCAGTGGGAGACCAACCAGAACCAGCGCTTCCTCGCCCACGACACCCTCGCGCGGCACCTCGCCGACAAGCAGGCCCTGCGCCCGGACCTGTCCATCGATGAGGCGGCCGACGTCATCTTCACCCTGGTCAGCGTCGAGGTCTACCTCTTGCTCACCGGCGTACGCGGGTGGACGCCCGAGGAATGGGAACGCTGGATCAACAAGATCCTCTCCGCCACGATCCTGCGCTGAAGCCGACGCGAGCGGGCGAACGGGCCTGCCCCAGTGCTCCCCATGTCCTACCAATCTTCCAGTGTCTGGAAGTTTCCATGTGCTGTATGTTTTGCGTGTGGAGGAATCACGCCGCGAGCGCAAGAAGCGGCTGACCAGGCAGCGGATCATGGCCGCGGCGATGAGGCTGTTCGCAGAGCAGGGATATGAGCAGACCACGGTGGCGCAGATCGCCGTGGCGGCGGACGTCGACCCCAAGACGTTCTTCAACTACTTCCGCGCCAAGGACGAGGTCGTGTTCGCCGACACCGAGCACATCTTCGGCATGCTGCTCGGCGCGCTGGCGGCGCCACGGCCGCAGGAGAGCCCGGGCGAGCTGCTGGTCAGGGCGGTGCAGGAGTACGCCGCCCGGCGCCGCCCCGAGGTGCCCCGCAAGGAGCCCGAGGCGCTGTCGGCGGGGGTCCGCCTGATGATGACGACGCCGGCGCTGCAGGCCAAGGGGCTCTACCTGCTGCTGGAGCTGCAGCGCAGGATGGCCGGCGAACTGCTCAAGGCGTTCCCGGGCCAGCTGGATCCGATCACCGCCGCCGCCATGACCGGCTCGCTGATCGGCGCCGTCCAGCAGGCGAGCCTGGCGAGCGTCGAGCTCGGCCGGTCACAGGACGAGCTGTGGGCAGCCGCACGCCACGGCCTCGACATCGCCGCGCACGGCCTGCTCTCGGTCCGCGCGGACGCCGCGGCAGACGACGAACCGGCGCAGTCCGCAGAAGGGAACGAGTCGTCATGACGGACAACGAGCGGAGCCTCGCCCGCGACGCGCGGCGGGCGCTGCGCGAGGGCCCCGAGGGCATCGCGCGGCGGCAACGGGCCCGCCTGGCCGAAGCCGTGACCTACGCCCGCACCCACTCGCCCTACTACCGCGAGCTGTATCGGGCGCTGCCCGACGACATCGGCGACCTGGCGCGGCTCCCGGTCACCGGCAAGCAGGCGCTCATGGCGCGCTTCGACGAATGGGTCACCGACCCGGACGTGACACTGGCCAAGGCCGGGCAGTTCGTCGCCGACCCCGCCCTCGTGGGCGAGCGCTTCCAGGGTCGATACCTCGTCGCCACCACGTCCGGCACCAGTGGGCTGCGCGGCATCTTCCTGCAGGACGAACGGAGCCTGGCCGTGGGCAACGCGATCGGGCAGCGCGCGCGAGCCGGGCTGGGGGCCGGCGATCTCGTGCGCCTCATGCGCGGCGCCGGACGCACCGCCATCGTCTCCGCGCCGCCCGGCCACTTCTCCACCGTCGCCTCGGCCGCGCGGTTCCGGCGCGACCATCCGCGGCTCGGCTGGTTGCTGCGGGAGTTCTCCATCGACAAGCCGCTGCCGCAACTGGTGGCCGAGCTGAACCGGTACAAGCCCAGCTCGCTGGCCGGTTTCTCCAGCATGCTCGGGCTGCTGGCCAGGGAGCAGGAGGCCGGCCGCCTGCACATCCACCCGGGGATGGTCATCGCCGGCGGCGAGGCACTGACCGCCGAGAACCGCGCCCGGATCGCCTCCGCGTTCCACGCCCAGGTCCGCTCCGCCTACGCCGCCACCGAGTGCAGCTTCCTCGCCTACGGCTGCGCGCACAACTGGCTGCACGTCAACACCGACTGGGTGGTGCTGGAGCCGGTCGACGCCGACTATCGGCCCGTCCCGCCGGGGCGGCCATCACACACCGTCCTGTTGAGCAATCTCGCCAACCGGGTCCAGCCGATCCTCCGCTACGACATGGGCGACAACGTCCTGATGCGGCCCGACGCCTGCCCGTGCGGCAGCCCGCTGCCCGCTGTCCAGGTGCAGGGCCGCGCGGCGGAGTTGCTCGAGTTCCCCGCCGGCGGCGACCGGCACGTCCGCATCTCCCCCATGGCGTTCGGCACGCTGCTGGACCGCGTCCCCGGCATCGCGCAGTTCCAGGTCGTGCAGAGCGCGCCCGCCACGCTGCGGGTACGGCTGACGCAGGCGGACGGCGCCGACCCCGATCACGTGTGGCGGAGCGTACACGAGGAGATCTCGCGCCTCCTGGCCGAGCACAAGGCCGAGCGCGTCGCGCTGGAACGCGCCGAGGAGCCGCCCGAGCAGTCGGCCAGCGGCAAGTTCCGCAGGATCATCCCCCTGGCCCGCTGACCACATCCCGCATCGACGCCCGGGCCGGGATAATTCCCGATACGGGCGCCGTGGTCGGTCCTGGGAAGTCACGCTGGACATCGGTGATGGGAGGGCCGGCATGACCGGGGAATCCGCACCCTCTCCGGGCGTGTCGGTGGTGGTCCCCGTCCGAGGCAGGGTGGCGGTGACCGAGCTGATGCTGGCCAGTGTGCGGGCGGCGGCGGCGCGCTGTCCCGAGCCCGTCGAGGTTCTCCTGGTGGACGACTCGGGCCCGGAGGAGGCCGCACGCCACCGCGAGCAGTGCGAACGGCACGGCGCCCGCTATCTGCGTGGTCCCCGGCATGTCGGGGCGAAGCGTAACCTCGGCGCTCGTCACGCCTCCCACGATCTTCTGCTGTTCCTCGACTCGGACTGCCGCGTCTCACCCGGCCTGCTGCGGCGGTACGTCAAGACCATCCGCATGGCGACGGGGACCGCGGGGCTGGCCGGCCCGACGGTCGTCGTGGCGAGCCCGACAGCGGTGTCCCGGATCATGCGCCGGTCTCCCCTGCTCCACGGTGACCCGAAGAGGCCGGCCGCCGGTGACGAACTGGAGTGGGCGGCCGCATCCAACCTGCTGCTGCGCAGGACGGCGTTCGAAGCGGTCGGCGGCTTCGCGGAGAGGTCGCCGACCGTGGCCGCGGGCGAGGACGTGGACCTGGGCATCCGCCTGACCAGGCGGGGCTTCACGCTGCGGGCCGAGCCCGACGCCGAGGTCGTGCAGGACCGGCCCGGCCCGGAGTCGGTGAGCAGCGTGTGGCGCACGCTCTACAGGCGTGGCCGGTCGGAGCGGTGGCTCGCCATGACCCACCCGGACCGGGGCGTGCCGCGCTGCAACCCGGTCGTCGCGGTGGGCGCGGCGGCTGTCGTGGCGCTGGCCGCCGCACCGGCGACGCGGGGCCGGGGCATGGTGCTGATACCGGCGACGGCGGCGCTCGCGCTCGGGCTGCGGGCGCGTGCACGGCTCGCCCCCGGCGGTGGCCCGCGCGCGGTCGCCGACGCCGTCGCCTGCGCGGCCCTGGAGTGCGCGTTCGATCTGGGCGCGGCGGTCGCGGCGGTGCGGTTACACCGGCCCGGGCTGCTGTTCACCGGCTTCCGGTGACGGAGGTGATGAAGCGATGGAACGGTCGCGGTGGTCACGCTGCCGCTGGTCCGGGTGGTGGCCCGGGTGCCACACCGGCCGTAAGAGCTGCCGCCTCGCCTGGCCGTACGACCAGGCGAGGCGGTCCCGTCGCTAGAACGGCCAGCCGGCGTCGCGGCCCGCCTCCAGCAGCGGGATCAGCCGGAAGCACGCGTCGGAGAACCCGCCGAACTCATGGCGGTTGGCCGAGCCGGTCGGCATCGCGGCCGTCCTGTATCCGACGAGGTTGAACCCGTACACCGGCACGCTCGCCGGGACCGCGGTCGTGACCCCCTTCGCGTAGTAGCCCGTCATGGTCTGCATGTCCGACAGGATCACCACCCGGTCGTGCCCCTTCCAGGACCTGTGCACGGCGTCGGCGATCTGCGTGCCGTGGCCGACCTCGCCGATCCGCCCGCAGAAGCGCTCGACCTCGCGCAGCACCGACGCTCCCGGCCGGATCTTGTGCCGGAACGTGCCGTCGGCGAAGCCCACCAGGTCGACCTGGTCGCCGCGCGTCGCCAGGGTGACGCCGAACAGCGCGGCGGCCTGGACCGGCGTGACCGCCGACCGCGCGGAGACCGCGCCGGACGTCATCGACGACGAGGTGTCGACGAGCACGAGCGTCCGCCCCCGGAACGAGGGGACGTTCCGGGTCGCCAGGGTCAGCGCCGTGTCCAGCGCCCGGGTCCACCGCGAGGAGGGCGCCGACCGGTACGCCGCGTAGAAGCGGAACGGCAGCTGCCGCGACCGCGCGACCTCCTCCGGGTCGGTCAGCTTGGCGATGATCCGGTCCGCGAGCTCGTCACCCACACCTGCCTCGTCGAAGTTGCGCAGGTTCCGGAGCAGCGCCATGTATCCCATGGAGGGAATGACCGACTCCCACGCCTGGGCGTCCATCGGGCTCTGCAGCCAGCCGGCGAGCGCCTCCCAGGTGATGCCCGCGGCGGCCAGGCGGCTCGGGTCGGCCAGCGCGGAGCGCCGCTCCCCGGCCGGGATGGCGAGCAGCTCGGCCCGGTCGCGCAGCATGCGCAGCGACTGCGGGATCGGTTTGTCCCGGCCGTGACGCCGGTCGAGCGCGTGGGCGAACAGGTCGCCCTGCCACAGCAGCTTGTCGGCGGCCGGGGTGGGGTGGACGAGCTCGATGACGTCGCCGAAGCGGAACGCGCGGGCGTCGCTGTCGTACTTCGCCAGGGACCGCTCCGTGTAGAGCCGCTGGACGGCGTCGGCGACGCCGCGCTTCACCGGCTTGGGGATGGCCCGGCCGTACCGCGATGTCCAGTACGCGAGTGCCTCGCCCGGCTCATCGGCACGTTGCAGCACGGAGGCGACCAGCTCGCGGTTGCCTCCGTGCAGGCCGGCCGACAGGCGGGCCCGTACGGCCTCCAGTGCGGCCACGATCGGCGCGGACCGCATGTTCGCCTCGCCGCGCAGCCACGGCAGGAAGCGGGCCAGCCAGTCCCCGTCCTCGACGGCCACCTGGTGGACGAGGGCGCGGAAGCGCTCGTCGCGGTCGCCGGCCTTCTCATAGAAGGTGTCCTCGCCGACCATGTTGGAGACCGCGAGCAGGAACAGCTCCGACCTGGGGTCGCGGATGTAGCCGGGGGCGCCCTCGTGCGTACGGCCGGTCGGCCTCGCCTCGGTGGTGACCGGGCTGGTGGTCGCGACGTGGGTGGTGCCGCGGTTGAACTTGGACATGAAAGCGGGCCCCTTCCGCGATGGGGAGGAGCCCGCGCCAGACCATGCCCGAGATCACGTCGGCGAAGCCATGTGGTGCTCTGCCATCTGAGCTACGGAGATCGAAGCCTCCGGCTGGACTCGAACCAGCGACCGCCCCATCAACAGTGGAAGTAGGCCTCGCCTGCGCACCGGGCATGGTCTGGAGCCGGGGTCCTCCCGAGATCAAGGGTGACGGCGGAGACGCCCACCGGATGGGCGACAGCCCCATGGGTGGGGCTGCAAGGAGTCGAACCTCGAAGTAACCGCTGTCGGCGCACCGGGAGGTGCATATCAAGTTGTGCGTTCCAGAGGTCCGGGGACGGCTCCGGCATGGTTTCACCCGAAGAAGTAGCCGGGGCCTTCGCACCTGGAACACCAGGAAGCCTAGCCTTCTCCCGCGCCGCGCCGCTTCTGATTTTTTTCCATGTGAACCCGCGCATCCGGGAAGCATTGTCCGGATTTCTCGCCCCCTTTGACCGGAAAATTCCCGTTATCGGCGGTATGTCCTGATGGGTCGTGCCGTCTACGGTGATGCCGGGCGGGCGTGTGCCGGGGCTATGACCTCAATAGAGCGACGTGGAAGACGAGGCGCCTCCGTCCACCGTGAAGACGGCCCCGCTCGTGTAGCCGGATCGGTCCGAGGCGAGAAACGCGACCAGGTCGGCGATCTCGCGTGGTTCCGCCGGCCTGCCGAGGGGATAATGGGCCGTGAGTTCGGCATATCGGCTCTCGTCCGCCAGGCTGGACAGAGCGGCGTTCTTCAAATGTGTGACCATTCTTTCCGTGGCCACCGGGCCTGGATTCACTCCTACCACTCGGATGCCGTCGGCCAGGCTGTTTCCTCCGAGAGCCCGGGAGAATGCCATCAGTGAGCCAATTTCATCCTCGGGAGGCGTGTGCTACCCGATGGTTCTGAAGGACCGCGATGGCTTTGACCAGGTGGCCGGTCTTGCTCGGGCTACATCGCA
>NZ_VJVX01000112.1:0-8145 GCF_008033685.1 Microbispora sp. CSR-4
GCGCGGCCCGTGGAACGGCCTGGACGACGTCGAGATCGCCACCATGGAATGGGTCGACTGGTACAACAACCGGCGCCTCCACAGCGCCTGCAACGACCTCCCACCAGCCGAATTCGAGACCCACTACCGAACACAAACCGCCACGGCTATCCTCACCCCAGCCAGCTAACCCGGCCTCCACGAAACTCGGCGCGGTTCAGTACGGCTGTCCCGGCGCCGTCCCGCAACGCCCCACTGCCACATTTTGGCCTCACTATGGCGGTCCGGACAGGAACTGTCGGCCCTGCCCCATACGATCCACGCGAACGGTCCAAGCGATTCCCGAACAGCGCCTGGATCGATTCGTGAGCATCCAGAACGTGGCGAAGGATCACCTGGTGAGCGAACGAGACGTACTTGTTGAAGCCCTCGTGGCCGAGGTGCTCGGCCCACGACGTGGTCCCACCGAGGTGATGTCGGCCGAAGAGGACCCTCTGGACGAGTACATCATCGGTGTGCTTTCGCCGGCCAAGACTGTGTCCGAACCGGAGCTGGACGCGGCCGACGAGTTGGGCGGTGACGGTGGTGCCGGTGCGGATGACGACGAAGGCGCCGAGTCATCCGTCGTGACTCTGCCGACCACAGGCACTGGTCTGCCCAGTCTGAACCTCGATCCGATGACGAGGCCCTCCTCGATGGGCATCTCAATGGCGATCGAGGCTGAGGGTCCTCCGGTGATCGATATCTGCGTGACCTGGGCCAGGTACACCGACGACAGCGCTACCGGATCCTGGCGCCGCCAGCCGTACGGGCAGATTTGGCGATCAGTGAAGTGCGGCTCGAAAAGTCTCACCCTTACTCCCGACAGCGATCCGGCCGTGTCAGTTCGTGTCCGCAGCCGCCATGATCATCAGGGCACGTGGCAGGTTTCCCTGTTCCTCGTCAACGACACTCAGTCCGAACAAAGGCGGCCCCGAAGCCAGGAGCACGTCTTCCAGCCACAGATCCGTATCCTCTGTCGCGAGGGAACAATCGTTCCCGTGGAGCGGCAGCGTCCGTCCCGTGATCCAGAGGAGGAGAGTCTCGACCTCCTCTATCAAGACCGGCCGACGCTCGCTCGCGGGCACCTGTGCTCCGCCCTCTGGCGAGCCGTCGATCCAGAGCGTCCGCATCCGCAGGGTCACCGAGGTAGAGGAGCTCCCTTCGTCTGGACGGACGGACAACACCTATTCGACAAAAGCGCCTTCGAGGAGTTCTCTCCGGCAGACGTTCGTTCCGAGTACGTGCCCGTCATACCAGTGAACGCACCGAGTTCCGAGTGGCCGACAGACGCAGGTACATCACCGGAGCGAGATCCGATCAAACTGAGTGAAATCACGGACGGGAACGCGCTCCGTCGAGCCCTGATACCACTGGCGGACAGCTACGAGAGATGGGTCAACAGCCTTCCGGCCACCCCGGGAGTCGCTGCGGCCCATGTCGAGCGATGCCGGCAGGCACTGACACGGATCAGGGACGGTATCGATCTTCTCCAGTCGGACGAGGACACGCGCCTGGCTTTCGGTTTTGCCAACAGGGCGATCGCCCTACAGTCGGAATGGGGCAAGGGCCGGGTCAATCCATGGCGCCCCTTCCAGCTCGCCTTCATACTGCTCAACCTGCGTGCCATGGTCGACGAGGCACACCCGGACAGGGACATCTGTGACCTGCTCTGGTTCCCAACTGGCGGTGGCAAGACGGAGGCGTACCTTGGCCTCGCTGCCTTCACCCTCGGCTACCGCAGACTCCGCGCCCGCCGCGAGGGAAGTGCCTGCGGTGGGGCGGGCGTCACGGTTCTGTCGCGCTACACCCTCCGGCTTCTGACGATCCAGCAGTACAGGCGGGCGCTGACCCTGGTCACGGCGTGCGAGTATCTGCGCGTGCATGGTCAGACTGGGCGGCGAGGCTGGCGGCCAGAAGGCTCGGCCCAGCGGGACGACCTGCTCTGGGGCGAACAGCGGTTCTCGATCGGTCTGTGGGTCGGCGGTAGCGTGACGCCGAACAACCTGCTGGACTTCACCTACAGGGACGCAAACGGGAAACCTCAGGTTGTTCACGGCGCGATCTCGATCCTCCAAGGTAAGCGTGGCGACGGAGACCCTGCCCAGATCCTCAACTGCCCTGCCTGCCGGGCACCTCTCGCCCTCCCCTCCGAGGGGCTCCGCGGCAACGACCGCCCAATCACGCTGCACGTCGTTATGAGCGACGTGGCCCGGCTCAAAGTCCTTCCGGAAGATCTGTCCCAGGACCCCATCAGGGTCTCCACGGTCAACGTGGCACCCCACACGGGTTCGAACTACGCGACGGTATCGATCACGCTCAGCGCTGACAGGGATGTCGCAGCGGAAAAGGTCGAGGCATGGTTCGTAGAGCACGTCAGGCGCAAGTTCGGTCCCCATGCGGAGCTGGCGCCCGTTCGGGCAACCCGCCCGGGCTACTTCATCCGCGAAGTCGACTGGGGGGTCGGCCGGCGGGCAAGGCCCAAAGCTGTTGACTTCGAGATCTTCTGCCCCAACGATGACTGCGTACTCAACCAGGACATGACGTGGAGCGAGAGAACTCCCGCGGGAGCGTGGGACGTTCCGGAAGCCTTCCGCAATGCGGCAGGCGATGCCGTTCGATGCCCGATTCCTGCCTACACAGTGGACGAGCAGGTCTACGCCCGAACGCCCTCAGTTGTGGTAGCCACTGTGGACAAGTTCGCGCGGCTGGCATACGAGCCCAGGGCTGGATCCCTCTTCGGCAACGTCGATCGGTACAACGAACATCTCGGATACTTCCGATCCTGGTCTGCACCGGGTGGCCCGGATGGGCTTCCCAACAAACCTCGAGAGGTTCCGTCCTCAGGCCAGAGTCCGGCGGTGTCTGGGCTCCGTCCGCCTGCGCTGATCCTCCAGGACGAGCTCCATCTCATCGAGGGTCCTCTGGGGAGCATGGTCGGCCTTTACGAGACGGGCATCGACCTCCTGGCCACGGAGGCCCGTGGTTCGACGCCGGTCCGGCCGAAGTACGTTGCGTCCACCGCGACCGTGCGGCAGGCTCAGGAGCAGGTGGAGTCCCTCTACGCTCGCGACCTGGCAGTGTTTCCTCCGCCGGGAGTGAGCGCGGACGACTCGTTCTTCTCCCGCACCGCCCCCAGCCACCCGCTGGACACCGAGCAGCCAGGACGCCTGTATGTCGGCATCGTGGCACCTGGACGTGGTGCTCAGACGCCCCTCGTTCGTACGTGGTCCCGACTGCTACAAACACCCTACGAACAGCTTGAAGCGGGGTCCAAGGAGCGGGACGTCGATCCGTTCTGGACACTTGTGGGGTACTTCAATGCCATCCGGGAACTCGCCGGAGCCGTGGCCCTCGTCCGGCAGGACATTCAGCAACGTCTCAGTAGCGTGGCGGACGCTCCCCGCGAGATCGTGGAAGCCGATCCCATGGAACTGTCCAGCCGTGCTGATTCGCTCAGCCTGCCCATGATGCTGGACGATCTTGGATCCAAGCTCGGTGACCCACGCACACCGGTCAACGTGGTGGTCTCCACATCGATGTTCGGCACCGGAGTGGACGTCGATCGACTGGGCCTGATGTTCGTGAACGGTCAGCCAAAGACGACCTCGGCATACATCCAGGCCACCGGTCGAGTGGGCCGGTCTGGAGGTGGCCTGGTCGTCACCTTCTATCGGTCCACACGCCCCAGGGATCTGAGCCACTACGAGTACTTCGCCGGCTACCACACGACCCTCTATCGTCATGTGGAACCCGTCACGGTGAACCCGTTCGCACCCAGGGCGAGAGACCGCGCTCTCGGTCCGGTGACTGTCAGCATTCTCCGACAGGCGCGGTTCCTCCCGACGGCAGACGGAGTGGTGCCGGTCAACGAGCGCTGGAGGATCCAGCAGCGCTTGGTCAACGGGTGGTACTGCTGTGCCTCAGCGATGGACCAAGAGCGCACATCCGCTGATGTCGAATCCGTGCCGGCACTTCTCGAACAGCGCGCCAACCGGCAACCCGAACAGCGCCGACCCGCGCCCGGCGAAACAGCGGGACACGCAGGAGCTCAATTGGACGTGTGGAAAGAGGTCGCTGCCACGTACGGCAACTCGCTCCTCTACTTCGAAGGAACCGTCACCAGGACAGCCTCCATGCCAGTCGTCCTGGGCGATCTCGCACACGAGGTGGCGCGAACCGGTGAGGCGTTCAAGAATGCCCCCAACTCCCTCAGGGAAGTCGAATCGACCGTGACTATCAGTGGGAGGAAGTGACCGTGCCCAAGTATCAGGCCATCCGCCCTTCCCAGTTCATCACGACCTTCGGCCCCGGTAGCATCGTGGAAACTCCTTCGGGCCCCGTCGTGCTGAAGTCCGTGGACGAGCTGTTCCGGAAGAACAACATCGAACCGCACGACTTCGAGATCATGGACGATCGGATGTCGCAGGGCGTTCTCGAAGGAGCGAAGATCTGCCGCATTCCCACCAATGCTGAGATTGGTGAGCCTGAGCACGAGGAGATCTATCCCACGGACGGCCTTCCCTACTGGGCGCTCTGCACGCAGCACAAGAGCCGCGATGTCCTCTACCAGATCGGCAACGGGTGTCCCGATTGCGGGACCCTGCCCACCTGGGCACGACGCGAGAAGGGCGGCAAGGAGGCCATTCGCTTCGTGATGGCCTGCGAGGGTGGACATCTTGATGAAGTCCCATGGTCCGCTGTGGTCCACCTGCACTCCAAGCCCTGTGGGGCGAAGCACTTCCACTGGCACGGGGGCGGACGGGCGCTACGGCTCGTACGGATAACGTGCCCGACGTGCGGTGCCTCCGAGAACTTCGGAACCGCTTACGGGCGCTCATGGAAGTGCAGCGATCGCCAGCCCGAGCTCGGATCCCGCCCCGAGTCATCCACCTGCAGCCGCGACGCCTTCATCGTGCAGCGAGGATCGGCGAATCTCCGGATCGCAGATCTGGTCACCGCATTGACCATCCTCGACATCCCCGCAAGGCTTAATGACATTCTCGGGTACGGACCACTGCTACACAGCATCCGTACCCTGCGTCGCCTGGACAGGCTCACTCAGGAGGAACTGCTCACCGAAGCCAAGGAGTCCAACATCCCAGCTGATGAGATCGACTACCTTGCGCGCACTCCGTGGCCTGAGATCGAGGCCGCAGTGGACCAACTCCTTGCCGAGCAACCCGTCGGCGAGCTGGCTTTCCGAGCCGCTGAACTCCGACGTCTCCGGCAGGCAGCGACGTCCGGGGCACCAGTTCTCGATCACGAAGACGAACGTCGAGGTACCCCACTGTTCGAGGTCCGCAGGAGCCAAGTCCGGAGCGTGCGCGGTCCGAACAACCGTGTGACCTTCCGTGTCACTCCGGTGAGCAGACTCCGGATGGTCATGGTGCAAAGAGGTTTCAGGCGACTCGATCCGAACGCGCCGGTGGTGCCCACTGCGTTCACCAGGAGGACGGCCACTTGGTACCCGGGGGTCGAACTCTTCGGGGAGGGTATCTTCCTTGATCTCGGGGATACCCACCTCACCCTCGAAGGAAGCAGATTGCATTCGTGGGAAGCTCTGCACGCGCAGGCCGATGATCCAGACGATCTTACCAAGCACCCGGTGCACGTGTGGTGGCACTCGCTTGCTCATCGGCTTCTCTGGGCGCTGTCCGTCGACTCCGGCTACTCCTCCGCAGCCATACGAGAGCGTGTCTACCTGAACGTCGACAGTGGGCAGGCCACTGGCGGCGGAGTGCTCCTCTACACCGTTCAACCTGGCGGAGACGGAACCATGGGTGGAATGATCTCCCTGGTTGACCGCTTCGACCGGGTGCTCAGACGCGCTCTTGGGGACGTGGACACGTGTTCCAACGACCCTCTCTGCGAGGAAGCAATCGGTTCGGGCGCCGAAGGTGCCGCCTGTTTCTCCTGTCTCTTGGCGTCCGAGACTTCTTGCGAGCATCGGAATCACGGCTTGGACAGGCTGTTGCTGGCCGAGAACCTCCCGTAGATCTCGCCGCCGCGGCGGACGGGGCCGTCCCGTCCGCCGCCGGCCCCGTTACTTGTAGAAGTCGGTGTACTTGTTGTACGCGAGTTCCCCCTGCTCGCCATGGAACCTGATGTTGTCCTTGACATCGATCACAAGGCAGCGATCAGTCCCGCCGAATGCACTGCCACGCATTCCTCGTCCGATCATCTGGGCATAAAGGACCCTGCTGGTCGTGGGACGACCGATGACCAGTGCACGAACCTTTGGCGCGTCAAATCCGGTAGTCAGGACACCGTAGTTACAGAGCACGGAGATTCTGCCCTTGCGGAACTCCTCCACCAGTGCTCGCCTGGTCGCCGCCCGAGTGTCAGCAGTGATGACGGCCGCGGACCGCCTGGCCCGACGCAGGAGGATCGACATGGCCTCTGCGTGCTCAACGGTGCAACCGAAGAACAGGGTCGGCCACTCCTCGGGAATGGTCAGAAGCGCCTCGGCAAGCGCCTTGTTCCTCTCCTGGGATTCGGTGATCGACTGAAGAAATCCGGGATGGAACTCGTGGAAAGTGTTGAAGTGGTCCACGAACTTCTGACTGCTTCCCAGGTCGAACTTCTGGCCGTGCTCCACGAATCTGTGGTCCACCTCGGAGAGCACGCCGCGACGACGCAACTCCTTGATGGGTTCAGCTCCCAGCGACTCGGCCTTGAGCAGACGCCCGTGGAACATCTGCGCCATGTTCTTGGTTTCCGTGTCGTCGCTTCGGAACGGCGTGGCGGTCAGTCCGAGAAGGGGAATGCTCGAGCGGCCTTCCTTGGACACGTCGACACCCAGGAAGGTCAGGACCTGACGGTAACTTGGAGCACCGATCCTGTGTGCCTCGTCGACCACCGCGACTCCGATATTCCTGCTGAGTTCCCTGAAGTCCGACAGGCTCTCAGCCTCCGAATCCTCTCCCTTCACTACGGATTGAAGTTTCTGAATACTCGCAACCATCACGTGTGGGCGCTCCTCCGGCTTGGGAACCTCGTAGTTCCCCCAGAAGCGCGCGACTCGCAGGGGCGCATGCACGTCCAGAGCCGCACGATGTCCTAAATCAATCCACACCTCATTGAATGCCTGCACGGCCTGCTCGCAAAGTTCTTCACTTTGGGCAACCCAGAGAACCACTGGACTCTGATCCTGCTCGTGCTGCAGCAGCCATGCGACAAGACTCTCAACCGCAGTCCGGGTCTTGCCGGCCCCGGTGGGAAGGGTAAGCACAGCCCGATTCTCACCCTGGGTCCCGTTGAGGACCTTGAGCGCCTGGTCCCGAAGGTCGCGCTGGAAGTCGGCGAGGTCGTTTAGCGGTTTGAAGGGAGTCGCCACAAGCAGGGACGGTTCCTGCGGAGAGCCGGGAATTCCGGCGAGGGCCGCAGGCAGTCCGAGCGTCTTGACGAAGTGGCGCGCCCAGCTCTTGCCAGCGTGCCAGGTGACCTTCGCGATCCTTTCAACAACCTTGCCGTGCGGACCCCTGATCGACTCCGCGGCCCGGTGCTCACGCAGTAGGTCGAGTTCTTCGCTGGTTGCTCGTGCTGCAAGAGCACGTCTCACAGGCGCTCTCTCGGAGCCCTCCAGGAGGGAGACTCCGTACCGGTCCACGATGTATTCGGCGAGTTCATGCTTGGGAAGTCTTGTCGGAGGTCGTCCGCGTACACCCGGACGCCGCTCCGCCTCCACGACGAGCGTCTCCACCGGCTTTCGCCTGCCGCGCCTGGGCTTGTCGAGTTCGTCGACCAAGTTGCGGAGATCAGTCTCGCTGAGGCGCTCGTTGAGGTAACGAACAACCCACTCACGATCATGGTCGCTCAGCTGCCCGAAGACTTCCACCCTCATACCTCTCCCTGGCAATACGGCCCAGCACTGCCCCGTTGGACCGTTATATAGGACAGGTATGACAATTCCTGCGACAGTTACATCACAAGAACGACGCAACACCCACAGTGACATCACAGGAAAGTAATCGAAAAAGCGTTCGAGAAGCTAGGTACTCTTATCCCAACCCGCGTGGAATCTAGCCTCGGGCTTTCGCGACGAATTTGAGCGGGCTTGATCGTTTACATGAGAAAAGTGCCTTTGAGCTGGGAGGATTGGGCTTGTCGAGAGTCCTGTCCGCA
>NZ_VJVX01000113.1:0-8087 GCF_008033685.1 Microbispora sp. CSR-4
GCGGTCGGCGGTCGGCGGTCGGCAGGCAGACGGCCGGGCGCTCGGCGATCTCCCGACACGCGACGTCGGGGGCGCTGTGCGCGGAGGACGTCGCGGTCGGGCGGGAGCACTGTGCCGGGCAGTCGGGTCGCGGGCGGGTGGGGAGACGCGGGTTGCGGTGAAATGCGCCACCGCGCCGGGCCGGGACGCCTGGCCGGGCAGTCGGGTCGCGGGCGGGTGGGGAGACGCGGGTTGCGGTGAAGTACGCCACCGCGCCGGGCCGGATCCACCCGGCGGGGGAGGGATGCCCCAGGTGATAGACGAAGACCGCGGTGACCGACAGCAGCAGCACGGCGATCGGCCATCGACGCCGGACGAGCAGGAGCGCACCGAGGACCAGCGCGAGGGGGACGACCCCGTCCCACGGGTTGCACACTCCCGTGGCGAGGGCGAGGGCGAGGGCGAGGGCGAGGGCGAGGGCGAGGGCGAGGGCGAGGGCGAGGGCGAGGGCGAGGGCGAGGGCGAGGGCGACGGCGAGGGCGACGGCGACGAAGACGACCACGGTGAGTACGGCGAAGCCGAGGTCGGCGATCCAGCCGTTCGGGTGACCCGGGGCGGCCGGACGGGCGAAGGCGGGTGCGGGCGCTGCGGCTAACCCGGTGGGCGACCCAGTGGCACCCGGTGGGTGACCCGGTGGGTGGCCCAGTCGGAGACGCTGTGTGCGATGCGGCCATGCGGGGCCTTCCCTCCGAGGCTGGCTGACGCCTCGCAACGTCAGGCCGGGCCGTGCCCGCATCGCGTTGTCCGGCCACAGGCACCTCGGCCCTGCTCCGTCCGGCGTACGGCTACCGCGCCGGGAGTATCCGGCCGGAAACGAAGCGGGTGCCCCGCGACTCGCGTCGCGGGGCACCCCGGGTGGCCGCAAACCGGCCGGCCAGTGCGGCTCAGCGGTACGGTCAGCGGCAGGTGGCCGCCGTGTAGGCCGCGTCGTACGACGAGGTGACCTCCGTGCCGTCGATCGTGGCGGTGCCGGTCACGGTGACCGAGCCGCCGTCGATCTGCCCGGCCCGGGTGTTGAAGGACTGGTAGGCCTTCTTGCCCGGGGCCACATCGCTCACCGTCTTGGCGCCGTACGGCGTGGTCAGCGTGACCGTCGCGGGCACGTCACCGTCGTTCACGGCGGTCACGGCGAGGTGCGCCGAGGTGCCGACGCAGCGGGACTCGGCCGTCACGGTCAGCTCGACCTTCGGCCCGTCCTTCGGGTCGCGGACGAGCGTGAAGTCGTCCACGTCGAAGTCGGCCCCGGTGAACACCAGGTAGAGCTTCGCCGTCCCGGAGGGGACGTTCGTGAGCGGCGTGGAGACGTCCTCGTACGACTCCCAGCCGCCGGTGTTGGGGACGGTGACGGTGCCGAGCACGGGGCCGGTCGGGGAACCGGTCCGGATCTCGAAGCCGCCGCTCGGGTTGGGCGAGGCCACCCGCGCCGTGAACCGGGTGACGCCGGTCAGGTCGATCCCGTCGTACGCCGCCCAGTCGCCGGGGTTGACATAGCCGAGCACGGTGCCGCCGTGCGCGGGGGCGTGCGGGTAGGTGTCCACGCCGTTCGCCTCGGTCCAGCTCTCGGCCTGGACGGTGACGTCGCCCGTCGCCGGGCCGAGCTCCTTGATGCGGATGTTCCGGAACGACACCTCGTCGCCGTCGCCGTGGTTCTGGATGCCCACGTAGCCCTGCTGGAGGGACCGCGCCGGATCGGTGTTGACGAAGTCGTTGATCTTCACGCCGTTCAGGAAGACTTGCAGGCGCTCGCCCTCCACGCGGATCTCGTAGGTGTTCCACTGGCCGGGCGGGTTGAGCGCGGCGTCCCTGGCCTTGAGGTCCGCCGACTGGAAGCCGTAGACCGACCCGGTGGTCTTCTCCGGCACGTCCGTGGCGTCGATCTGGATCTCGTAGCCGTTGTCGACGGCCGACCACGGGTCGTCCGAGGCGGGGAAGCCGACGAAGACGCCCGAGTTGTCGTCGCCGTTCATCTTCCAGTCGAGCTTGAGCGAGTAGGAGTGGAACTCCTTCGCCTTGTACCAGAACAGCCCCAGGCCGCCGTGCGAGGTCAGCGTGCCGTCGGTCTCGGTGAAGCCGCCCGGCCCGGCCTGCTCCCAGCCGGTGGTGCCGCCGTCGTAGAGCGTGGTGTAGCCGGTCTCGGGACGGCAGTCGGCCTTGAGGTCGCCCATGGCGTACCGGATGCCGCCGAGCAGGTGCTGCCGGAACGCCGGCTCGGAGAAGGACGCCGCGGTGTGGCCGCCGCCCGTGTAGAACGACCGGCCGCCCTGATATTCCTTGCACCACGCGATCGGGTGGTCCTCGCCCATCTTCCCGCCGGAGTAGGACTTCTCGTCCAGCGTGGCCAGCACGTGGGCGGTGCTGCGGGCGTTGGTGCGGTAGTCGTACCACTCGTCGGTGCGGGTCCACGCCGTCCCGAGGTGGGCGGTCGCCGGGTGGGCCCGGTCCTCCACCTTCACGGTCGCCTGCTGTACGGCGGGGTGCGAGGCGAACCACGCCCCGACCAGGCCGCCGTAGAACGGCCAGTCATATTCGGTGTCGGCCGCCGCGTGGATGCCGGCGTAGCCGCCGCCCGCCTTGACGTACGACTCGAAGGCCGCCTGCTGGGCGTCGTTCAGTACGTCGCCCGTGGTGCTGAGGAACACCACGGCCTTGTACTTCGCCAGGTTCTGGGTGGTGAAGACGGCCGGGTCCTCGGTCGCGGTGACCCTGAAGCCCAGGTCCTTGATGGCCTGGATGCCGGCCGGGATGGAGTCGTGCCGGAAGCCGGCCGTACGGGAGAAGACCAGGACCTCGCCCTCGCCGCTGCCCGGGGCCGTCGAGGTCGTCCACTTCTGCGCGTTGCTGCCGTCACAGGTCTTGATGACCATCTGCCCGGTGTTCGAGCCGTCGAGGCACTTGCCCGACTGCGGGTTCTTGATGGTGCCGTCCGTCCCGATCGTCCAGATCTGCGCGGGGACGTTCGCGACGCAGTCCCAGATCTGCACCCGCGTGCCGTCGGCGGTGCCGCCGTTGGACACGTCGAGGCACTTGCCGAGCGAGCGGATCGTGGAGCCGTTGACGCTCCAGACCTGCGCGCCGGTGTCGTTGCACTGGTAGAGCTGCACCTTGGTGCCGTTGGCCGGGTCGGCGTTCGCGACGTCGAGGCACAGGCCGCCGGCGTTGACGATCGGTCCGGGGCTGCCGCCCGTGGGCGGTTCGGCCGTCAGCGTGAAGTCGTCCACGTCGAACAGCGCCCCGTCGTTGCCCTTGAAGTAGAGGTAGAGCTCGGTCGTCCCGGCCGGGGCGTTCGCGAGCGGCGCGGAGACGTCGGTGAACGTCTCCCAGCTTCCGGTGACGGGCACGCTCACCTTGCCCAGCAGGGTGCCGGTCGGCGAGCCCGCGCGGACCTCGATGGTGCCGCCCCTCCCGCCGGAGGAGACGCGGGCCGCGATCCCCTTGGCCGTGGTCAGCGTGTAGGGCTTGAAGGAGATCCAGTCGCCGTTGTCGATGTCGCCCACGGTCCTGCCGCCGTGCGCCGGCGCCTTGTTGATGGGGTTGACGCCCTGGGAGGCGGTGTAGTGCTCGGCCTGGCGGTGCCGCGGCTGCAGGATGTGCTGGGCGTGGGTGGTCAGCCCGCCCTTGTCGGTGTATTCGGCGTCGAACACGGCGAAGATGTTCGCCGCGTCGTCGTGCTCGCCGTCCACGGGGATGGTCAGCTCGCCCGAGCATCCGTTCTTGGAGCTGATCTGGTGGCCGTGGCTGTCGTGGCCGAGCACGTACGTCATCTTGACCTTGGCGCAGTCGACGTCGCCGTCCTCAGGGTCGGTGACCTTGATCGTGAACGGGACAGAGTCACCCCACTGGAACAGGCTGCCCTCGACGGGCGTCTCGATGGTCACCGTCGGCGCGGTGTTGCCCGCCGTGACGACCACGCTCGCGCTGCCGCTGTTGCCCGCGGGGTCGCGCACGGTCAGCGTCGCGGTGAACGTGCCGTCCTCGTCGTACGTCTTGACCGGGTTCGCCTCGGTGGAGCTGGTGCCGTCGCCGAAGTCCCAGGAGTAGGTGAGCGCGGCTCCCTCGGGGTCGGCGGAGCCGGCCGAGGAGAAGGTGACGGTGAGGGGCGTCTTGCCCGAGGTCTTGTCGGCCTTGGCCACGGCGATGGGGGAGCGGTCGCGGCCCTTGATGTACTCGAAGCGATACAGCGCCGAGTTGGCGTCGCCGTTGAAGTAGCCGGTGCCGTAGTCGAGCACGTACAGCGCGCCGTCCGGGCCGAACGCCAGGTCCATGATCTGCGTGCCGGTCCACGGGAAGTCGGCGATGTCGCCGCGCGTCCCGTCGGCCTGCACGTCGATCGCCTTGATCCACCGGCGGCCGAACTCGCCCGCGAACAGGTGCCCGTCCAGGTCCTGCGGGAACTTGACCGCCGAGTCGAGCGCGGGGTCGTAGTGGTAGACCGGCCCGCCCATGGGCGACTCGGAGCCGCTGCCGAACTCGGGCGGCGAGCCGGCGTCGCCGCCGTACCTGATCCACGCGGGCTGGGCGGGCGGCAGCGTACGCTGCCCGGTGTTGCGCGGGGAGGCGTTGACCGGGCCGCCGGCGCAGTCGTACTTCGCCCCGGAGGGGCCGGAGGGGAACGTGAAGGCGTTGTAGGTCTCGGCCGGCGTGTTGGTGCCCGTGCAGTAGGGCCAGCCGTAGTTGCCGGCCCGGGTGACCCGGTTGAACTCGACCTGGCCGCTCGGCCCCCGGTTGGGGTCGCTGGTGCCGGCGTCGGGGCCGTAGTCGCCGACGTAGACGACGCCCGTGGCCTTGTCGACGCTCAGCCGGAACGGGTTGCGGAAGCCCATGGCGTAGATCTCGGGCCGCGTGCCGGGAGTGCCCGGCGGGAACAGGTTGCCCTCGGGGATGTCGTAGGTCCCGTCGGGCTTGACCTTGATGCGCAGGATCTTGCCGCGCAGGTCGTTGGTGTTGCCCGCGCTGCGCTGGGCGTCGTACGCGGGGTTGCGGTCGGGCCGCTCGTCGATCGGGGCGTAGCCGGACGAGTCGAAGGGGTTGCTGTCGTCGCCGGTCGAGAGATAGAGGTTGCCTTCGGCGTCGAAGTCCATGTCGCCGCCCACGTGGCAGCAGATGCCGCGGTCGGCGGGCACGTCGAGGATCTTGACCTCGCTGTCCTTGTCGAGCGTCCAGTCGGGCTTGACGGTGAACCTGGACAGCCGGTTCACGCCCTTCCAGGCGGAGAAGTCCGACGCGGTGGCCGGAGCGTCGCCGTCAGGCGTGTCGAGCCGGGGCGCGTAGTAGAGGTAGATGAACCGGTTTGTCGCGAAGCCCGGGTCGGCGGCGACTCCCTGGAGCCCCTCCTCGTCGTGGGTGTAGACGTTCAGCGTGCCGACCACGGTCGTGTCGCCGCGCGCGTCGGTGCGCCGCAGGACACCCTCGCGCGCGGTGTGCAGCACCGACAGGTCGGGCAGCACGGTCATCGTCATCGGCTCGCCCATCTCGGCGACGCCCTTGGCCAGCTCCACGCGCTGGTAGTCGGCGGCCTCGATGGGCGCCGCGTGCGCCTGTGCGGGCGCGGCCGGGGTGAGCACGGTCACGCCCGTGAAGGCCAGGAGTAGGGCGCAGGTCTGCGCGATCCGTTTTCTGGCGCGATCGGTCGGCCGCCTGGGGGGCATGGCGGAGCTTCCTTTCCTTCGAGGGCCCGCGTGTTCGGCACGCGCGCGCTTCACAAACCCGCCGCTCTGGCGGTGATTCGCCCCGAAGGTAAGCTTCTTTTTGAGAGTTGTGAAGATAGTTCGCGCGAAACGACGTAACTTTTGCTAGTTCGTGACGAAAGTCGGCCGCGGGACCCGGACGCAGCCACTGGAGCCCGTCGGCGGCGAAGCCGTGGACAGCACGAGGGGACGGCCGTCCCCGATCTCGCGATAGGCGAGCTCCGCCCCGTCACGACCGGGGAACAGGCGTACGGGCGGGTCGGTCATGTCATCGCCCCCTGCGGTTCTCAGGCGCCGGGCTCCTCGAAGCGGTCGAGGTAGGCGGCGTACCAGGCGCGCTCCTCCTCGACCAGCGCGTGCCGGTCGGAGTAGACGTGCTCGAAGATGGCGTCCACCGGCGGATCCGGCATGGAGATGACCCCGTCGCGCAGTTCGAGCGCCAGGCGGTCGCCCTCCTCGTCGACCTCGGCGAAGAACGCCTCGTCGGCCATGCCCTCCCGCAGCAGGTAGGCCCGCATGCGCGCGATCGGGTCCTTCCGCCGCCACTCCTCCACCTCCTCGGCCGGCCGATAACGGCCCGGGTCGTCGGAGGTGGTGTGCGGGCCCATCCGATAGGTGTGCGCCTCGATGAGGAACGGCCCGCCCCCGGAGCGTACGTGCCGCAGGGCGGCCCTCGTCACGGCGAGGCAGGCCAGCACGTCGTTGCCGTCCACTCGTACGCCGGGGAAGCCGTAGCCCCGCGCGCGCTGGTAGATCGGCGCCTTGCTCTGCCGGCCGACCGGGTGGGAGATGGCCCACTGGTTGTTCTGGCAGAAGAACACCACCGGCGCGTCGAACACGGCCGCGAAGTTGAACGCCTCGCTGACGTCCCCCTCGCTCGCCGCGCCGTCGCCGAAGTAGGCCACGACGGCCGAGTCGTCGCCGTCCCTGCGCACCCCCATGGCGTATCCCACGGCGTGCAGGGTCTGCGCGCCGAGGACGATCGTGTAGAGGTGGAAGCGGGTCTCCCGGGGGTTCCAGCCGCCGTTCGTCGTGCCGCGCAGCATGCCCATGAGGTCGAGAGGGGGGATGCCCCGGCACCAGGCGACGCCGTGCTCCCGATAGGAGGGGAACACGTGGTCGTCCGGGGCGAGCGCCCGGCCCGACCCGATCTGGGCGGCCTCCTGCCCCAGACAGGGGATCCACATTCCCAGCTCGCCGAGGCGCTGGAGAGCGAAGGCCTCCCGGTCGATCCGGCGTACGAGGGCCATGTCGCGGTACAGCCCCCGATACTGGCTTTTCGACAGGTCCAGGTCATACTCGGGGTGCGCGACACGCTCGCCTTCGGGCGTGAGCAGCTGGACCAGATCTTCGGCCTCGTCCTGGCGCCGCACGTCGTCTCCTCTCTGACAGCGGTGACCGCTGCGCGGCGCCTCCGACCCCTCCCCATCGACGGGTCCGTCCGCACCGTGCGCAGCCAATCATTGCGGTTGTCAGGTGCAAGGGTTCACACGACGTGCCCGCCATGCCGATGAGCTGCGGTTTTGTGTGACCACCTTGAGACGGGGGTCAGCCGGTCGCGTCGGCGGGGCGCAGGCCCGCGAAGACGATCGCGAGCGTACGGGCCCGCAGATCGGGCTCCCACGGCGTGTGCAGGGACGCCTGGCACACGCCGACGAGCAGGGCCATGATCTCCGGCACCCGTACGTCGGGCCGTACGGCACCGGCCTGCTGGGCCTTGCCGACGAGCACCTCGACGGCCTCGCGCAGCGCGAGCACGGGCTTGGCGACGGTGACCGGGATGCCGGCCTGGGCGAGCAGGTCGACGACGGTCTTCTGCTCCGCGGCCTGCTCGACCGTGCGGGTGAAGAAGGCGAAGAAGGCGGTGGCGGGATCGCCCTCGGCCGCGAGCGCCCGGGCCTCGTCGGCCAGCCTGACCGCGACCGCGTGCATGATCGCCTTGAGCAGGGACTCCTTGGTGGGGAAGTGCCGGAAGACGGTCCCGATGCCGACTCCGGCCTTCTGGGCGATCTCCTCGGTCGAGGCGGAGGGGCCCTTGGCGGCGAAGACGGTCTCCGCGGCCTCCAGGATGCGGGTACGGTTGCGCTGGGCGTCGGCGCGCAGTGTCCTGGCCGGCGTTCCGGAGGCGTCCTGCTCGGGAACGCGCTGGTCCTTCGGCATCCCTCGGCTCTCCCCACGCCTCGATTGACATCCGGATTCGCCGCTTCATAGCCTGTAACCGAAGTGGAGACTCCGATTGTAGGTCACGCCGCAGCGAGGAGTGCTGATGTTCGAGAGGTTCACCGACCGTGCGCGGCGGGTTGTCGTCCTGGCCCAGGAAGAGGCTCGGATGCTCAACCACAACTACATCGGCACTGAGCACAT
>NZ_VJVX01000114.1:0-7929 GCF_008033685.1 Microbispora sp. CSR-4
CAGGCAGGAGGCCGCTGCCCGGCGGGCCGCGTCGTCGCCCGCCGCTCCCGCCACCAGCACCTTGAACGCCAGGGCCCGGTGCACCACCTCGGGCACCTCATACGCGATGGCATGGTCGAGCTCGCACCGCGAAGCGGCGACGTCACCCCGCTCGAGCGCCAGACGCATGGGCGGCGCGTCCGGCCTGGACGACCCTGGACGTCCCACCGCGTAGGCGGGCAGGGGGAACGCGACTCCACCGCCGGTCGAAACAGCAACCCGCGACGGAGATCGGATACGCAGGTCGGCCGAGCTTTCGGCCCGCTCGACGGGCGGGGAGGCCGGTAAGCGGCGCGGACGATGACGAGGTGGCGGGCGAACGGCCGAGCAGGCAGAGGGCCGAGCAGGCAGAGGGCCGACCAGGCCGCACGCCGGGCCAGGCAGGAGGCCGACCACGCAGGAGGCCGAGCATCCCGGCCGACCAGGCCGTAAGCCAGGGCATCCCGGCCGACCAGGCCATAATCCGTACGCCGGGCATCCCGGCCGACCTGACAGGTACTACTCGCCGCTCAGGTGGACCATGGCCGCGTAGAGCTGCTCTCCGGTCAGCGGAGGTTCCGGCAGGTCGTGCCGGTTCTCGGCCCGGAACGCGTCGATCATGAGATGCAGGTGACGCCGCCAGGCCTGGGGCGCGGTGTGGCTCGTGGCCTCGATGATGCGGCCGTTGGCCCAGACCAGGGTGATGATGTCGGCCACGGTGATGTCCGGGCGCACGACGCCGTGCTCCTGGGCGCGGTGCAGGATCTTCTCCAGCAGGTGGTAGAGCCTGTCGTGCATCGCTTCGGTGCGCTCGCTGGCGGGGAAGCGCATCGAGACCAGGTCGTTGAATCCGCGGTCTCCGGCCTGCATGCCGAACAGCGCTTCGAGGAAGACACAGAAGCCTTCCCAGGCGTCGTCCATGGCCAGGGCGTGTTCGGCGGTCTCGACGAACTTCTGCACCTTGGGTTCGAAGACGGCCAGCAGGAGATCGATGCGCGTGGGGAAGTGCCGGTAGAGCGTGCCGATCGCCAGGCCGACGTCGCGGGCGATCTGTTCCAGGGAGGCGTCGACGCCGTTCGCCGCGAATGCGGCCTGAGCGGCGGCGATGAAGCGCTCCCGGTTGCGCTGCGCATCACGACGCCGAGGTCGGGCCAGGTAGGCGGGCTCTTCGGCGGATCGCGACATGATCCCAGGATATCGACGTGAGGCACCCCTCAGGTTACTCATCATGAGGGGTGCCTCATGTTAGTGCTACAGTCGAATCAAAGCTGAGGCATGCCTCACGATACGGGCATGCTCGATCGGCTGACCCGGGAAGGCACGCATGAGCATCCCCGACCGCTCCCGACAACCCCGACGACCCCGCCGACTCCGACCGCTCCCGACAACCCCGGCACAGACCCCGGCACAGACCCCGACACAGATCCCGACGACCCCGACGACCCCGACGACCCCGACGACCCCGACGAGCAGAGGAGAGGACCCCCAGATGAGCGAACGCGAGTCCGTGGAGCGGGAGAAAGTTCGCTTCACCAGCGGCGGCACCGAGTGCGCCGCCTGGCACTATCCGGGCACCAACGGCGCCTGCGTGGTCATGGCCGGTGGGTTCGCGGTGCCCAAGGAGCCGGCCACCGACCTGTTCGCGAAGCGGTTCAACCAGGCCGGATTCGCGGTCCTCGCCTTCGACTACCGCCGCCTCGGGGAGAGCGGCGGGCAACCGCGCCTGGCCCTCCCGGTCAGGGACCAGCTCGACGACTGGCAGGCCGCGATCGACTTCGCCCGGACTCTGCCGGGAGTCGATTCGGCCAGGCTCGCGGTCTGGGCCTTCTCCGCCTCCGGTGGTCACATCTTCCGCGTCGCGGCGCGCGACCCGCGGCTCGGCGCGGCGATCGCGCAGACACCGAACGCCGACGGCCCGGCCACCGCCCGCAACGCCGCACGTCACCAGAGGCCACTCGCGATGCTGCGGTTCACCGGCCGCGCCGTTCTCGATGCCCTCGGCGGTCTCGTGGGCCGGCCACCGCGGCTGGTGCCGCTCGTCGGAGAGCCGCGGACCGTCGCGATGCTCACGACACCCGACGCCCTCGACACCGGCCGCGCGCTGCGTCCGGAACGGTACCCGGACTGGCAGCAGATGGTCGCCGCCCGTTCAGCGCTTCGCCTCACGGCCTACCGGCCCGGCCGGGACGCGGCCAGGGTGCGCTGCCCGCTGCTCGTCTTCGTCTGCGACCAGGATCAGACGTCGCTCGTCGAGCCGTCCGTCCGGGCGGCGAAGCGAGCTCCCCACGGAGAGCTCGTACGGATATCCGGCGGGCATTACGCCCCGTTCTTGGACAAGCACGAGCAGGCGGTCGAGGCCCAGCTGTCCTTCCTGCGCCGGCACCTGCTCGAACCCGCGCGAGCGGATCGCCCCGCGCCCGTCGATCCCGTACGGCACTGAGAAGCCCGTACGGCACTGAGAAGCCCGTACGGCACTGAGAAGAGGGAACGTGAAGAAGATCGAGCTGTCCGCTGGGACGATCGAGTATGAGGACACCGGCGGCAGCGGGCCCACGCTCGTGCTGTTGCACGGGCTGATGATGGACGCCTCGCTGTGGGACGAGCTGATCTCCGATCTGTCCGCCGATCACCGTTGCGTGGCGCCGACACTGCCGCTCGGGGCGCACCGTCACGCGATGCGTCCCGGCGCCGACCTGTCGCTGCCCGGGGCGGCCCGGCTGGTGGCGGAGTTCCTCGACCGCCTCGGCCTGCGTGACGTCACCCTCGTCGGCAATGACACGGGCGGAGCGCTCGTCCAGCTGCTCATGTGCGATGACGCCGCGCCCGTGGGACGCGTCGTGCTCGCCTCATGCGATGCGTTCGACAACTTCCCGCCGGGGCTGACGGGCAGGACGCTCGTGCTCGCCGGCAAGCTGCCGCCCCGGGTGTTCGGGCTGTTCATGCAGCAGATGCGGCTCCGAGCGGTGCGGCGGCTCCCGATCGCGTTCGGATGGCTGACCAAACGAGGAGACGCCGCCACCGCCCGGTGGATGAAGCCGGTCCTGACACAGCCGGAGATCCGCCGCGACACCGTGCGAACACTGCGGGCAGTCGTCTCGGACACCGGCTTCCTGGTCGGCGTGGCCGAACGCCTGAAGGGCTTCGACCGCCCCGCCCTCGTCGTCTGGGCGAGCGAAGACCGCGTCATGCCGCCCGAACACGGCCGCCGCCTCGCCGAGCTCCTTCCGTACGGACAACTGGCCGAGGTGGACGACAGCTACACCCTCATCCCCCTGGACCAGCCGGCGAGACTCGCCCGGCTCATCCGAGACTTCACAGGCGTGGGCCCTGGGTGAGGATCGGGATCAGCGGACGGGGAGGCCGGTGACGGCGCGGCCGATGATGAGGCGCTGGATCTCGCTGGTGCCCTCGAAGATCGTGAAGATCTTGGCGTCGCGGTGGAAGCGCTCGACGGGGTGCTCGCGGGTGTAGCCGGCCCCGCCGAGGATCTGGATGGCCTGCTCGGTCGTCCAGACGGCCGTCTCGCTCGCGACCAGCTTGCTCATCGAGCCTTCGGCCTGCTCGAACCGGCGGCCGTGCCGGGCCATCCACGCCGCGCGCCAGGTCATCAGCCGGGCGACGTCCACCCGGGTGGCCATGTCGGCCAGGAGGAACGCGACCGCCTGGTTCTCCCCGATCTTGCGGCCGAACTGCTCGCGCTCGCGGGCGTAGTCGCGGGCGTACTCGTAGGCCGCACGCGCCACGCCCACGGCCATGGCGGCGACGAGGGGGCGGGTGGTCTCGAAGGTCCGCATCGCGGCCTGCTCACCGGACCGCTCACCGGCGCGTACGCGGGCGAGCCGTTCGTCCAGCTTCTCCTTGCCGCCCACCAGGCACCGGCCGGGCACCCGTACGTCGTCCAGGACGACCTCGGCGGTGTGCGAGGCGCGGATGCCGTGCTTCTTGAACTTCTGTCCCTGGGACAGGCCGCGCGTGCCGGGCGGGACGACGAAGGACGCCTGGCCCCGGGTGCCCAAAGACGGGTCGACCGAGGCGACGACGACGTGGACGTTGGCGATGCCGCCGTTCGTGACCCAGGTCTTCACGCCGTTGAGGACCCACTCGTCCTTCGCCTCGTCGTAGACGGCGCGCGTCCTGATCGCGCCGACGTCGCTGCCGGCGTCCGGCTCGGAGGAGCAGAACGCGCCGAGCTTGACGTCGTCGGCGGTGCCGAACATCTGGGGCAGCCACTCCCCCATCTGCTCGGGGGTGCCGTTCGCGGCGATGGAGGCGGCGGCGAGGCCGGTGCCCACGATCGACAGGCCGATGCCGGCGTCCCCCCAGAACAGCTCCTCGAACGCCACGGGCAGGCCGAGCCCCGACTCCTCGAACCACTGCTGGGCGAAGAAGTCCAGCGAGTACAGCCCGATCTTGGCGGCCTCCTGGATGACCGGCCAGGGCGTCTCCTCGCGCTCGTCCCAGTCCGCCCCGGCCGGGCGGACGACATCCCGGGCGAACTCGCGGACCCAGTCGCGTAGTTCGCGAAGGTCGTCGCTCAACTCGGGGCAGAAGGTCATCGGGGGCTCTCCTCTCCTCGGTGTTACCAACGGTAACACTAGGGGGAGGCCCGTCAGCGCAGCCGGGACGCGTACTGCGGCACCGTCGCCATCGGCGGGCGCTCGGACACCCCGACGTCGCGGGTCAGCGGGCGGTGTCCGGCGGGCCCGCGTTCGAACTGGACGAGCCGCGCGGACGGCTCGTGCAACGGAACGATCTTGTCCTGGCGCTCCAGCCGCGCCCAGGCGGTGTGCATGATCTGCCCGGCCATCCCGCCGAGCGCCTCCGTCGACTGGTGCGAGTGGACGCGGCGGCCCAGGTCGACCTGGGCGAGCGCGTCCAGCCCCACCATGTCGAGGAGGTCGATGAGAAGTCCCAGCTCCACGCCATATCCGGTGACGAACGGCACACGTTCCAGGACCGAACGGCGGCCGGCGTACTCACCGGCGAGCGGCTGCACGAACCCGGCGAGCAGCGGCCAGTGCAGGTTGAGCAGCGGACGGGCGACCAGCTCGGTGACCCTGCCCCCGGCGTTCGGTTCCGTCGCGCCGAGCAGCGGCCGGTCGTAGCACGCCTTCACGTATCCGACCGCGGGGTCGGTCAGCAGGGGTCCCAGCAGGCCGGTCACGAACGAGGTACGGAACTCGCGCAGGTCGGCGTCGACGAACACCACCAGGTCGCCGGTCGTCACCGCGAGGGACTTCCACAGTGCCTCGCCCTTGCCGTCGTAGTGCGGGTCGTGCAGCTCGGGCAGGATCTCGTCCTGCGCGAAGACCTTCGCCCCGGCGCGTAAGGCCCGGGCCGCCGTGTCGTCGGACGACCGCGAGTCGATCACCACCAGCTCGTCCACGAGCGGGACGGCCTCGACGAGATCGCGCCGCACGGCGGAGACGATCTCCCCGACGGTCTCCTCCTCGTTCCTCGCGGGCAGCACCACCGAGATCGTGGCGCTTCTCTTCGCGGCCAGCAGGGCGCGGGCCGGCCAGTCGGCCGCCGACGAGGTACGCCGACTCAGCCAGGCCTCCACCTCAGCCAGCACGCCCGTCCTCCCCCTGTCCGCCACGTTTTACTGGCATCACCTTATGCGGCGGCCGGAAGAGGCGATCAGCACGAGCCCCCCTCCCAGCGCCAGCACCCCCGCCACGCCGGACATGAGGGCGGCGAAGCCGTACGACGCGGCGGCCGAGGCCACGACCGGGCCGATGCTGGCCCCGGTGAACAGGAAGAAGGTGAACAGCGAGACGGCGGTGCCCCGCGCGGGACCGGCCAGCAGGCCCACGGTCTCGATGAAGGCGGGAGCGGCCACGCCGATCGAGAAGGCGAAGCCGGCCAGCAGCACCGCCAGGGCGACGACGCCGTGGGCGGCGAGCCCGACCACCAGCGCGAGCACCGCGGCGGCCCCGACGGCCAGCGCCGCCCTGCGGGCCGGGGAGATCCGGGCCAGGCAGGGTGTGGCGAACGGGATCGCCACGATCGCCGGCAACGCGGTGGCCCGCAGCGTCAGCAGCGCGGAGGGGTCGCCGGCGATGCCCGCCGGGCCTTGGAGCTGCAACCCGGTGTAGACGGCGACGAACGCGCCGAGAATCGTCAGCGTCGCGGCGTACACCAGGACCAGGCGCGGGTTGCGCAGCAGCGCCGGGACGACGGCGTAGGGGTTCACGGCAACACGGCGGCCGGTGTCGGGCAGCATCACCCGGCGCAGCACCACGGCCACGACGGCGAACGCGGCGCCGCCGAGCAGGAAGACCGGCCGCCACCCGAGCAGGTCGACGAGCGCCTTGCCGGCGAGCTGCGCCACCACGGCCGAGGCGAACAGCGCACTGACCACGGAGGTCATCGTGAACGTCCGGCGGCGGGGTTCGACCCGCTCGGCGATATACGAGAACGCGGTGGGGGCGAAGACGGCGGTGGTGACGCCCTCGACCAGCCGCAGGGCGAGCGCCGTCCCGGGGCCGGGGCTCAGCGCGACCAGCGCGGTCGTCACCGCCGTGGCCGCCATGCCCCAGGTCATCACGCGGCGCCTGCCGTACAGGTCGGACAGGGGGCCGAACGCCAGGAAGCCTGCCGCGTAGCCGAGGCCGAAGGCGCTCACGAGCCAGGTGAGGGCGGAGGCGGGTGTGCCCCAGTCGGCCGACATCCGCGCCAGCAGGGGGATCACGAGGTAGAGGTGCCCGGTGGCGAGGAGCCCGGCCGGCACGAACGTGGCCACGGTTCGCCACACCGGCGCGTACGTCTCACGGGGTGCCGCGGAGGCGGTTGATGCCGAGGTTGGGGAGGTCGATGCCGCGGTTGGGGAAACGGCGGGAGTCGATGTGTCCATGGCGAGGAACCGTAACCAACCAACTAGTTGGATGTCAACCAACCAGTTGGTGGTGCGAGGGGTATGCTGAGGCGCCACCTCAGCCCCAGCCGCTCACGAACACGGAGGACGCCGATGCCGCCCCGCAAAGACGCCAAGGACCCCACCGCCGCCACCAAGGCCGCCCTGCTGAAGGCCGCGCGGACGGAGTTCGCGGCGTACGGCGTGGCGGGCGCGCGGGTGGACCGCATCGCCGAGCGGGCCGGGGTCAACAAGGAGCGGATCTACGGGCACTTCGGCAGCAAGGAGAAACTGTTCGACACCGTCATCAAGGCGGCGCTCGACGAGGTCACCGAGGCGGTGGCGATGCCCGGCAAGGACCCGGCGGAGTACGTCGGCAACCTCTTCGACTTCTACTCCGCCCACCCCGACCTGGTACGCCTGCTGATGTGGGAGGCGCTCAACTACAGGGGCGAGGACGACCTGCTTCCCGGCCAGGAGCTCCGGGTGGACAAGTGCCGGTCGAAGACCGAGTCGCTCGCCGAGGGCCTCGGCCGGGAGCCGGACGCATCGGTCGCCCGGATGGTGTTCTCGCTGGTGGGCATGGCGATATGGCCGACCGTCATGCCGCAGCTCGGCCGGATCATGGTCGGGGACGAGGCGGCGACCCCCGAGGGACGGGATGCGCTGCGCGAGCACCTCGTGGAGTTCGTCCGCGCCGCCGTCAGCAGGTGACCGGCACCGCCGGGACCTCCCCCGCCAGACCCTTCACCCCGGTCACGCGGATCGCCCCGGTCACGCGGACGGCGTGACCGGGGATGTGCCGGAGCAGGTGGCCGGAATCAGCTGCGCAGGCTCCACCGCTGGTTGTCCTGCCCGTTGCAGGACCACAGGATGAGTTTCGTGCCGTTGGCGGTGGCGGCGCCGTTGGCGTCCAGGCACAACCCGGACTGCACACCGGTGATGGTGCCGTTGCCGTTGAGGTTCCACTGCTGGTTGGTCTGGCCGTTGCAGTCCCAGATGATCACCTGGGTGCCGTTCGTGGTGCCCTGGTTGTACGCGTCCAGGCACTTGTT
>NZ_VJVX01000115.1:0-7897 GCF_008033685.1 Microbispora sp. CSR-4
CGCCTACAACCCCCGCGATCCCAGCACGATTCACCACGTGGGCCTCTACATAGGCGAGGGGAAGATGGTCCATGCCCCACATACCGGCAGCCATGTGCAGATAGCACCAATGTCCCGCAGCGACTACGCCGGGGCCGTGCGGCCTTCGTAGCGGAACGATTTGTACTCCTCTCGACGGGTTACTTGTATCTACCCACGGGCTTCTTCTGGGCCTTCTTCGAACGCTTGCGAAGGTGCGCGGGGATTCGCTCCCGGAGTTCCTCGGGAAGTCGCTCGCGGATCTGCTCCAGGGCCTTCGCCTCTATTTGCCGGATGCGCTCACGGGTCACGCCGTAGTGGTGGCCGATCTGTTCAAGGGTTTGGGGTTCGTCATCATCGAGGCCCAGGTGCCTGCGGAGGATGTCAGCTTCTTTTTCCGAGAGAGGGGCCAGCCACTCCTCGACGGCTTCCTCGGAGAGCATCTCCTGCAGCCTCTCCTCCGGCCCCGGCGTGGGGTCGGGCAGGGACAGGAAATCGCCCAGGTTGGCCCCGTCCCCGACGATTCGGTCCAGTGAGTCGGTGACCTTGCTCAGGGCGCGCGCCTCCTCCACCGCTCGGACGTCCAGGCCGGTGGCCAGCGCCACATCGACCGCGGTGGCGGACCTGCCGGCCCGGCGCAACGCTGACTCCGTGGTCGCGACCATGCGCATCTTCTCGTGCATGTGAACGGGGATGCGGATGGCCGCGCCCTCGTCGGCGATCGCCCGGGTTACTGACTGTCTGATCCACCAGGTGGCGTAGGTGGAGAACTTGTGGCCCTTGCGTGGGTCGAACTTCCGGGCGGCGCGGATGAGACCGAGGATTCCGTGCTGGACGAGATCTTCTTCCTCGAGCCCCTGCCCCAGGTAGCCCAGGATGACGCTGTACACCAGCCGCGTGTTGTGCAGGACGAAGGTGTTGCGGGCCACCCTGCGGATGTCGTCGGCGGGCAATGCGGAGAGTTCCTCGTCGGTCGGTTCGACCCCCACGCGGTCGACGCCGCCACGTAGCAGGATGCTCAACCCCATCTCCTCGGTTGCGCTGAGGAGGTGCCTACGGGGGTCGGCGCGGAACCGGTCGTCGCCAATGAGGCGCCGGGCCGCAGCGATGGCACGAGGGAAGTCGTACGTCCTGCCGGCGGGCTCGGCGGCGAGCTCGGGCTCACGTCTTGGAGGGGACGCTGGTTCTGGCCACGAGGAAACCGGTTCGTCATGCAGGACGACGATGCCGGCCATCTTCGCGCGCTCGGGGAGTGACGCGATCTCTTCGGCATCCAGCCCGGCCAGCCCGCCGAAACGACTCAGTTGCTCGCGCGTGACACGGCCTGTGGGGAGGTACCGGCGTACCAGCGCAAGCGCGCGCTCCGACCGCTCGGACGGCGCAACCGTTGCGGGCCTGGTGATGACGACCCGAAGGCCCATTTCGCCCAGCGCCGCCACGACGCGCTCGCGCGCTTCCGGGTTCAGTCTCATCTGCTCGGCGGCATCCTCGAAGACCCCGGCGGGCACGGCGCCGTTCACGGCGCTGCTCCTGAGCTGCCGCAGGACACGTGCCACGACTTGGTGGAAGCCCGGCTCCCCCGGGCGTGCCAATGGCGTCTCAACGGTCATGATTAGAACGTTCCCATAAGCCACCGACATTCAAGACAACCAAATTTCTGCGGCAAGCGTCTGTGTCCTTGAGCGTTGTTAGCATCCGGGTGTCCGGATGGAGCGGGAGGGGCGGATGTCGCCACGCGAGGAGCTACTGGGGTACCTCCGTCAGCAACTGATCGGGCCGGTCGGGGAAGTCACAGAGCTAATCGAGGAACCACCCAACCGGCGTTACCTGATGGGCACGCTCTACCCTCAGGACACCGACCGGCAGCAGAGCTTGACCAAGGGTGCCGAGGTCACCGAGCCGGGCGCCGCTCCTGAGGATCCGTCCGAGGAGACGCGCTTCGCGGACGACACCGTCCCGGACGCCAACGCCTGGCTGCCGTCCTCGATGGGGATCTCCCTCTACACCGACGCTGAAGAGCTGACGCTGGCCTGCCGAGGCGCCCGCTACGAGACGCTGCGGGGCAAGGTCAGGAAGTGGCAGCGCGTCCCGCTGGAGGAGTTCGAGGAGACCTTCAAGGCCGGAGAGGTCGAGAGGGACATCTGGGACAGCCGTGCGCAGATACGCCTGCGGTGGCGATCGTTCGCAGGTAAGCGGCTGGTGACCGTCGCGCTGGTCAACACCAAGAAGGCCATGGGGGACCACGGGTCCCAATGGGACGACATGCTCTTTCAGGTCTCGCTGGAGGTCAAACCGATCGGCGGCGAGCTGCTGCAATACCCGAGCATCCGGCTGACCAGCCGCGACCTGGAAGAGCAGGAGCTGCGCCTGCAGTACCGGCACGTGGTGACACACGCCGTCGGCCACAGCTGCGCGGTGGACGAGATCGCCGAGGACGGCCGGGTGGTTGGGCTCCGGACCCAGATGATGCCGGAGGCCGAGGTACCGGCGATCAGGCCCGCCGGGCCGTCCGGGCTACCTGTGCTGAAGCTCGCGCACCTGTCCGATCCGGACGTGGCGGAGCCCCGGCTGCACACGGAAATCATGGACTTCATCGGCGGCTATCGGAATTGGTGCCAGAAGCAGCGCACGGTCGACGTGCCCCCGGGAGCGCGGGAAGCGGCGGAGCGCATCATTGACAGACTGGACACCGCTGTTCGCAGGATGGAACTCGGGGCCGACGCGCTGTTCGCCGACTCCTCCGGCCAGGCACTTCGTGCCTTCCGGTTGGCCAACCGGGTGATGGCGCTCCAGATGCGGCACTCGGCGCGGGACCTCGGGGGACGGCGCCGTCCGCGTTCCGAGGCCGTCGCGCTGGATCCGGATCCCTCGCCCGGCGCGGCATGGCACCCGTTCCAGCTCGGGTTCTTCCTGCTGTCGGCCTGCGGGCTGATCGACGAGTCTCACCCTGACCGCGAGGTGGTGGACCTGCTCTGGTTCCCCACAGGCGGCGGTAAGACAGAGGCGTACCTCTTTCTGGCCGCCTTCGAGATGATCCTGCGCAGGCTGCGGCATGGAGATGACGGCGGCGGCACCGCCGTGCTCAGCCGATACACACTGAGCCTGCTGACGACGCAGCAGTTCCAGCGTGCCGCGACCACCGTCTGCGCCTTGGAGTACCTCCGACTGAAGGAGGACCCGGTGATTCCGGGCGGCCCGTTCAGCATCGGGCTGTGGGTCGGCGGCGGCACCACCCCCAACAAGTACGCCGAGGCGCACGAGATGTTCCGGCAGCAGCGCGAGGCCGCCAGGCCGAAGGACGTCTTCATCCTCGACCGCTGCCCGTGGTGCGGCACGCAGATCATGCCCACCGCCAAGTCCCCCGACATCGGTGACTACGGAGTACGGACGACCGAGACGTCCTTCCGGTTCCTGTGCCCCAGGAATGATTGCCACTTCCATGAACGGCTGCCGGTGGCGGTGGTCGACGAGCACCTCTATGCGGACCCGCCGACATTCGTCCTCGGGACCGTGGACAAGTTCGCCCGGCTGGCCTGGGAGCCCGACGCGGGACGGCTGTTCGGCGGTGAGTACCTGCCCCCCTCCTTGGTAATCCAGGACGAGCTGCACCTGCTCACCGGCCCGCTCGGAACCACCGTGGGTCTGTACGAGGCAGCCGTGCTCGAACTGTGCTCGTGGAATGGAGCCCGCGGGCCGAAGGTCGTCGCGTCCACCGCCACTATCCGGCGCGCGAGCGAGCAGATCCGCGCGCTGTACGGCCGCAGCGTTCAGCTGTTCCCCTCGGCGGGCCTGGACGCCCGCTACTCCTACTTTGCCGAACCGGATGACACCGTCCCCGGGAGGAAGTACGTCGGCGTCATGGCACAGGGCCACACCGCGGGCCGCGCAACTGCGGTGACGGCGGCCGCCATGTTGCACGCGCCCATGGAGCTGCCCGAGGAGCACCGCGACGACTACTGGACGCTCGTCGCCTACCACCACAGCATGCGAGAGCTTGGCCGGACCCGTACTGCCGCCGGTGACGAGATCCCCGCGCACCTGCGCGGCCTCGGCTCGCCTGGACGCCGTCGTGAACTGACAGAACGGCAGGTGGAGGAACTGTCCAGCAACCTCGACAGATCGGAGCAGCCCAAACTGCTGGACCGCCTCGAGCTGAGTTTCGAGGATCCTGACAGCGTCTCCATGGTCGTCTGCACCAACATGCTTTCGGTCGGAGTGGACGTGAAGCGGCTTGCGCTGATGCTGATGCTCGGCCAGCCGAAGGCGACAGCAGAGTACATCCAGGCGAGCAGCCGTGTCGGGCGGCACGGCGTCCCCGGGCTCGTGGTCACCTTCCTCAACGCGACCCGGTCGCGTGACCGCTCGCACTACGAGACGTTCGGCACGTTCCACAAGGCGCTCTACCAACATGTCGAGCCGACGAGCGTGACCCCGTGGTCGATCCCGTCCCGCCGCCGGGCGCTGCACGCCGCGCTGGTGATCCTTGTCCGGCACGGCCTCGGACTGTCGGCGGACGATCAAGCCGGCGACGTCCTCCAACACGCCAGCGAACTGGCCGAGGCCACATCCCGGCTGGTCCGCTGGGCGGCCAAGGCAGACCCGTCCGCCGCCGGCGAGGTGCGGGCCGACCTCGACGGACTCCGCCGGGCCTGGCTGGACGCGGCGGAGCATGCGAGGCAGGCGGGCAAACGCCTGTACTACAAACCCGCGGGAAAGGCGCAGGCGAGCCTGCTCAAGAACTTCGACCGGCCCGGCGGCATGTGGGAGACGCAGCATTCCATGCGTAGCGTCGACCGTGAATGCCAGGTCGTCGTGAAGGGGGCCGGGGAATGAGCAGCCGCAAGCTACGCATCCGGCAGGCACAGACGGTCGTACCTTTCGGGGTGGGCGCGGTGTTCGACGTCCAGGGCGAATCATTCGTCGCAGCCGGCATCGCTGACTGGCCGTCGCCACGGAACCTTGAACAGATCCACGCGCCCCGGCTGGAGCGAAAGCTGAAGGTCACGGGCCTGTGGGCGCCATTGCAAGCACCGGTTGCGGACTACGACGTCCCCGACGCGTCGGGGCCGGCGTTCATCCGCTTCCCGGCCTGGCTCTTCTGCGGATCGTGCCGTCGGATGACGCACTGGCGGATCCAGGACGAGAAGTTCGGACATCCGCCTTACTGCGCCTTCTGTAGTCCGCGGCACAAACTCACCCCGATGCGGTTCGTCCAGATCTGCGAGGCCGGGCACCTGGGGGACGTCGACTGGTGGTACTGGGCGCACTCCCAGCTCACGCCCGAGGAACGCGACAGATGCCCAGGGTCGACAGCGCTGAGCTTCGAGGCAGGAGAGAACGCCACCGGGCTTGAGGCGCTGACGGTGCGATGCCGGCACGAGGAGTGTGCGGCGGCCCAGAGAGACCTGCTCGACATCCTGGGCACGCAGAAGATGCGCTGCTGCGGGCGCAATCCCTGGGAACGGTTCAGCGAACGGAAGGACTGCGGGGAGCAAATCCAGATCGTGCAGCGGACCGCAGGCAACGTCTACTATCCCGTCGTCCATTCGGCGCTCGACATTCCAGCCCCCGCAGCGCCCGTGGTGGCCGACGAGGCAACGCGGCGGATTCGGGAGCACCCATACTTCGGCATGCTGTGCCAGTCGCCCGACGCACCGGGAGCGGACGGCCTCATCGTGCTCATCGCGGGAGTGACCGAGGCCGACCCATCGCTCGTCAAACGGCTGGTGGAGGAGGAAACCGGGCAGGCCGCCAGCCCCGAGGCAGCGCCCACCGGGGAGGGGCCCGATCTCAGCAGGGGCGAGTGGGCCGCCTTCACCGCGACCAAACCCGCGCGCAGCGCCCATTTCGTCACCCGCGAGGTCAACCTGGGCTCGTCACGAGAGCTTCCGTGGACTGAGCTGGAGGCGAGGATTTCGCGGGTCGTCGTGGCCGAACGAATCCGTGAGGTCCGTGCGCTCCAGGGTTTCAGCCGGGTCTCCCCGGAGGGCCGGATGATTCCGGTGGACCCATCGGGACGCCGACGCTGGTTGCCCGCCATTGAGGTGTTCGGCGAAGGGATTTTCCTGACGCTGAACGAGGAACTGCTCAGGCAGTGGGAGGCCCTTCCGCAAGTTCGCACCCGCACCGCGGGAATGCAGGCAGACCTGGCAAAGTCGTTCCAGCGGGACCGGATCGAAGCCTTCGCCGGTCCCCGGCTGCTGCCCCGGCTCCCTTTGCTGCACACACTGGGGCATCTTCTCGTCCGGCAACTGTCCTTCGAGTCCGGGTACAGCGCCGCGTCACTGCGCGAGCGGGTGTATGCGCGTTCTGTGGAGGGCGATGATCACCAGTACGGACTGCTCGTCTACACCGCCTCCGGCGATGCGGAGGGCACCCTGGGCGGTCTCGCGCGTCAAGGCGAACCCGACCTGCTTCCCGAGCTTCTCCTACGGCTCCTGGAACAGGCCGCCTGGTGCTCGGCCGACCCGCTGTGCTCCGAGCACGGCGGCCAAGGGTACGGCAACCTGAACCGGGCGGCATGCCACGCCTGCGCACTCATCCCCGAGACCAGTTGCGAGGTGGGCAACATTCTGCTCGACCGGGTGATGGTGGTCGGCGGCTCAGGAATTCCGGGGTTCTTCGAACCCGTCGTGCAGGCTGCTCGGGAAGAGGCGGCGCACCAGGTCGGTGCGTGGTGACCATCGGCTATCTCGACCTGCTCTCCGAGCAGCGTCACGTGCTAGACCAGCTCGCCAAGCCCGGCCATCACCTGGTCAGCGGACCGCCCGGGTCCGGCAAGAGCCTGCTCGCGATCCACCACGCCGCCGCGCTGGAGATCGTCGGCCGTCCCGTGACGCTGATCGCGCATTCGAAGCTACTCGGACAGCATCTGACTGCCGGCGGTGCGCAACTCGGCGTGTCGTTGCCGATCATGACCTTTCACGGCTGGGTGCACGCCTGGTACCGGGAGGCCACCGGCTCGCCACTCGGCGGAGCGAGGATCGGCGCCTTCGACTGGACCCGCTTGATGTCTGCGGCCCTGCACGACACCGGACGACGAGGACATGTTCTCGTCATCGACGAAGCGCAGGACCTCCCGCAGGAGTTCTTCGGCCTGTGCAGAGTCCTCGGAATGGACGTGGTCGCGTTCGCCGACGAGTGCCAGCGGATCACCAGTACCCAATCCACGCTCAATGAAATCGAGAAGGCTCTCGGCGGGTGCGGACGGCTGGAGATCAGCACCAATCTGAGGAACCCCCGCCCGGTCGCGGAACTCGCCCGCCACTTCTACCCGGGGCTGCACCAGCCGCCGCTGCCGCACCGGGACGGGCCGGTTCCGGTGCTGCTGCGGCGCCCGGAAGCGCGCCGTCCATTCGCGCGCTGGCTCGCCCGCTATGCCGAGACCCATCGCACGCGCACGATCGGAGTGGTGGTCAAGCACAGCCGTGAGCAGGGCGAGTTGCTGGCGGAGATCGAGCGGGTGAGCCCCGGCCTGCGACCGCAGATCTATGTCAGTGCCGCGGAAGACGCGCGGTACCGGAAAGTCGACCCAGATCGTTCGGGTCTCCGACTGGTGAATCGGGCGAGCGTCAAGGGCCTGGATTTCGACACTGTGATCGTCCCGGATGCGCATCTCGACACGGACGATCCGTCCAGCGCGGATTTGAAGATGAAGTACTACGTGCTCGTCACGAGGACGCGCGGAGAGCTTTACATCTGCTATTCCGGGGACCAGGAACCGCGGATGTTTGACGGCATACCGCAGCGGACCCTCGTCCGACAGATTCTGCCTGGTTAGCCTCGATCTTTCACGTTCATCAGGTCGCTGGCTGAGCGGTTCGGCTGGAGTGTGAAATCGCGGTCGTGGTCAGCCTGGTGGCCCGGCTGTCGCGCCGGG
>NZ_VJVX01000116.1:0-7775 GCF_008033685.1 Microbispora sp. CSR-4
CCGCCGTGTCAACGTCCTGCACGCGATTCTGCGGCACAGGAGGCCGTACGACCCTAGCCATGTCCGGGCTGCGGTGGCTTGACAAAAGCATTAGGCAGCCTCCAGGACCGACCTGCGACGGGCCCGGCTCAGGCCCGCCTTCCTGCGGACGTACGCCACGGCGTGGGCCAGGCCGTACATCGCCACCAGCACGAGCACCACGGTCGCGCCGGAGGCGAGCCTGATGCCATACCCGACCGACGCCTCGTAGCTCACGACCAGCCCCAGCCACCCGGCGCCCGCGCCGACGAGACAGGCCAGCGGCACGATGACCGCGAGCCGGTCCGACAGGCTGCGCGCCGCCGCGGCCGGCACGATGAGCAACGCGATCACGAGGATCGTGCCGACCGCCTTCACGGCGGCCACGACCACCAGCGCGACCGCGACATTCAGCACCAGGTCGAGCAGTCCGACGCGTACGCCGGCCGCCTGGGCGCCCTCGGGGTCGAAGGCCCGCAGCAGCAGCGGCCGCCGCAGCACCGCCAGCAACGCCACGACCACGACCGTCACGACGGCGGTCTGCGCGAGCTGCGCCTCGCTGACCGTCAGCACCCGCCCGAACAGGAACGCGGTGAGGTCGGAGGTGAAGCCGGTCTGCCGCGACACGATCACGACGCCGACCGCGAACAGCGTGGTCAGCAGCATGGCGAGGGCGGCGTCCTCGCTCACCCTGCGGCGCCGGGTGAGCAGCGTGAGCAGGACGGCCGTGACGACCCCGGCGGCCAGCGCGCCCCAGAAGATGCCGCCGTCACCGGCCATGAGGTGGCCGATGACGACGCCGGGGAAGACGGTGTGCGTCAGGGTGTCGCTGACGAACGCGAGCCGGCGCAGCAGCACCAGCACGCCGACCGTGCCCGCGAGCAGGCCGAGGACGACCAGTTCGATCAGCGCCCGCGCCATGAAGGGCAGCTGGAACGGCTCGAAGAACATCATGTCTGGGTCACGATCACGCGGTCGCCGCGCAGTTCGAGCGCGTGCCCGCCGTACGTCGCGCGCAGCCGCTCGGGCGTCAGCACGTCGCCGGTCGGGCCGAAGCCGAACTGGTGCCGGTTGAGGAGGCACACCTCGTCACAGGCGAGATGGGCGATGGCGAGGTCGTGGGTGCTGACGACGACCGAGGCGCCCTGCGCCTTGAGCGAGCCGATCGCCTCCAGCAACGCGTGCTGGCTGACCGCGTCGACGCCGTTGAACGGCTCGTCGAGCAGCAGCATCCGCGGCTTGGCGGCGATGGCCCTGGCCAGCAGCACCCGCTGGCGCTGCCCGCCCGACAGCGTGCCGAACCGGTCGCGGGCCCGCCCGGCCAGCCCGACCCGCTCCAGGGCGTCGGCCACCTCGGCCCGGTCGTCGGCGGCGGGGCGGCGCAGCCAGCCGATCCGCCGATATCGGCCCATCATCACCACCTGCTCGACCGACACCGGGAAGTCCGGGTCGAGCGTGTCGGCCTGCGGCACGTAGGCGACGTCGCGGCGGGCCTGCGCCGGGGGCCTGCCCAGCACCTCGATCCTGCCGCGTACGACCGGCACCAGGCCGAGCAGCGCCTTGATGAACGTGGACTTGCCGGCACCGTTCGGGCCGATCAGCGCCACGGCCTCGCCCTCGTGGACGACGCCGTTCAGTTCTTCCAGCACCGGGACGTCGCCGTAGGCCACGCTCGCCCGGTCGAGCACCAGGGTCGGCGCGCGCTCACTCATGCGGCGGTCCCCCTCAACGCGTTGACGATGGTGTCGGTATTGTGCTCCTCCATCTGCAGGTAGGTCGCACCGGCCGACCCTTCGGGGCCCAGCGAGTCGCCGTACAGGGCGTCCTCCCCGGCCACGACCGTCACCCCGGCCTCGCGCCCGATCGCCTCGGCCGTCTTGGGCGGCAGCGACGCCTCCGAGAAGACGGCGGCCACCCCGGTCTCCCTGATCTTGGCGACGAGGTCGGACACCTGCTTGGCGGACAGCTCCGCCGAGGTGTCGAAGCTCGGAATGATCGAGCCGACGAAGGTCAGCTTGTAACGGTCGAGGTAGTAGCCGAAGGCGTCATGGTTGGTCACCAGCTTGCGCCGGTCGGGCGGGATGGAGTCGATCTTCCTGGCGATCTCGCCGTCGAGCGCGTCCAGCTTCGCGTCGTACGCCGCCTGGTTGGCCTGGTAGACCGCGGCGTCACCCGGATCGGCGGCGGCGAACCCCTTCTCGATCGTGGCGACCATCGTCTTGGCGTTGAGGGGGTCGTGCCAGATGTGCGGGTCGCCGTCGCGGATCTGCACGCCCTGGGAGGCGTCGACCACGGGCCCGTCGAAACCGGCGGCCGAGATCGTCTCGTCGAGCCATTTCTCCAGGCCCACGCCGTTCTTGACCAGCACGTCGGCCTCGGCGATGGCCCGCATGTCCGCCGGGGACGGCTCGTAGTCGTGGGGATCGACGTTCGGCCTGAGCAGTTGGTGGACGCTCACCCGGTCGCCGCCGACGTTGCGGGCGAAGTCGGCCACCTGCGTGGTGGTCGCGACCACTCTCAGCGGCCGGGCCGGATCGGAAGAGGACGCGGACGTGTCCTCGCCGCCGCAGCCGCCCGCGGACAGGGCGAACAGCACGATCAGCGCGGCGGACGACAACCTACGGGCGAGCGGCGAGAGCACGACGAATCCTCAAGTCGGCATATCAAAGTCGGCACGGGAAACATCCCCCCCAAATGTCCCGCAAATGAAAATCATTGTCAACTTGGGCACTTGGGACCCGCCGCCATAGACACGTACGGCTCCCGCGCCGAGACGCGGGAGCCGTACGAGAGATGGAGAGAGACGGAGGAACCGTCAGACCTGGCCGGCCTTCTCCAGAGCCGTGCAGCAGGTGTCGACGATCAGGCGGGTGACGACGTAGGGGTCGACGTTGGCGTTGGGGCGACGGTCCTCGATGTAGCCCTTCTTCTCCACCTCGACCTGCCACGGGATGCGGACCGAGGCGCCGCGGTCGGAGACGCCGTAGCTGAACTTGTCCCACGGAGCGGTCTCGTGGTGGCCGGTCAGGCGGTCCTCGATGCCGTGGCCGTAGTTCTTGACGTGCTCCATGGCGTTGTCGGCCAGGGCCTCGCAGGCCGTGATGATCGGCTCGTAGCCCTCACGCATGGCCTTCGTGGAGAAGTTGGTGTGCGCGCCCGCGCCGTTCCAGTCGCCCTTCACCGGCTTCGGGTCGAGCGTGGCGGCGACGTCGAACTCCTCGGCGGTCCGGTAGAGCAGCCAGCGGGCGACCCACATGTGGTCGCCGACCTCCAGCGGGCCCCCCGGGCCCACCTGGAACTCCCACTGGCCGGGCATGACCTCGGCGTTGATGCCGGAGATCTTCAGGCCGGCGGCCAGGCAGCGGTCGAGGTGCAGCTCGACGATCTCGCGGCCGAACACCTCGTCGGCGCCGACACCGCAGTAGTAGCCGCCCTGCGGAGCGGGGAAGCCGCCCAGCGGGAAGCCGAGCGGGCGGCCCTCCTTGAAGAAGGTGTACTCCTGCTCGATGCCGAACCACGAGTCCTGCTCGGCGAAGCGCTCGGCCACCTCGACCAGCGCGGCGCGGGTGTTCGTCGCGTGCGGGGTCAGGTCGGTGTGCAGGACCTCGCACAGGACCAGCACGTTGTCACCGCCGCGGATCGGGTCGGGGCAGGTGAAGACCGGCTTGAGCACCAGGTCGGAGGAGTGACCGGTGGCCTGGTTGGTGCTGGACCCGTCGAAGCCCCACACCGGCGGCTCGGCGCCGTCGGCAAGAACCTTGGTCTTGGACCGGAGCTTCGCGGTCGGCTCCGTGCCGTCGATCCAGATGTACTCGGCCTTGTAGGTCACGTCGATCCCTTTCGAACGAGGCGGCCTGGCGTTCGTCCGCCACGCTCGACAGTGCCGTTTTGGCATTTCGTAACCTTTGCCCGTTTGTAACCAGAGTGTTAACGCGCATTCTTTGCCTTGACAGTGCGATGAGTAGCTGTTGTGCCCCTGACACATGAACGCCGCTCTCTTGGGCAGTCGGATGGGCGTCAACCAATCGCAACCGCACCGGGAGTGAGCGCAGATGGTCTTATTGGGCCTGCTTCTGGTCCTGATCGCGGCGGCGGCCGTGATCGAGGTGTCGGTGAACGACACCGCGAACACCCTGCCGATCACGGTCCTGGACCGCACGTTCAACCTCAGCCCGTTCGAGCTGTTCATCGCCGGCGTCGTGACCGCCGCCGTGTTCGTCGTCGGCCTGCTGCTCATCACCGGCGGCATGCGCCGCGCCGCCGTGAAGCGCCGCCGGCAGCGTGAGGCGCGCCTGGCGGAGCGGGACCGCGTGTCCCGCCTGGAGGCCGAGAAGCGCGACCTGGAGCGCCGCCTGGAGACGTCCCCCAAGACCGACCGGGATGGCGACGGCGTCGACGACCGGGCCGAGCGCGCCGAGCGTCCCACCGCGCCGCACGACCGCGTGTCGGTGCCCGCTCAGCAGTCGTCCCGCGACCAGCTGGTGGCCGGCGGGCGTCACGCGACCGACGACCACCGCGCCTGATCTGTCCATACCGGGGCACGCTGGGGCATGACGGGGTGGCACTCGCCCGTCCGGTCACGACCGGACGGGCTCGGGGGTCCGCCCGGGAGCCGACTCCGGAAGCCGCGCCCTGGGCACGTCCCGCCCCTGCGCGCGGGCCAGCTCCGCGAAGGTGATCGCGTTGCGTACGGCGGCGCCGCCGGGGTCGTTGTTGAAGTAGACGTAGGCGTCCGTCACGTCCCCCAGGCGGTCCACCCAGTGGCTCAGCGCGCGCCGGCCATAGTTCGGCCAGGGCTCCGCCGCTCCCTCGTGGAAGCGCAGGTAGACCCAGCCGGCCGTACGCCACAGAGGACCGGCGGGCCGGCCGAGCCGGTCCGCCCAGCACAACGCGGCCCCATACTCGGTCAGCAGCGAGCGGATCTCGTCGGTCCACCACGAGGCGTGCCGCGGCTCGACGGCGACCCGTACGGCACGCGGAAACCGCGCCAGGCAGGCCCGCAGCCGCCCGGCGTCCACCTGCAGGGTCGGCGGCAGTTGCAGCAGGATGGGGCCCAGCTTCGGGCCGAGGCCCTCGGCCACGCCCATCAGCCGCTCGACCGGCTCCTCAGGGTCCTTCAGCCGTTTGATGTGCGTCAGGAAGCGGCTGGCCTTGACCGCCATGACGAAGTCGGGCGGCGTACGCTCCCGCCACGACTCGAACGTCTCCCGCTTCGGCAGCCGATAGAAGGCGTTGTTGTTCTCGACCGTGGCGAAGATCTCGCCGTACCTCTCCAGCCACAGCCGCTGGGGCACACCGCCGTAGACGAGGTCGCGCCAGTCGGCGTACTGCCACCCCGAGGTTCCCACCAGCACGGGCATGTCCGTCCCCTACCCACCGGACCGCATAGATCGCAGTTATCGGGGCACGCGACGTCAAGAACGAGCAAAAGAGGGGAGCATCGAATGATCCAGGACAAGACGATCGCGTTCCTCGTCGCCCCGGAGGGGGTCGAGCAGGTCGAGCTCACCGAGCCGTGGAAGGCCGTCCAGCAGGCGGGCGGCACGCCGAGGCTGGTCTCGGTGGAACGCGGGGAGATCCAGGCGTTCCATCACCTCGACAAGGCCGACACCTTCCCCGTGGACACCGTGGCAGGGGAGGTCTCCGCCGCCGACTTCGACGGCCTGGTCCTCCCGGGAGGGGTCGCCAACCCCGACTTCCTGCGTCTTCGGCCCGAAGCCGTACGGTTCGTCAAGGAGTTCTTCGAGGCGGGCAAGCCGGTAGCGGCGATCTGCCACGCGCCGTGGATCCTCGTGGAGGCCGACGTGGTGCGCGGGCGCACGCTGACCTCGTGGCCCAGCCTCCGGACCGACCTGCGCAACGCGGGGGCGACCTGGGTGGACCAGGAGGTCGTGGTCTGCACGGCCGGTCCCAACACGCTGGTGACCAGCCGTAAGCCGGACGATCTGAAGGCCTTCTGCCAGGCCGCCGTGGACGCGTTCGGCGCCTGATTTCGGCACCTGAGTTCGGCGTCTGAGGCAGGGCTTTCCCGGGCGGATCAGGCTCTGTCATGCTTTCCGGGTGCGATCCCGCGGACTTACGGCATGACCGAGGTTTTCACGCTCGGAGAGGCATTGGGCGTCGTCTCCGGCGACCGGCTCCGGCATGACATGACCATCCGTCTCGACGTGGAGGGGCCCGAGCTGACCACGGCGGTCGGCCTTGCCCGGCTCGGCCACACGGTGAGCTGGCTGGGCCGGGTCAGCTCCGACGAACTCGGCATGCGCACGCTGACCGTGCTGCGCGGCGAGGGCGTCGACGTCTCCCACGTACGGGTGGACGAGACGGCGGCGACCGGGCTGATCCTGCGCCAGCGGCGCATCGGCCGTTCGTCGCATGCCGTCCACTACCGCGAGGGCTCGGCCGGGTCACACCTGTCGACCGGCGATGTGCCCGGTGAGGCCGTCCAGTCGGCACGGATTCTGCACGTCACCGGCGTCACCCTCGGGCTGAGCGGCCTCGCGTGGAGCGCCGTCCACCACGCCGTCAAAATCGCCAAGGACGCCGGCGTGCTCGTCTCCGTGGACGTCAACCACCGCGCGAACCTGTGGGAGAGCGTGGAGGACGCCCGGCAGGGGCTCACCGAGCTCGCCGCCTCGGCCGACGTGCTCTTCGCCACCCAGGACGAGCTCATGCTCGTGGAGCCCGCCCTCGCGTCCAGGCCCGAGCTGGTCGTGACCCGGGGCGCCAAGGGTGCCAGCGCCACCGTCGAGGGCCTGCGCTACGACACCCAGGCCGCCCCCGTGACCTCCGTCGACCCCTCCGAGGTCGGCGGCGCGTTCGTCGCCGGCTACCTCAGCGCGATCCTGGACGGCCTGCACCCGGCGGACCGCCTCAAGCGCGGCATCTCGGTGGCCGCCTTCGCGGTCGCCAGCCACAGCTCCTGGCAGGGCCTCCCCACCCGCGGCGAACTCCCCCCGTGACCAGGGCGGTCCCCTCAATCTGTGATCCCAGGAGATTCCTAGTTGATCTTGAACTAGCCCCGGAGACGCGAAAGAATTAATACAAGCTTTCGAATCTCTTGTTGGGGGGTGCCATGGATCTGTTCGACATCGATCCCGAGCACTCCCGTCATTCGAACACGCCTGACGACGGCTGGTGGGACCGTCTGATCGCCAATTCGCCGCTGTGGTCGTCCGACGGCTCGTCCGCCCGCGAGCCCTTCCCGATCATCAACTTCGGGCCCCGGCAGCCCGCCAACGCGCCCAGCACCGAGACCACGGACGGCGTGGACGTCCCAGGCCCCGACGCCGCCGGCGCGAATGCCGCTGGCGCGAACGGCGCTGGCGCGAACGGCGCTGGCGCGAACGCCGCGTGTTGGACCGCCGACAGCGCGGGATCTGACGCGCGTGCCGCCTGTGGGGTTGCCGATCGTGCGGCTGCCGCCGGTGCGAATGTGGGTGGCACGAACGGCGCTGGCGCGAATGCCGCGCGTGGAGCTGCCGACGGTGCAGATACCACTGGCCCGGACGCTGCTGGCGCTGGCTTTGGTGCCGCGCGTGGTGCTGCCGATGGCGCGGACGCTGCTGGCACGAACGGCACTGGCGCGAATGGCACTGGCGCGGCCGGCCCGGGTGCGGGCGCAGGTGCCTCCGATTCGGGTGGTCGTGGTCGGGGTGGTGTGCGGTCGTCGTGGGTGGTGGTGGGGTCGGTTCGTGAGGTGGCCCAAGAGCTGGCGCTGACGCCGCTTCCCGATGACGTGGATGTGTGCCTGGCCG
>NZ_VJVX01000117.1:0-7515 GCF_008033685.1 Microbispora sp. CSR-4
GCAGCACGATAGAACAGCACCCGAAGCTCCTGGCGATGACGGTGATGGTTGTGGTGATCAACCCGTCTACCAGGAGCTTCGCCACATCATGAGGAAAACCCGAGCATCGCGATCATGCTGTGACCGGCTTAGCCGCCCGGCGGATGAAAAACGTTCTTTGCATTACGGAAACGGGGAGCGTGAGCGAGGGACAGTGGCCGATCAGCTTGTGCGCTGGGAGATCGACGGCGAGTCCGTCATCGTGGAGACCGGCGAGGAAATCGCGGACACATGGGCTCCTGCGGGAGCCTGCGGCGAGCGGGTCGTGTACCAGTCGGCGGAAGGCCTCAAAAAGGCCCTGCACGGGGTCCGGGACGCGGCGAGGACGGCGCTGGCCGCCTTTCGCGACTTTCCCGAGGGCCCCCAGGAGGTCGAGGTCGAATTCGGTGTGAAGCTAGCCACCGAGGCAGGTGCGATTATCGCCAAAAGTGCCGCAGAGGGACATTTGACCGTAAAGCTGAAGTGGATTGAGAAACCGGCTGATTCCGGACGCGAGTAGTCAATGACGCACAGTTGGCACGCCCGTGTCGACGGCACGAGAAATGGCAGGCGCGTGACCGGAGCCGGCCTGCTGGTCGATGCCCGTCACGTACTCACGTGCGCCCATGTGGTCAGCGGCTGCTCGAGCATCCGCGTCAGCTTCGTCCAGGCCGACCGGCCGGACCTTCAGGATCTGCCCGCCGACCTCGGCTGCGCTGGCCCATGGCGGCAGCCCGGCGACCCGGGGGACGTTGCGGTGCTCAGCCTCGCCGCCGACGTCGCGATCGAGCCGGCCAGGCTGTCTCTCCGGGTTCCGGCGTGGGCCGAATTCGCGGTGCACGGCTTCCCTCCGGACGCCGGGCCGTTCGGCGCCGTCATGCGGCTGCGGACCGGCTCGGCCTCCGGCATCGGGGAATGGCTCCATGTGGAAGCGGCCACCGGTCACGCCGAGACGCCTCGTGCCGGATTCAGCGGCGCTGGCGTGTTCGACGAGGTCACCGGCCACGTCTATGGCATGATCAGCGACGCGTCAGCGAGCCAGGACCGTCGCACCGGACGCATGATCCCGCTGACCGAGGTGCGCAAATACTGGGAGGACCTCGACGACCTCCTCGATCTCGGCTGGCTCGGCGGCGAGGCCCGCCGGAAGCTACGGTCGATTCTGCGCCGCATCGACACGGACGCCAACCTGACCGAACTCGTCGAGGCGGAGTTCCATCCGGCGATCGCACCGCCCGTGTTCCGGTCCGTGTGGCACGCGACCCGGTATGTCGCCGAGGATCTCTACGACGACGACCGCCTGGGCAGGTTCCTCCAGGCGCTCATCTCGAAAACGTCCGGCGGCCCAGCCGTGAAAGCGCTGCGGGTCTGGATGGACCGGCATCTCGAGCCTCCCGCGTCACGGCCCGGGATCTCTTCCATCGTCATCCGGCTCGACACGAAGACCAAGGGCGGCTACGAACTCAGCTTCTCCCATTTCATCGACGACAAACCCTATCCGGGGGGGCGCGCCGACGACGGTGACCCGCAAGAGGTTCCGTAAGGAGGTGGAGTCGGCGCTGAACTCTCTGATGGCGAGGATCAGCAGAGCCGGCCGGGACGACCCACTGATCGAGTTCGTGCTGCCGCGCTCGCTGATCCTCAGCGAGCATGTGGACGAGTGGTACGCGTGCCGGGAAGAGGAGATCCCGATAGCGACCTATCGTGTGGTGGTCCGGGACGTCGCACGTCTCGGTAACTACATTCTCCAGGATCAGTGGAGGAACCGCTTCAAGCATCTCCACCGTACGGTCAAGATTGAAAAGGCCGACTGCTCCCTTCTTGATCCGGACGAGTTCTACCGGCGGCTCCTCAGCGATAAGGATGCATGCGTGATCGTCTATTCCGGTGTGCCCGACAGCACCATACTGCACAAGGGCCTCAACGCCGGGGTGCCGGTGATGGTGTGGCCTCGGTCCTCCTGCAAAGGGGCTGCTCCCGGCGAGTGCCCGTACGGGTCGTTGGACGCCTTCGCGACGCTGATAGATGCGAACGGCTATCACGAGTTGCCGGAAGTAGTGCGCCGTTTGCGCTTCGACCCCACGCACGCCCACTGCGGGCCGCGGCTCACTCTCATCTGGGACGACCCCACGCGAATTCCCGATCCGCCCACTTTCGTGGAGGAGTAGCGCATGGCGGACTGGTACGTCTACACCGGCGTTCCCGACGCGAAAAGCGACATCGGGAGGCTGCCACCCCCGCCACCGTGGCGGGACTTCAAGGGCGTGGTGCCGGATGATACCGGGGAGCTCCCGGAGATCGACCCGACGCACGAGCACCAGGCCAGGAGTTACCGGCCGGATCCCGGCGCGGTCGAGCAGGTGAACGCCGCGCTCTACCTTCGCAGGCCGCTGCTGGTGACCGGCAGACCCGGCACGGGCAAGTCCACCCTCGCGCACGCCGTCGCTCGGGAACTTCGACTCGGGCCGGTCCTGTACTGGGCGATCACGAGCAGGGTCACGCTCGCCGACGGCCTGTACAGCTACGACCCGCTCACCCGCCTGTACGACAGGGAGAGCGGGCGGGCGCACGCCGACGCCGACGACGACGAGATCGGCAAATACATCCGCCTCGGACCGCTCGGGACCGCTCTGCTGCCCGCGTGCAGGCCGCGGGTCCTGCTCATCGACGAGATCGACAAGAGCGACATCGACCTGCCCAACGACCTGCTCACGATCTTCGAGGAGGGGCGGTACGAGATCCCGGAGCTCGCGCGCCAGAAACGGCGGACGCACCGGGTCTCGACCGCCGATGGCAGGACCGCATCGGTGACGGACGGTGTGATCGGCTGCCGGGCCTTCCCGCTGGTCATCATGACCAGCAACGGCGAGCGAGAGTTTCCCGCCGCGTTCCTACGTCGATGCGTGAGGCTGGCGCTGCCCGAGCCGGACCGCGACAAGCTGAGGGAGATCGTCAGAGCGCAACTCGGCGAGCTGAGCGACGAGAGCGAGGACTTGATTCAACTGTTCCTCTCTCGGAAGACGGAGGGTCAGCTGGCCACCGATCAACTACTCCACGCGATCTATCTGACCCACCACGCGGCGCGGGACCACGGGGTCGACCGCCTGGCTTTGGCCGAACGGCTCATGCCGCATCTGAACTCCGGCGTCGCCGACGATGACGATTGACCGGCTGAGCGACGTTCTTTCCCGGACCGGCCTGGATATGTCGGCCCAGGAACTGTCCGACGTGCTGTGGCTCGCCGCGCATCTGTCTCCCGAATCAGATTCTGTGGATGTATCTGGCCGCACGGCTGCACACCCTTCTCTCGAAGCACCGGCTGATCCGCACTCGGCCACATCGTGGACGGCCGAGACGGCGCCGGAGACTGCGACGACGGAGTTCGCCCTGGGATTGGAGCTACCCGCCGATGATCCCAGCGGGGATGTTCACCGGATCCAGGTCCCGGACGCGCCGATGGTCAGGCATAGTCTGCCGATCCAGCGCGCTCTGCGCCCTCTCAAACGGACCGTCCCGTCACGCGTCCGGAACGTCATGAACGAGGCCGCCACCGCCGCGGAGATCGCGCGGACGGGCCGGTGGATCCCGGTGATGAGAGGTGCTCCGGAACGCTGGCTTGACCTGGCGCTGGTCGTGGACACCGGACCTACCATGCGGCCCTGGCATCCTATGGTCGGCGAACTGAGAGCCGTTCTCGGCCAGGTCGGCGCCTTCCGTGACATTCACGTCTCATATCTCGTCGGCGACCGAATCGCTCTCGGCCCGGACGCCTCCCCGGGCAGCCCGGCGGCCCTGGTCGATCCGACCGGTCGGCGCGTCGTGCTCGTACTGACCGACTGTTCCGGGCGGCACTGGTGGGAGGGCACGGCACAGCCCGTGGTGCAAATGTGGGCCCGGCGCAACGCGACAGCTGTTCTGCAGCCGCTTCCCGAGAGGCTGTGGCGGCGGACCGCTGTTCCGGTGATCCCCGGCCTCGCTGCGCAAGGCAAGCCGTGCGGCCCCAACACCACTCTCCATTTCCGCCCTTTCGAGGAGACCCCGCCGGCGAGTGGAATCCCGTTGCCCGTGGTCGAGCTGGATCCCGCCTGGATCGGCGACTGGGCTCGCCTCGTCGCCGGAGGTGACACGGTGGCCACGGCCATGACGTACGTCTCGGCACGCCCTCGCTCGTTGGCGCAAAGGGTGGACGAGGAGCGGTCCATCGACCTCGAGGACCGAGTGCTGCGCTTCCGCGCCACCGCCTCTCCTGAGGCGGTGCGGCTGGCCGGCTACGTCGCCGTATCCACGCCAGCGCTTCCCGTCATGAGACATCTTCAACGGGCGCTGCTGCCCCGATCCAGACCTCAGCATCTCGCGGAGGTGCTGCTCAGCGGCCTGTTTCGGCATGTGAGTGGAGATCATTACGAATTCATTGACGAACGGGCCCGGATGGCGGCGCTACAGCTGCTGCCTCGCTCGGAGGCGTGGCACGCGGCCGACGTCCTCAACCGGCTGTCCACCGGCATCCAGGCGAGTGTCGCCACTGCCGCGGCGACCTTCGGCGCGGTGCTCGGCGAAGAACCGGACGCTGTCACCTCTTCACGATCCGATAGAGGGCGTCCTTTCGCCTTTCTGAATGCGGAAGTGCTGCGAAGCCTGAGCGACCTGGACATCCCCCCGCGCCGAGCAGAGACCCGGTTCACCGGCGCGCCCGCCTCCACGTCGCCCCGGACGACGCCTGCCATCACCCACCTTCCGTCGTCCGTGCAGGCCACTCCGGCTTCCGCCTCTCACAGCATCTGTATGTGGGGCACGCCTGGCAGCGGCAAGACGACCTTCCTGGCCGCCCTGTCGATTGCCCTGATGCGCCGGAAGGACAACTGGAAAATCGTAGGTTCCGACCCCACCTCCAACGATTACCTCGTCCAAAGGAAAAGGGCGCTGCTGCATGAAAGGGTCTTCCCCGAGGCGAGCAGCGTCCTGGAGCAGTACCACTGGATGCTGATCGGCCCCGGCGCGGAACAGAGCAGGTGGTGGAGTCGTAAGCCGAAGATCGGCCCCGAGCGTCGGATCCGTGTCAGCATGATCGACGCACCCGGGGGTCTTTTCGCTGCGGAAGAGCCTGCCGACGGAGGGCTAACCGATTCGCGCCAACGGGAGCTGCTGGACAACCTGGCTCAGAGCCGGGGCATCCTCTTCCTCTTCGACCCTGTTCGGGAATTCGAGATCGGAGATGCCTTCGACCATCTGCATGCATCGCTCACCCGGCTCGCCGAACGGATGCTCGCCGCCGGCGAGGTGAGGGATGGGAAGCTTCCGCACCATATCGCGGTCTGCATTACCAAGTTCGACGATCGCCGAGTGTTCGACACGGCAGTGGATCGTCACCTGGTCAGCGTCGAGCCCGACGATCCGTACGGCTTTCCGCGGGTGAGCGACGAGGACGCCCGGACGCTGTTCCACGCATTGTGCCAAATTTCGCGGAGCGGTACTGCTGATCTGGTTTTCGCCGCCCTCGAAAGATTCTTCCATCTTGAGCGTATCCAGTTCTTCGTCACCTCATCCATCGGGTTCTTCGTCGACAGGAGCACGAATGTCTTCGACTGGGACGACTCGCAAAATCTCCTGGCCGACGGGGACCACCTATCCCTGCGCATACGAGGAGAGGCTCATCCGATCAATGTCGCGGAGCCGGTGCTGTGGCTTGGCCAGGCGCTCACAACGACCGGGAAGTAGAGCCGATCAGCCCTGGTAGAAGGTCAGATCCACGCCGGAGACGGTGTGCTGGACGCAGGTGAACCCGCCCAGGCCCGCCTGCGCGGCGACCGCCTCGCTCAGGCAGACGACGCCGGGAGCGGCGAGGTCCTGAGCCATCTTCGACGCTTGATTCACCGGCGCTCCGGCCACGTCGCGGCCTCCGTCCGGCGTCCGCCCGGACAGCACCGGCCCGCTGTCCAGCCCGATGCGGCAGGTCATCCCGGCCTCGGCCAGGGCGGCGCGCAACTCCAGGGCGAAGGGCACGGCGGCGCCGGGGTCATCGAACAGGTAGATGGCCAGCGGACCGGCGACCTTGACCTCGACGGCGCCCTCCGCGGGCAGGAGGCGCAGCCCGATCTCCCGCATGCGGGCCGACAGGTCCAGCCCGGTCAGGAGCGCCACCTCGGGTACGTCGGCCGCCGCCCCGGGCTCGCCGCGCTCGGCCAGGACCACCGTCCGTTCTCGCAGGTGCTTTGCCGCGAGCGCCGCGGCCGACCCGGCGTCGCGGGGATCGAAGCGCAACAGGTCCTCGTAGAAGGCGGCCGGATAGGGGATGGGATACCACCCGCCGTCGGTCGCCGCGTCGCCGGCGCGCGGCCCGTCGAGCACGCGATAGACCGCGCCCAGGAGCCTGGCCTGCCCATCGTGCGCGTCCTTGCGGCGCAGGACGAAGCCATGCCCGTCCTTGCGGCGCAGGACGAAGCCGTGGCCGGCCGGCAGCCGCTCGGCCACCGCCTCGGTGACCACGATCTCGCCGCCCTCGGTGTGGTTCTCCACGAGGTGCTCGACCGCGTCGGCCTCGGCGCCGTACAGTCCGCCGTCCAGGTCGTAGTAGTCGCCGTGGTGGACGCCGATGCCGACGCGGATCCCGCAGGTGCGCCCGATCTCGTCCTGCGCTCGCAGCAGGGCCGACAGCAGCGTCCCCGCGTCGGTCGTCGCGGGATGGAACAGTTGCGCGTTGTCCGCCGCCCAGACGCCCATCGCCCGGCCGCCCACGCCGATCCCGTACGCGTGCAGGACGCGTTTCGGGCCGTCGATGAGCGCCAGCACCTCCAGCAGGCCGAGGCTGCGGCTCAGCCTGGTCAGCCCGGCCGAGTCGGACACCACGCTGTATCCGGTCGTGACGTGCGCGCCGAGCAGCCGCCGGGCGTCGGCGGCGGTACGGCCGCTCGCCCTCCACCGCTCCACCAGCGTCAGCGGCAGCCCCGGGGCCGCGTCCCTTGCGAGGTCGAAGGCGCCCGGCTCCTCCCCGGTCGTGGGAGTGTCAGTGGTCACACAGGATGGCTACTCATCGATATCAGCCGTCGAGGAGCGTTTGCGTTCCAAAGTTGGAGCGCCCGTCAGGACGAGCTGGCGATGGGAGTTCGTACCGATCTCCAGGGCCGACCGCGGTTCCTCATCCGTGGGCGCAGTAGCGCCGGGGCAGGCACCCGACTCGTCCAAGAGTCCGCACCCGCGACGCTCGGCGGCGCGTTCCCAGTCTTCACGGATGGGGCCCGTACTTGACAGCCCTGAAGACTCTGCGACAGCCCGGAAGGCTCTGCGAGCACGTCTCCGGGCGGGACGTCGTATCGGGCGGCACCTCCCGGTTGGGGCTCCATATTTGCCCAGGTCAGGGTTTGATTCGATGGTGTGTTCGAGGTAGGCTTGGGGCAGCCGTTGCAGGTGAGCCTAGCTGGCGGGCCGTTGGCCATACGCCGTGTGTTGAGCCGAGTCTGTTGAAGGAAGTCCCGGTCCGGGCGGTCGGGAAACCGTTGTTTG
>NZ_VJVX01000118.1:0-7421 GCF_008033685.1 Microbispora sp. CSR-4
CAGCAGCACCTCCCCCTCATCCGGCGCATGCGCACCCGACAAGATCTTGATCAGCGTGGACTTCCCGGCCCCGTTCTGCCCGAGCAGGCAGTGCACCTCGCCAGCCCTGACCTCCAGGTCCACACCATCCAGCGCGCGTACGCCGGGGAACTGCTTGACGATCCCCCTCATCTGGAGCAGGGGGTGTTCGTCGGCCATGGGGATCTCCCAACGATGATCAGTTGGCGGAGTAGACGTGGTCGGAGTAGACGTGATCGCTGATGAGGCGGGTGGCGCCGACGACACCCGCGGTGTCGCCGAGCTCGGACAGCACGATCGGCAGGTTTCCGGTGGCGAGCGGCAGCGACCTGCGGTAGACGACGCTCCTGATCTCCGCGAGCAGCACGTGGCCGAGCTTGGCCACGCCCCCCGCGATGATCACGAGGCCGGGGTTGAAGAAGCTGACGAGGCTCGCCAGCACCTGGCCCACCCGGCGTCCGCCGTCGCGGATCAGCCCGATCGCGTCGGCGTCGCCCTGCGCCGCGGCGGCGGCGACGTCCTCGGCCGTCAGCGCGCCCGCGACCGCGAGCCGTTCGGCCAGGTAGGGCGAGCCGCCCGAGCGGGCCACCACGACCGCCTCGCGCGCCAGCGCGGCGCCGCCGAAGTACGCCTCAAGGCACCCGGAGTTGCCGCAGGAGCAGACCGGCCCGAGATCGTCCACCCGGATGTGGCCGATGTCGCCGGCGCTGCCGGACACCCCGCGGTAGATCTTCCCGTCCACCACGATGCCGCAGCCGATGCCGGTGCCGATCTTGACGAGCAGGAAGTCCTCGACGTGCCGCGCGAGACCGGCGTGCAGCTCTCCGAGCGCCATGATGTTGACGTCGTTGTCGACCACCGTGGGGCAGCCGAGTGCCTGACCGACCGTCTCCCTGACCGGGTAGCGGTCCCAGCCCGGCATGATCGGCGGCACCACCGGAACGCCCTCGGCGAAGCTCACCGGCCCCGGGACGCCGACGCCGGCACCGCTGAGCTCGCTGAACAGCCCGTCCCTGCTCAGCTTGCCGAGCAGTTCGATGGCCCGGTCGAGCACGGCGGCGGGCCCCTCTTTGATGTCGCAGGGCTCGCTCAGGTGACCGAGCACGTTGAGCTCGCCGTCGGTGACCGCCACGTCGATCGAGGTGGCGCCGATGTCGAGCCCGGCGAACCGGATGTCACGGGCCAGCCGTACGCGTCCCGAGCGCCTGCCCCCGCGTGAGGCGGCCAGTCCGTCGGGCTCGGCGAGCCCCAGCTCGATCAGCCGGTCCAGTTCCACGTTGAGCTTCGACCGTGACAGGTCCACCACGTCGCCGAGTTCGGCGCGGGAGCGCCCGCCCTCCCTCAGCAACCGCAGGAGCGCGGCCTGATGGACGTTCTCCGGCCTGATGGTCGTCCTCTTCACGTACGCCTCCGCGTCCCGGTGATTGGCTGGAAACGTACCTCTTTTCCCCCTGATCAGGGAAGACCTTTTATCGATCCGATGCAATCTTTCGCTGGAATCAACAAAAGTTAGGAGCGTCTGACGGGGTAGGAGAGTCAGGAGACCGGTTGGAGGGCGCATGCTGGGGTTGCCTGACGAAGTGCGCGGCTGCCTGTTCGACATGGACGGGGTGCTCACGCGTACGGCCCTGATCCACGCCGCGGCGTGGAAGGAGATGTTCGACGAATACCTGCGCGATCGAGCGGCCGCCACCGGCACGCCGTTCGTGCCCTTCGACGCGACCGGCGACTACGAGCGGTACGTCGACGGCAGGAAGCGCCTGGACGGCACCCGGGAGTTCCTGCTGTCCAGGGGCATCGACCTGCCCGAGGGCAGGCCGGACGACCCGCCGGGCATGCCCACCGTCAACGGCCTGAGCAACCGCAAGAACGAGCTGGTCCAGGCGATCCTCGACCGGCAGGGCGTGGAGGTCTTCGAAGGCTCGGTGCGCTACCTGCGCGCCGTACGCGACGCCGGGCTGCGCCGCGCGGTCGTCTCCAGCAGCGCCAACACGCGGCGCGTGCTCGCCGCGGCCGGGATCGACGACATGTTCGACGCGCGGATCGACGGCGAGGTGGCCAAGGAGCGCGGGCTCGCGGGCAAGCCCGCCCCCGACATGTTCCTCGCCGCCGCCGAGGCGCTCGGGCTCACACCGGCCGAGTGCGCGGTGTTCGAGGACGCGCTGGCGGGGGTCGCCGCCGGGCGCGCGGGCGGCTTCGCCCTCGTGGTCGGCGTGGACCGCGGGGATCAGGCGCAGGCCCTGCGCGACAACGGCGCCGACATCGTGGTGTCGGATCTCTCCGAACTGCTGGACGAGAAATGATCAAGCATCCCGCCTTCATCGTCGAGCCGTGGTCGGTGCGCGAGTGCCACCTGCACACCGACGTGCTCGCCCAGACCGAGTCGGTGTTCGCGCTGTCCAACGGGCACATCGGGTTGCGCGGCAACCTCGACGAGGGCGAGCCTTTCGGCCTGCCGGGCACCTACCTCAACTCCTTCTACGAGCTGCGCCCGCTGCCGTACGCCGAGGCGGGCTACGGCTACCCCGAGTCCGGGCAGACGGTCGTCAACGTCACCAACGGCAAGCTGATCCGGCTGCTCGTGGACGACGAGCCGTTCGACGTCCGCTATGGCACGCTGCACTCACACGAGCGGGTCCTCGACATGCGGGCGGGCACGCTCATCCGGAAGGCCTGCTGGAGCTCGCCGACCGGGGCGCGGGTGCGCGTCACCTCGACCCGGCTCGTGTCGTTCACCCACCGGGCGGTGGCCGCGATCCGCTACGAGGTGGAGCCGGTGGACCAGCCGCTCAACGTGGTCGTCCAGTCGGAGCTGGTGGCCAACGAGACCGTGCCGCCGCCGACCGCCGATCCCCGCGCCGCCGCCGCGCTGGAGGCGCCGCTGGTGCTGGAGGAGAACGTCGCCGCGCGCAACAACGTGTGCGTCATGGTCCACTCCACCAGGGCCAGCCGGCTGCGGGTCGCGGCGGGGATGCGGCACGAGATCGAGGGCCCGGACGGCACCCGGGTCGAGTGCGACGGCGGCGGCAACGTCAGCCGGGTCACGATCGCCACCCGGCTCGCGCCGGGCGAACGGCTGCGGCTCGACAAGTTCTTCGCCTACGGCTGGTCGGCCAAGCGGTCCAGGCCCGCGATGCACGACCAGGTCGTGGCGGCGCTGGCCGCCGCCAGGCTCACCGGATGGGACGGCCTGTGCGCCGAGCAGCGCGCCTTCCTCGACGACTTCTGGGCGGGCGCGGACGTCGAGGTCGAGGGCGACGCCGAGGTGCAGCAGGCCGTACGCTTCGGGCTGTTCCACCTGCTCCAGGCGGGCGCGCGGCTGGAGCGGCGGCCCATCGCGGGCAAGGGGCTGACCGGCTCGGGGTACGACGGTCACGCGTTCTGGGACACCGAGAGCTTCGTGCTTCCGGTGATGACCTACACCTATCCCCGGGCCGCCGCCGACGCCCTCATGTGGCGGGAGTCGATCCTCCCGCTCGCCCAGGCCCGCGCCGAGCAGCTCGGACTGCGCGGCGCCGCCTTCCCCTGGCGGACGATCAACGGCGAGGAGTGCTCCGGCTACTGGCCCGCCGGCACGGCGGCCTTCCACGTCAACGCCGACATCGCCGCCGCGGTCACGCGGTATGTCGACGCGACCGAGGACACCGGATTCGAGCGGGACGTCGGCCTGCCGCTGCTCGTCGCGACCGCCCGGCTGTGGTGCGCGCTCGGCCACCACGACGCCGACGGCCGCTACCGCATCGACGGCGTGACCGGCCCGGACGAGTACAGCGCCGTCGCCGACAACAACGTCTTCACCAACCTCATGGCCCAGCGCAACCTGCGGGCCGCCGCCGAGACGGCCGTACGCCATCTCGACCGGGCCGAGCTGCTCGGGGTCACGCTGGAGGAGGCGGCGATGTGGCGCGACTGCGCCGCCGCCATCTTCCTGCCATACGACGAGCGGCTGGGGGTGCACGAGCAGAGCGAGGGGTTCACCGGGCACGCGGTGTGGGACTTCGCGAACACCACGCCCGAGCAGTATCCGCTGCTGCTCCACTTCCCCTACTTCGACCTCTATCGCAAGCAGGTCGTCAAGCAGGCCGATCTCGTGCTGGCCATGCACCTGTGCGGCGAGGCGTTCACGCCCGAGCAGAAGGCGCGCAACTTCGCCTACTACGAGGCGCTGACCGTGCGCGACTCCTCGCTGTCGGCCTGCACCCAGGCCGTGCTCGCCGCCGAGGTGGGGCAGCTCGACCTCGCGTACGCCTACCTGGGCGAGGCCGCGCTGATGGACCTGCGCGACCTGGAGCACAACACCCGCGACGGCGTCCACATGGCCTCGCTCGCCGGGGCGTGGATCGCGCTGGTGAACGGGTTCGGCGGCATGCGGGCGCACGACGGCCGGCTCTGCTTCGCGCCCCGCCTGCCGCAGGGCATCACCCGGCTCACCTTCCGCGTCCGTTACCGGGGCCGCCTGGCGCGGGTCGATGTCGCCCCGGACGGCACGACGTACCGGCTCCTGCACGGCTCGCCCCTCACGGTGTCGCACCACGGCGAGGAGCTCACGATCGGCGCGCAGCCGCAGGCCCGGCGCAACGCGCCGCCGCCCTTCCCGGACCTGCCGGTCAGGCAGCCGCCGGGCCGCGAGCCGACACCCCGGCGGCCCGGGGACCTGTCCCGCGGTCTCGTCGTCCCGGCCGAGCAGCCGGCCGAGGAGGTCTGACCTCCCGGCCGGGGACGACGAAAGGAGATCAGAGCATGGCCTGCAGGGAGGCGCCGGCCTGCTCGCCCAGCTTCGTCGGAAGATAGGGCTGCTCGGCCATGACGGCCTCCCAGTTGTCGCGGATCGCCTCGACGGTGAGGTCGTCGGTCCGCCAGCCCGGCCCCTCCGCCACGAACACCCGGGCGATCCGCCCGGCGCCGACCGAGAACACCTCGCCGGTGGTCACGCAGCTCTCGTGGGCCAGGTAGGCCACGAGCGGGCTGACCCGCTCGGGGGTGAACTTGCTCTCGAACTCCGCGGGCAGCAGCGTCTCGGTCATCCGCGTCCACGCGACGGGGGCGATCGCGTTGGCCCTGATGTTCGCCCGCGCACCCTCGATGCCGAGGGTCTTCGTGAGGCCCACCAGGCCCATCTTGGCCGTCGAATAGTTGGCCTGGCCGAAGTTGCCGAACAGCCCGGCGGGCGAGGAGGTGTTCACGATCCGTCCGTATGCCTGCTCCTTCATGTGCGGGAACGCCGCGCGGCTGACCAGGAACGAGCCGCGCACGTGCACGGCGATCACGGCGTCGAACTCCTCGACCGTCATCTTCCCGAACGACCGGTCGCGCAGGATGCCGGCGTTGTTGACGAGGATGTCGACGCGGCCGAACGCGTCGAGCGCCGTCCGCACGATCGCCTCCGCGCCCTCCGGAGTGGCGACGTTGTCGGTGCTGGCCACCGCCTCCCCGCCGTTCTTCACGATGAGTTCGGCTACCTCCGCCGCGGGTCCCGAGGACGCGCCGGTGCCGTCGAGTGCGCCACCGAGGTCGTTGACGACGACCTTCGCCCCGCGGCTGCCGAGCAGCAGCGCATGCGACCTGCCGAGCCCGTGCCCGGCCCCGGTGACGATCGCGACCCTTCCGTCGAACCTCAGCTCGGACCCCTCAGCAGCCGACATGGCGCCACCCTTCGATAAAGAGAACAAGGTTCTGGTAGCACTTTAACCTCCGGCGGCGGTGGCGGCCCGTGCTACAAGAGTTCCGTGAGGGGACGGAGATCGGCGGCCCGTCAGTCGCCCTTTATGGCCTTCGCGGCGGACATGTCGTCGACGTAGCGGCGCATGAGGCGTTCGAGCTCCATGAGGTCCCGGTCGCTCCACTGCGCGAGAACGGGACCGGCCAGGCGCTGGCGGGCGGCGTCGAGAGCGTCGGTGACGCGGCGGCCCTCGGCGGTGATGATGGCCTCCTTCACCCGCGCGTCGGCGGGGCTGGGGCGTCGTTCTACCAGCCCGAGAGAGGCGAGTTTCGCGACCTGGCGGCTGATCGTGGTGTAGTCGCGTCCGGCGCGCTCGGCCAGCTCGACCACGCCGATCGGCCCGAATCGCTCGATGCCCACGAGGAGCGGGAACAGCGCGCGGTCGAGGGAGACGCCGGCTTCGGCCAGCAGCTCGTCATCGCGGCTGGGCAGGTTCATCAGCACGATCAGATCGATGATGGCCCCGTGGAGACGGCGCAACGTGGTCTGGCGTCGCCGTGTGGTCAAGGCGGCCTAACCGTCCTTCCTCGCTGTCGAGCCCTCCCTGATGTCGGGCTTACCTGAGTATCCGCCCTTCTCACGGTGCTCGGCGATCGGATACTCGCGGCCCAGGTGCTCGCACTCCGGACGCTCGCCGTACTCACCGCCCCGATGCTCACCGCCCCGATGCTCACCTACTCACCGCCCGGATACTCGCAGCCCTGATGCTCACCGCCCGGATACTCACAGCCGGATGCGGGGCGATTCCAGGCAGCCCCCTCGCTGCTCTTCGGCCAACCCTTCGCTGCTTTTGCCCACCCCCATTGACGTGCAGCACCCCCTGTTTTTTCGGACGACCTGAGGCTCCAACCCTTCACTGCGCACGGTTGCCACTCGCTCACAGAGTGTGAGAGAATCCATACATCAGTTCGAATCAAGCGAGGAGGGTGTAGTGGATCTGTTCGACATTGATCCTGAGCGCCTTCGTCATTCGAACGATGCCGACGGTGAGTGGTGGGACCGTCTGATCGCCAATTCCCCACTGTGGTCGTCCGACGGCTCGTCCGCCCGCGAGCCCTTCCCGATCATCAACTTCGGGCTCCGGCAGCGCGCCGACGCATCTGTTGTCGAGAGCGTGGACGCCCCGGGCGCGGACGTCCCAGGCACCGATACTGACAGCGCAACCAACGACGGCGCGGATGCCACGAGTGGGGCGGCCACCGGTACGAATGCCGCTGGCATAAGCGGTGCTGGCACGGACGGCGCTGACGCGAACGCCGCGCGTTGGACCGCCGACAGCGCGGGATCTGACGCGGGTGCCGCCCGTGGGGCTGCCGCCGGTGCGGACGCCGCTGGCGCGCATGGCGCTCGCGCGCACGCCGCGCGCGGGGCCGCCGACAGTGCGGCATTCGCCGGTGCGAATGTGGGTGGCGCGAACGGCACTGGCGCGAATGCCGCCCGTGAGACTGCCGAGGACGCGGCTCCCGCCGGTGCGAATGGCTCTGGCGCTAGCACGGATGGCGCTGGCGCGGGCGGCTCTGGCTCGGGTGCGGGCGCAGGTGCGGGTGCTTCCGGCGGTGTGGGTGGGCGTGATCGTGGTCGTGACCGTGGTCGGGGTGGTGTGCGGTCGTCGTGGGTGGTGGTGGGGTCGGTTCGTGAGGTGGCCCAAGAGCTGGCGCTGACCCCGCTTCCCGACGATGTGGAC